>DLGP01000053.1:0-441 GCA_002482765.1 Alphaproteobacteria bacterium UBA7691
GCCCTGGCCGGCGAGCCAGAAGAAACCTTCTGCCTGCGGGTCAAAACCTGCAACGATGGTGCGATCCGGGAAGAAGGAGCGCAAACCGGCCCATTTCGCCGCGATGCGCCGCACGCCCAGATTGGTCAACGTCTCGAAACGATCCACCGCAATGGCGATATCCATCTCGTCAGGCTGCGCATCGCAGGGATCGGAAGGTGTCTCATCGGCCGGGCAGATCAGCATGCGGCCGGCTTCCGGCTTGAAATAAATCTGCTCGTCGGCATCGATCACCATCGGCCAGGCGGCAAAATCCAAACCGGCCGGCATTTCGGCGGTCAGCGCCGTGCGCCGCTTCGGCGCCAGGCCCAGCGGACCCAGGCCAGCCAAAGCCGCCGTAACATCGGCCCAGGCACCGGCAGCATTGATCACAATACCGGCGCGGTATTCGCCCTGGCCCGC
>DLGP01000053.1:446-11821 GCA_002482765.1 Alphaproteobacteria bacterium UBA7691
TCCCGCCACTTCGACGCGCCAGCCAGCAGTATCGCGCGCCAGCCCGGTCACGCTGGCATCGCAGACAATGCTAGCACCTGCCGCTGCCGCGCCGCGCAGAAAACCGCGATGCAGCGCATGCACGTCTATATCCATTGCTTCCGGTTCAGCCAGCGCGCCGGCCGCCACCATTTCAGGCCGCAGCACCGGCACCCGCGCCAGCACGGCGGCGGCATCCAGCCTGCGGATCGAAGGCACCAGTCGCCGCATCTCGTCATAGGCAGCATCAAGCTTTTCAGCTTTTTCCGCCACGCCAACCTGCAACACACCACGCGGCGTCAGAATCGCCCCATCGCAAAAACCGGGCGGCGGCTGTATCAGGAAATCCCGGCTGGCCACGGTCAACGCCCGAATCGGCGCGTTGCCATAGGTTTCGGAAAACAACGCCGCCGAACGACCGGTGGTGTGATAGCCGGGCTGGTTTTCGCGTTCCAGCAGAATGACCCGGGCTTGCGACGCCAGTGCATAGGCCGCGCCAGCACCGGCGATACCACCGCCGATGATGATAATATCGGCCTGCCTTTGCCCGGCCGGCTGCGTGTCACTCGCCATGATGCGTAATGTCCAAATCGGGGCTTCGGAATCGTCTGGTCATTATAAGGCCTTTGCGCAAGAGACAAAAGCCAACGGTGCTATACGATTCCCGTGGCAGCGTTTACACTGATCCACCTGCCGTTTGCTGGATACAAAGCTGCCAATGTCCGATACAGAACTGGATCGCGCACCGCTGCGTGGCACAATCTGGGCCTTCTGTGCCTTTGTGCTGCTGGCTGGGCTGTGGCTGCTGCTGGATGCCTGGCTGGAACAGCGCGCCATCAAGCAGGATGAAACCCGGCTGCAAGTCCTGGCCGGTGCGTTTGCCACGGCGCTGGATGCCGACATGGCGCGCCGAGCCGATCATGTGTTCAGCGCGGTGCGCAGCCCACAACTGGCGACAAATTTTGCTTCGGCGCAATTCCTCTCCGGTTTTGTGCGCAGCCTGCATGATGTTGATCCCGCCTATACCTGGATCGGCATCCTCAATGCGGAAGGCCAGGTGCTGGCTTCCACCGGCGACCTGCTGCTGGGCTCCGATAGTTCACAACGGCCGGTTTTCACCGAGGGCCGCAAGGCACCCTGGATCGGCGATGTGCATGATGCCTTGATGCTGGCCAAACTGATCCCCGGCCCGAATGGCGAAATGCTGCGTTTTGTCGATTTTGCCGCCCCGATCAAGGATGACAGCGGGCTATTGCTTGGTGTGCTGGCGGTGCATGTCGGCTGGCATTGGACGCAGCAATTGCGCGACAAGCTGCTGCATGGCAGCGACAGCCCGCACCATGCCGACCTGCTGATCATCTCGGCCGAGGGCAGCCTGCTGCTGGGCAGCGCAGGCGAAATCGGCAGCAAACCAAGCAGCCCCTTGGCCATTGCCGGCAAACCAGGCAGCGGGATTGAACGCTGGCAGAATGGCCAGGATTACATCGTTGCGGCGGCCCAGGGCCAGATCCAGGCCCAGGGCCTGGGGGATTACAAGGGATTGGGCTGGCTCACCCTGGCGCGCAAGCCGCTGCAACAGGTCGGCGGTTTGCAGCAATCAATCCAATTATGGATTTGGCCGGCACTGATTGCGGCAGCGGTTGGTTTTGGCGCCATCGGCTGGTCACGCGCCTTGCGGCGCAGCGGGCATTGATCGCTACGGTGCCAGCCGCCCATCGGCCAGGCAGCGTGGCGTAAAACCAAACAGCACGGCGCGTTCTGGCGTTAAATCCGCAGCCTTGCCGGGATAATCCCAGCTTGCCAGCAAAGCGCGGATGATATTCAGCCGCGCCGGTTTCTTGTGATCGGCCCGCACAATCTGCCAGGGCGCCTGCCGGGCATGGGTGGCACGCAGCATGGCATCGCGGGCGCGGCTGTAGTCACGCCAATGTTTCTGCGCCGCTTCATCAATCGGGCTGATCTTCCATTGCTTCAGCGGATCGCTGCGGCGTTCGGCCAGGCGCTGCTTCTGCTCGTCACGGCTGATATCGAGATAGAATTTGAATAAACGGATGCCGTCACGCAGCAGCAAATCCTCAAAACGCGGCACCGCGACCAGAAAGGCGCGGTATTCGGCATCCGAACAAAAACCCATGACATGCTCGACCCCGGCGCGATTATACCAGGAGCGATTGAACAGCACGAATTCGCCGGCAGCGGGCAGATATTGCACCCAGCGCTGAAAATACCATGAAGCCGTGTCACGCTCGCTTGGTTTGCCCAGCGCCACCACGCGGGTTTCACGCGGGCTCATATGCTCAACAATACGCTTGATCGCGCCATCCTTGCCGGCGGCATCCCGGCCTTCCAGCAGCACCAGCACCTTCTCGCCATCCTTGATAAGATGGCGTTGCAGCTTCACCAGCTCGATCTGCAAGCGGCGCAGCTCATCGCCATAATCCGGCTGCAAACGGGTCATGTACTTCAACCCGGCGGCAGTGGAATGAATTCGCTCTCGCCCGGCACCTTGCCAAACCGATCCGCCTGCCAATCCGCCTTGGCCTGTTCGATCCGCTCCTTGGAGCTGGAAACAAAATTCCACCACATCTGGCGCGGCGCATCCAGTGGCGCACCGCCCAGCAGCATCAGCCGACTTGGCTGCTCGGCGGTCAGCGTCACGGAATCACCCTGGCGCAGCACCAGCAGGTCGCTTTCGCCATAGCTGGTGCCAGCAACATTGATGCCGCCGATGGAAACATGCACCGCCCGCTCGGCATGTTCATCATTCAGCGTGAAACTGGCGCCCTGCGGCAGATCAAGATCGATATAGAACATCGGCGACAGGCATTGCGCCGGCGCCACATGGCCGCCATAGCTGCCGGCAACCAGCCGCAATGTGGCATCGCCATCGCGCCATTCCGGCAGGCTGGCCGCCGGATGATGCTGAAAGCTGGGCGCAATTTCCTCATGCTCCAGCGGCAAGGCCACCCAGGCCTGTATGCCATGCAGCAACTGGCCGGCGGCGCGCACTTCATCGCGGGTGCGTTCGGAATGCACAATGCCGGAGCCGGCGGTCATCCAGTTCACATCGCCGGGCCGGATCGGTTGCAGATAGCCCAGGCTGTCACGATGCAGGATTTCACCTGAAAACAGATAGGTGACGGTAGCCAGGCCGATATGCGGGTGCGGCCGCACATCCAGCCCCTGGCCGGGGGCAAATTGTGCCGGCCCCATGTGATCGAGGAAAACAAATGGCCCGACATGGCGCCGCTTGGCGAAGGGCAGCACACGCCGCACCACAAAGCCATCGCCCAGATCCTGCTTCCTGGGCTGGATCAGCATTTCCACCATCTCGCTCATCACGCCCGCTCCTCTGCCGGATTTCCTGCCTATCGGCGTATCGCAAGCAGAGGGCAGCCGTCAACCGGGTCCGCTATCTGTTGGGCGGCGGCAGGCGATGACCACTGACCTCGGCACCGGCATCGGGCGCCAGCGCCCGATAGGAGAAAACCGATGCCATCGCCACCAGGCCAACAAACACAAAGGCCGGGGTGAAATCCGCCGGAGTCAGGCTGGCGCCGCCCTTGTAAGCCACCGTGGCATGCAGCACCAAGGCCCCCACCGCCACACCGCAACTAAGCGAAACCTGCTGCGCCATCGAGGAAAAGCTGGTCACCGCGCTCATGCGCTCGGGCGGGAAATCCGCGATGCTGAGCGTGGTGATGCTGGTGAATTGCAGCGAGCGGAAAAACCCGCCGAATAACAACAGCAACAGAATGCTCCAGGCCGGCATATCCGGCCGGATGAAACCGGTGGCCAGGATGAAAGCGCTGGACAACACAGCGTTGATCACCAGCACGCGGCGGAAGCCGAAGCGGCGCAGGATCGGCCCGGCGCTGGCTTTCATCAGCAACGCACCGGCTGCGCTGGCAAAGGTGAGCATGCCGGATTGGAAAGCGCTGAGGCCAAAACCCAGTTGCAGCATCAGCGGCAGCAGGAAGGGCAGCGCGCCAACGCCGATGCGGAACAGGAAGCCGCCGATATTGCAGATGCGGAAAGTGGGCTGTTGCAGCAGCCGCAGGTCGATCACCGGATAGGGCACGCGCGCGGCATGGCGCAGGTAAAGCCACAGGATAACGCCGCCCAGCAGCAGCAAGGCCGGCGGCAGCCAGAAAGGCAGCAGATCGCGGCCGATGGTCTCAAAACCTAATACCAAGCCGAGCAAAGCCACACTGGACAGCAGAAATCCCAGGCGATCCAGCGGCGGCGTGCTGGCGGCGCGGGTATTCGGGATATACAGGCTGACCAGCAGCACGCCGACAATGCCAATCGGCACGTTGATCCAGAAGATCCAGCGCCACGATAAATAGGTGGTAAGGAAGCCGCCCAAAGGCGGCCCGATCACCGGGCCGATCAGCGCCGGCAGGGTGAGAAAGGCCATCGCCCGCACCAGTTCCGCCTTGCTGACCGATCGCACCACCAGCAAACGGCCAACCGGCACCATCATGGCGCCGCCAATGCCCTGCAACACCCGCGCGCCAACCAGTTGCCAGAATGACTCGCTCAAGCCGCACAGGATCGAGCCGAGCGTGAACACAATGATGGCGGCGCGAAAAATCGTGCGCGTGCCATGGCGATCCGCCATCCAGCCGCTGATCGGGATGAACACCGCCAGGCTGAACAGATAGGAAGTTATCGCCAGGTTCATCTTCAGCGGATTCTCGCCGAAGGCTTCGGCGATGGCCGGCAAGGCGGTAGCCAGCACGGTGGAGTCGAGATTCTCCATGAACAGCGCGCAGGCAACAATCAACGGGATCAGCATCGAACCGAACTTTCAGCGGCGCCCCAGGGTGAGCAGCACCAGAGGCGACAGCATACCGATTGCCGCCAGCGCGGTGAAGGCGATGCCCCAGGCGAAAGGCTCGCCGGCCCCGCCCAGGCTATCCAAGGTGAGGCCAAACACCACCGGGCCGAGAAAGGCACCCAGAAAACCGATCGTGGAATGCACCGCCATGGTGGCACCGCGCCGATCCGGCTCGGCTGCGCCCACCGCGCCGGCGGTGAGCGCGCCGGAATCGGCCATGATCATGAATTTATACAGCACCAGCATCCCGCCCAGCAGCACAGCCGGCCAGGCGCTTGACCAGCCGATCAGCGCGGCCAAGGCTGCGGTGACGATGGCAACGCCAACAATGGCGCGCACCCGGCCAACCCGCAAAGCCAGCTCATTGCCCAGGATGCTGCCCGGCACACCAACCAGCACCACGATCATCGCCACCGTGGTGGGGCGCCACAAAGCCTCGGCACCGGCAGCGGCGCGGGCATCCAGGAAAGCCACGATCCAGGAGCGCACGGTGAACAATTCCCAGCAATGCAGGCCATAACCCAGCACATAGCGCATGGCATTGCCGTTGCGCAGCACCGGGCGGAAATCCAGCACGCGGCGCAGCGGCACCGGCACCAGCGGGCGCCGCTCGGCCGGCCGGCTTGGCAGCCAGCCGAATACCAGCACAAAGCCGGCCGCTGCCAGCAAAGCTGAAACCGCAAAGGCCACCGGCCAGGGGAAAAGCTGCCCCAGTTCACCCGCCACCAGGAAGGAGCCGGCGCTGCCAACCCCGAAAGTGGAGGTATAGAACGCCACCGAGCGCGATTGCAGCGGACCCTGCACATGATCGGTCAGCAGCACCAGGCCCGGCATGTAAGTGCCAGCCAAAGCCGCGCCGGCAATGAAGCGAAACACTGCTGCGCTGACAAAGCCCTGCGCCATCAGCGCAAAACCGAGATTGCCGACCACCGCCAGCAGCAAACCCACCAGCATCACGCGGCGCGGATCGCTGCGATCCGTGAAGGCCACCAGAAACGGCACGGCCAGGGTATAGCCGGCAAAAAACAGCCCGTTGATCCAGCCGGCTTCGGCGGCACTGAGCTGCCACAATGCGCTCAATTCCGGCTGCAAGGCGGGAAAGGCCGAGAAGCCGGCCATGCTGAGCACTTCGGCGATGCAGAGCAGCCACAGCAGCCGCGCAGGGGGAATCAGGGAAGAGGTCATGTTTTTTTGTTTTTCTGACTGGGGTAAATCTAGGCTGGAACGATCAGGGCAATGCGGCCAGCGCCTCGGCGACAAAATCCATGCGGTCCTGGCCAAAATACATCTCGTCGCCAACAAAGAAGATCGGCGCACCAAAAGCGCCGCGCGCCACGGCGGATTCAGTGGCCGCCTTCAGCGCCTGTTTGGCGGTTTCGTCATTCGCCGCCGCCAATACCGCCGCCGGATCAAAGCCGGCTTCGGCCAGCACCTGACCAACCACAGCCGGATCACCCATATTGCGCCCTTCGGCCCAGATCGCGCGGTAGATCGCATCGGCATAGGGCAGCAGCTTGCCCTGCATCTGCATGGTGCTGGCAGCACGCATCAGCAGCAGCGTGTTGATCGGGAAATGCCGGTTGAAGGTGAACGGCACGCCGTAGCGGCGGGCGAAACGCTGCAAATCCTGCAACATCCAGGCGCCTTTGGCCGGCACTTCCACCGGCGAGCGATTGCCGGTGGCTTTCAGAATACCGCCAAGCAAAACCGGCTGCCAGATGATCTCAGCGCCGTGGCGCGCGGCCAGAGCTGGTAATTGCGTATAGGCTAGGTAGCAGGTCGGGCTGCCAAAATCGAACAGAAACTCCACTGCCTTCATGATTTCCCCCCACCGGATTTGTGACAAAGGCTACACCCGGACCCGGAGCGGCGGAAGCGGCAGCATGATGCAGCTTGACTATCCCGGTTCAAGCTGCCATATGCAGCACATCGGCGCCCGAAGCGGGTGCCGGCCAGCGGCTGCCAGGCCGCGTGAACGTTCCCTGTATTGCTTCACTGCGGATCGTCCTGCCCGGCGCCCTTCATCCTTCATCATACGACCCAGGTCACGCGGGGCGTTTTCATCCCCCGCCGCCGTGCATTTTGCATGGCTGCGTAACCGTATGCGCCATGGCGCTGCGGCCCTTAAAGGATTCTGTTTTGACCACTACCAGCGTAAGCTTCACCGATCTCGGCCTTGCCGCCCCCCTGCTGCAAGCCTTGGCCGCCAGCCCCTATAAAACCCCCACCCCGATCCAGGCCCAGGCGATTCCCTATGTGATGCAGGGCCGCGATCTGCTCGGCATTGCACAGACCGGCACCGGCAAGACCGCCGCCTTTGCGCTGCCGATCCTGCATCGCCTGGCGCAAGCCGGCCCGGATGGCCGCCGCCCGCGCGCGCAGCCGAAATCCTGCCGTGTGCTGGTGCTCAGCCCGACCCGCGAATTGGCGAGCCAGATCGCCGAGCGTTTCCGCTTTTATGGCGAAAAGCTTGGCGTCAGCGTTGCCATTGTTTTCGGCGGCGTTTCCCCCGGCCCGCAGATCAAGCAGCTCAGCCAGGGCGTTGACGTGCTGGTGGCCACGCCGGGCCGCCTGCTGGATCACACCGGCAGCCGCCATATCCGCCTTGATCTGACCGAGATTGTGGTGCTGGACGAGGCCGACCAGATGTTCGACATGGGCTTTGTGCAGCCGATCCGCAAGATCGCCGCGCAATTGCCCAAGCAGCGCCAGAGCCTGTTTTTCTCGGCCACCATGCCGGACGACATCGCCCAGCTTGCCGCCGGTTTCCTGCGCGATCCGATGCGCGTGGCGGTAACCCCGGTGGCAGCCACTGCCGACCGCGTTGAGCAGAAGGTGATCCATGTTGACACTGCCGCCAAGCGCACACTGCTGAGCGAATTGCTCAAGGATGATGCGATCTATCGCACGCTGATCTTCACCCGCACCAAGCGCGGCGCCGACCGCGTTGCCAAGCACTTGGTGGGCAGCGGCGTGGAAGCGGCTGCTATCCACGGCAACAAATCGCAGGGCCAGCGCGAGCGCGCCCTGGAAGGTTTCCGCGCCGGCAAGGTGCGCGCCCTGGTTGCCACCGATATTGCAGCGCGTGGCATTGATATTCCGGAAGTGACGCATGTCATCAATTATGAACTGCCGAACATCCCGGAATCCTATGTGCATCGCATCGGCCGCACCGCGCGCGCCGGCCGCGCCGGCATTGCCATTGCTTTCTGTGATCAGGAAGAACGCGCCTACCTGCGTGATATCGAACGCCTGATCAAGCAGAAGATCCCGGCCGAAGACCGGCGCGGCAGCATTGCCGTGACCGAGGAAGCCGATGCCCCGCGCCCGGCGCATGGTCATCGCCAGGGCCAGAAGCCGGGCCAGCGCCAGGGCCAGGGTGGTCGCCCGCAGGGTCATGGCGGCGGTCATCATGGCAACCGCCATCAGGATGGTGGCCATCATGCCGGGGGCCGTTCGCAGGGCCAACGTCAGGACGGCGCCCGGCATCAGGATGGCGCCGCCAAGCGCCCCGATGGCCAACGCCCGCAGCAGGCCGGTGCCAGGCCGCAGGGTGGTCAGCCGAACCGCAGCGGCCAGCCGCAGCGTTCTGCCGGCCAGCATGCCGGCGGCCAGCGTTCCAATAATGGTCAGCGTTCCGGCGGTCAGCGCTCCGGTGGCCAGCAGCAGCGCAGCGGCACACGCGGCTGACACCCGATACCGGGCCGCACTTGCGGCGGCCCGGCTTTCCTTGCTAAGCACAAGCCATGCGCGAAGCCAACGCCGTGAAGCTCGTTACCAGCGCCGCCAATCCGGCGATCAAGCTGGTGCGCGCGCTGGACGACAAAAAACATCGCCGCGAGACCGGGCTCTATGTGGCCGAGGGGCTGCGCACGGCATTAACTGCTGCCGAGCAGAATGTGTGGCCCGAAACGCTGATCTTCAGCAGCGAATTGAAGCAGCATCCCAAATTACGTGCCTATCTTGATCGCTGCCTGGCGCGCGGCATTGATTGCATCGAAGCCAGCAACCAGGCGATGGAAAAAATCGCCCGGCGCGATAATCCGCAGGGCGTGGTGGGCATCTACCGCGCCGGCTGGAGCCGGCTGGAGGATTTTAGCCTCACGCCGCAATCCTGCCTGATTGCGCTGCAAATGATCCGCGATCCCGGCAATCTGGGCACCATCATGCGCACCGCCGATGCGGTGGGCGCCGCCGGCATTGTGCTGATCGACGAATGCTGTGACCCGTTTTCCATCGAAGCCGTGCGCGCTTCGATGGGTTCGATCTTTGCCGTGAAACTGGCCAAGGCGCGCTTCGCCGATTTTAATGCCTGGCGCCAGCCGCTGGGCGGCATGCTGGTGGGCACATCGCTGCGCGCTTCCGAGGATTACCGCAAGCTGGATTATCGCGGCCCGGTTTTCCTGATGATGGGCAATGAGCAGGCCGGCCTGCCCAGGGAATATGAAGATGCCTGCGACGCCCGGGTGCGCATCCCGATGCGCGGCACAGCCGACTCGCTGAATGTAGCTGTCGCCACCGCTATCGTGCTTTACGAAATCAACCGCGCGACGCTCTAATAACCGACCGACAAATCGACGATGCGGGCCAGCGGGCGGCCTTCGCGGCAGCGCCGGATGTTGTCCACAATCTGCGGCACCACCAGCACCGGAATACTGTCGGCGGCATTATGCGGCGTCACTGTCACCTTCGGATGGGTCCAGAACGGGTGCTGCTCAGGCAACGGTTCCTCGGCAAACACATCCAGCGTGGCGCCGGAGAGATAATCGTTATCCAGCGCATGCAGCAGATCGGCTTCCACCACATGGCCGCCGCGCCCGGCATTGATCACATGCGCGCCACGCGGCAACAGGCTGATGCTGCGCCGGCTGATGATGCCACGGGTTTCCGGCGTCAACGGCAGCAGGCAGACCAGCACATTGCAATGGCGCAGAAAACCTTCCAGTTGATCATCGCCATGGAAACTGGCCACGCCATCGATGGCCTTCAGCCGCCGGCTCCAGCCCACCACCTGAAAATCAAAATCGAGCAGCCGTTTCGCCGCCACGGCACCTAGCGCACCCATGCCCATGATGCCGATGGTGCGATCCTTGGCATCCACCGGCGGCAGCCATTTCCAGGTGCGGTTCCGCTGGTTGAATTGCATCGCCTGCATCTGGCGATGAAAGCGCAGCACATGCAGCACCACATATTCGGCCATGCCATTGGCCAGGCCGGCATCCACCACACGCGCCAGCGGCACTTGGCGCGGATAGCTGTTATCGGCCAGGATGCCATCCACCCCGGCGCCAAAACTATGCACAAATTTCAGATTGCGGAAGCCGGCCAGGAAACCGGCCGGCGGCTTCCACACCAGCGCCATGTCGATTTCGTCGGCATTGCCGATTTCGGGATAAACCCGCACATCCAGGTCAGGCAATTGCTGCCGCAGGGTTTCCGCCCAATCCTCGGCATCATGGATCGGCGTATAGATCAGCAAGGCCATGGTTTTGTCTATCCTCGCACGGCATGTTCATGCGTCACCGCCAGATCAAAGGCGGCAGCGATCAGGGCGCGGGTATAATCGGTTTCCGGCGCGCTGAACAGCTTTGCTGCGGCACCCTGCTCCACCACGCGGCCATCCTTCATCACCAGCACCCGATCCGCCAACGCCCGCACCACACGCAAATCATGGCTGATGAACAGATAGGCCAAGCCGCGCTTCTGTTGCAAATCACGCAGCAGATCAACAATCTGCGCCTGCACGCTCATATCCAGCGCCGAGGTTGGCTCATCCAGCACCACAAAGCGCGGCTCCAGCACCATGGCGCGCGCAATGGCGATGCGCTGGCGCTGGCCGCCGCTGAATTCATGCGGATAACGGTCCATGCTGGCCGGATCGAGTCCCACTTCGGCCAAGGCAGCCGCCACCCGCTCGCGCCGCTCGGCCTCGCTGCCGGCAGCGCCGTTTCGGCCCGGCAGGCCATGCACACGCAAACCTTCTTCAACGATCTGGAATACCGACAGGCGCGGGCTGAGGCTGGAAAACGGATCCTGGAACACCACCTGGATTTCGCGCCGCAGCGGCCGCATGTCGGCCCAGGTCAGGCCCTGCAAGTCGCGCTCGCCATAGCGGATGCGGCCGGTTGATTTCTGCAAGCGCAGCAAGGCATAGCCCAAAGTGGATTTGCCCGAGCCGCTTTCGCCCACCACACCCAGGGTTTCGCCGGCGCGGATTGTGATGTCGATACCATCCACCGCTTTGATATGGCCGATGGTGCGGCGGAACAGCCCGGCCTTGATCGGAAACCACACCTTGACCTGTTCGGCGCGCAGCACCGGCGCAGCATCTTCGGCCGGGCTGGCCGGCTTGCCCTTCGGCTCGGCGGCCAACAGCTTGCGCGTATAGGCATGCGCCGGCGCGGCAAACACCTCGGCCACCGATCCGGCTTCAACGATATGCCCCTGGGTCATCACACCCACCCGGTCGGCGAATTTGCGCACGATGGTCAGGTCATGCGTGATCAGCAGGATC
>DLGP01000107.1 GCA_002482765.1 Alphaproteobacteria bacterium UBA7691
GGGGCGGTGTGCTTTTCTTGCCTGGCGGCGTCGGCAAGCCTCACCGATGCACCACATCGCTTTCGGCTTGCCTTCTGGCCAGGCAAGAAAATCACGCCGTCACGGACCCGCCAATACTGGGTCCGCACCCTAGTTGCCGCTGCTCGCCCCAGGCGCTATATCAGGCGCGTAAACAGGAGCCAGCCCCAGGAGCCGACCATGCCGAAGATGACCTTCATCCAGACCGATGGTTCGCGCCGCGAGGTGGAAGCGCCGCTTGGCCTGTCGGTGCTGGAAGTGGCGCATAAGCACGGCATCGATATCGAAGGCGCCTGCGAGGGTTCGCTGGCCTGCTCCACCTGCCATGTTGTGGTGGACCCGGCCTGGTATGGCAAGCTGCCGGCGGCCAAGCCGGACGAGGAAGACATGCTCGACCTTGCCTTTGGCCTGACCAAGACCTCGCGCCTCGGCTGCCAGTTGCTGATTAGCGAGGCGCTGGATGGCCTGGTGGTGAAACTGCCCACCGCCACACGCAATATGATGGGTTAAGCGGCTTTTCCGAAATATTGCACCAGGGCCATGCCGGCCCAGGTGGCAAACAGGCAGGCCAGCACCGACAGCGCCACATGGCCGCCGGCGCGCAGCAGATAGCCATCGCGCAGCAAAGCCAGGGTTTGCAGGCTGAAGCTGGAAAAGGTGGTGAAGCCGCCGCACAGGCCCACCATCACCAAGGCGCGCGCATTGTCGCCCCAGCCGGTTTTCCCGGCCAGCAGGGCAGCGGCCAGGCCAATCACAAAGCTGCCGCTGATATTCACCAGCACGGTACCCCAGGGAAACCCGCTGCCATGGCGGCCATCGATATTGCTGGCCATCCAGTAGCGCGCCATGCTGCCAAGTGCGCCGCCAGTGGCGATGAGGAGATAGGCTTGCATGGCGGCAAGCTAAACGAATCGCCTTGCAGCGTCAAAGTTTCCGCCGCTTTCCCTTTTCCCACGGCGATGGTCGCGTTAGTCTGCGCGCCATGACCGCCTCGAATGATTTCATGGAACACGCTGCCGAGTTATTCGCCCCGCTCGGCCCCATTGCCGTCCGCCGCATGTTCGGCGGTGCGGGCGTATATTGCCGGGGCGTGATGTTTGCGCTGATCGTTGACGATACGCTCTATCTCAAGGCCGATGCCGAGACCAAGGGCGATTTCGAGGCGCGCGGCGTGGGTCCGTTTGTCTATACGGGCAAGGGCAAGCCGGTGGCGATGAGTTATTGGCAATTGCCGGCCGAGGTGATCGACGAGCCGGAGACATTGCTGGAATGGGCGCGCAAGGCCTATGCCGTGGCGCGCAAGCAGAAGGCGGAAACCCCGCCGCCGAGCCGCCGCACCGGCATGGCACGGCATCGCCGCTGATTGAGCCTACTCAGGCGCTCCGCGCGCCAGCCGCATTGCTTCATCCAGCACGGCGTCGTCGCCGATATGGTTGGCCAGCAGCAAAGCCAGCTTGGCGGTGGCCAGCCGGGCCTGGCGGTCTTCCAGCCCGGCGGTCATGCGGATCAGCTTTTCGTAAAAGCCATCCGGGTCTTTCAGGTTGGGTTCGGTATTGAGCTGCGCCATCATCATTCCTTGCGCCTGAGATCAACCACCCGCCGCGCCTTGCCGAGCGAGCGTTCGATGCCGCCCGGGTCGCGCAGGTCGATGCGGGCGGAAACCCCGATCAGGTCTTTCACACGGCGCAGGATGGCGGCGCCGATCTGGTTTTTCAATGCGGCATCGGCATTGAATATCTCAGGCAATAATTCGGCCACGATGGTGAGGTCGTCGAGCGGCCCGTCGCGGCGGATTTCAAGCTGGTAATGCGGCGCCAGGCGCGGCTCCTGCAACAGCACCGCCTCCACCTGGCTCGGAAACACATTCACGCCGCGGATGATCAGCATGTCGTCGGCGCGGCCGGTGATGCGGTCCAGCCGCCGCATGCTGCGCGCGCTCGGCGGCAGCAGCCGGGTCAGGTCGCGCACGCGATAGCGGATCAGCGGCAGCGCTTCCTTGGTCAACGTGGTCAGCACCAATTCGCCGCGCTCGCCCTCGGGCAGCACCGCGCCGGTCTCGGGGTCGATGATCTCGGGATAGAAATGATCCTCCCACAAAGTCAGCCCATCCTTGCTCTCAACGCATTCATTCGCCACGCCCGGCCCCATCACTTCCGAGAGGCCGAAGATATCCACCGCCTGGATGCCGAAAGCCTGCTCGATGCCGGCGCGCATCGCCTCGGTCCATGGCTCGGCGCCATGGATGCCGATCGCCAGGCTGGTGTTGCGCGGCTCCAGCCCCTGGCGGCGGAATTCCTCGGCGATGGCCAGCATGTAGCTCGGCGTCACCATGATGATGTCGGGCCGCAAATCCTGGATCAGTTGCACCTGCTTCTCGGTCTGGCCGCCCGACATCGGCACCACGGTGCAGCCCAGTTTCTCGGCGCCGTAATGCGCCCCCAGGCCGCCGGTGAACAGGCCATAGCCATAGGCCACATGCACCAGATCGCCCGGCCGGCCGCCGGCAGCGCGGATCGACCGCGCCATCAGCCCGGCCCAATTGTCGATATCGGCGCGGGTATAGGCCACTACGGTGGGTTTGCCGGTGGTGCCGGAAGAGGCATGCAGCCGGATACAGTCGCGGCGCGGCACCGCCAGCATGCCGAAGGGATAGCCATCACGCAGGTCGGCCTTGGTGGTGAAGGGAAACCGCGCCAGGTCGCTCAAATCACGCAGGTCATCGGGATGCACCCCGGCAGCGTCAAACTTGGCGCGATAGGCCGGCACATTGTCATAGGCGTGGCGCAGGCTCCATTGCAGGCGGAAAAGCTGCAAGGCGGTTATCTCGTCGCGGCTCGCATATTCAATCGGCTCCAACAAGGCACGCTCGGCCCCCGCCACCGCCCGCTTAAGCGCGCGCGCCTGTCCCGCTCCCGTCATGGTCCCTCCCGGCTTTTATATTATCCGACCAATTGGTCGGATAATTCAGCATGCAGGCGGGGCGGCGGTCAATCGGTATTTCCTATCGGCAGCTTATGCTGACAGGGTGAGGGGCCGGACCCTGACAGGGTGGGCCGTCATCGCACTCCAAATCGTCATGCCCGCGCAAGCGGGCAGCCAGTTTTGCTAAAATATGGCTGAATTCCTGGGAAAATTGGATGCCCGGGTCAAGCCCGGGCATGACGACGGTGAGGGGGCAGCAAAGGGCAGGTGCTGATAACTCAATCGAGTGCTGGCCGCTCCTGGGCCTTGGGCTGTAAGGCGCGGCCAGGAAAATTATCTGCCTGCTGCTGCATATCAGCGCAGATCACCTCTCCGCTATGTCAAACAGCGTCACACCCAGTTCGGCGTCATCGGTAGGGTCATGGTGTGATTTCCTTTTACTGATAGCGCGGTCAAGCCAGGCCCGGCACAACCTCGCCCTTGATCTGGCGCGAATGGCCGCGAAACAGGCCGACCAGCTTGCCATGCTGGTCGCGCAATTCGATGTCGTAAACACCGCTGCGGCCGCCGCCGGCCATTTCACGCGCCTCGGCGGTGAGCACCGCATCATGCGGCACCATAGCCAGGAAGCTGATATCGGCGCGCTGCGCCACCGCCGCCTTGTTGTAGGAATTGCAGGCAAAGGCGAAGGCGGAATCAGCCAGGGTGAACATGAAGCCGCCATGGCAGATGCCATGGCCGTTCAGCATGTCGGGCCGCACTGCCATGCGCAGGCGGGCGCGGCCCGGGCCGATATCCAGCAGTTCGATGCCCAAACCCCGCGTGGCGGCATCGGCGGCATACATGGCGCGGCCCACTGCCTCGGCCACCTGCTGTGGGTCTGCCTGCTGCGGGTTTGGCGTCATGTCTACTGACATTCTTACTGGCCGCTGAACTTGGCCGGGCGCTTTTGCAGGAAGGCGGTGACACCTTCCACAAAGTCGCGGCTGCGGCCGGCAATGCGCTGGGCTTCAAGCTCCACTTCAAGCTGTTCGTCGAGCGAATTGGTCTGCGACTGGCGCACGATCTTGCGGATCAGGCCGAGGCCCAGCGTCGGCCCGTTGGCAAGCTTGAGCGCGATGGCCTGAGCGGCGCCGAGCAATTCGGCATCCTCGACGCATTTCCAGATCAGGCCCCATTCGGCAGCCGTGGCCGCCGGCAGCTTTTCGCCCAGCATGGTCATGCCCAGCGCACGGGCCGAGCCGGCGAGGCGCGGCAGAAACCAGGTGGAGCCGGCATCCGGCACCAGGCCGATATTGCAGAAGGCTTGCAGGAAGGTGGCCGACTTGGCGGCAATCACAATATCGCCGGCCAGCGCCAGGCTCATGCCGGCGCCCGCCGCCGCGCCATTCACGGCGCAGACGATCGGCATGCGATAGCTGTTCATCTTGCGGATCACCGGATGGTAGCGATCATGCAACGCCACGCCCAGATCGGGCGGGCCATCGCCCTGGCCGAGATCACCGCTGGCCAGATCGGCGCCCGAGCAGAAACCGCGCCCGGCGCCGGTCAGCAGCACAGCGCGGCTTTCGCCATCATTTTCAATCTCGCGCAAAGCGGCGAGCAATTCGGTCATCAATTCGGCGCTGAGCGCATTGAGCCGCTCGGGCCGGTTCAGCGTGATGGTGGCGACGCGGTCTTTTTTCTCGACCAGCAAGGTGGCGTAGGCCATGCGTTTCTCTCCCGGACAGGCTTTTTCAAACGCATGTTAGCCGAGGCTGTGCGGCAGCAAAAGCCTGCCGTGGCGGCAAGGCGCGGTTAGCCGCCGCCGGCCGGGATGCCGATTTCACGCTCGGTGATCACCCGGTCGCGCCCGGCATGCTTGGCGGCGTAAAGCGCATCATCGGCGCGCTGCACCAGGCCGGAAAGCGGCTCGCCCGGGCGGTATTCGGCCACACCTACGGAGATCGTGACCCGGCCAAGCTCCTGGCCGCTGCTGCGTTTCACCAGCTTGCGGGCGCTGATGCCGCGGCGGATCGAATCGGCCAGGCCATGCGCCTGATCCAGCCGGGTGAAGGGCAGCAGGATGGCAAATTCCTCGCCGCCATACCGCGCCGCCACATCGCGGCCCTTCACATTTTCGGCCAGCATGCGGCCCACCAATTGCAGCACGGTGTCGCCGGTCTGGTGGCCAAAATTATCGTTGAAATGTTTGAAGTGATCGATATCCAGCATCAGCAGCGACAAAGCCGCATTATCCTGCTGCGTCTCGCGCACCAGCAGATGCATCGCCTGTTCAAAAGCCTTGCGGTTGGCCAGGCCGGTGAGCGGATCAGTCAGCGCCTCGCGCCGCGCCTGCTCAAAGCCGCGCCGCAATTCGGTCACTTCCGCCGTGGCTTCGGCCAAGCGGGTTTCCAGTTCCTTGTTGCGCTCCTGCATGGCGCGGGTTTCCAGCAGCATGGCATCCACGATGCCATCCACCTGGGCCGGGGCGCTGGCCGGCTCGGCATCCAGCTTGTCGGAGAAACGCTCAAGCTGGTCGCCATAGGCGCGGGTGGTTTCCTCGGCGCTGCCGATATGGTCGCGCAATTCATCCATCACGGCATCCAGCTTGTCTGCCGCATCGCGTGAGGCATGAAACAGCCGGGCCGGCGAGAGATGCTGTTCATACAGCGCGCGCACCACTTCGGGCGTGAAAGCCTGCTTGGCCGCCACCAGGGCATCCATGGCACGGCCCAGGGCATGGTCGCGGCCGGCATGATATTCATACCAGACGGTGAAATGCACCGGGGTGGGCGGGATGCCATGCTTGGCCATGCTGGCCACGGCCGCATGGGCAAATTCCGCCGCGCGCTGCATGTCGTCGTTCAGCAAACCAATCCTCCTGATAGAGGCTGCATTGTGGCGGCAACAACCTGGGCTTGGCAACGCCGCCAGCGCTAATTCAGGAAGATTTCGTCACAATGTCATATGCGGCGAAAGTTTAATCACACCCCGAGATACCGATGCTGAATTTCCGGGCTGGCGGCCAGTTCCGGCGACGAGCCCTGCCACACCACGCGGCCTTTTTCGATCACATAATGGCGGTCGGCCAGCCGGGTCAGCGCTTCCACATTCTTGTCCACGATCAGGATCGATTGCCCGGCGGCCTTGAGCTGCGCGATGCAGGCCCAGATTTCCTGGCGGATCAGCGGCGCCAAGCCCTCGGTGGCTTCGTCCAGGATCAGCAGATGCGGGTTGGTCATCAGCGCCCGGCCCACCGCCAGCATCTGCTGCTCGCCGCCGGAAAGCTGGTTGCCCATATTGCCGGCACGTTCAGCGAGGCGCGGAAACAGCGCCACCACCTTGTCATACGTCCAGGGCTGGGCGGCGCCACGCCGGTTGGCGGCGGTGGCAATCAGATTCTCGCGCACACTGAGATTGGGGAAAATCTGCCGCCCCTCCGGCACCAGGCCGATGCCGATCTTGGCAACACGATAAGACGGATAGGCGCGGATATCGCTGGCGCGAAACCGGATGCTGCCGCTGGCCGCCGGGGTCAGCCCCATGATCGAGCGGATCGTGGTGGTTTTGCCCATGCCGTTGCGGCCCATCAGCGTCACCACCTCGCCGGCCTTGATTGCCAGATGCATGCCGAACAGCACCTGGCTGCGGCCATAGAAGGTGTTGATGCCATCCACTTCCAGCAGGCTTGTCATGGCTGGGCCCTTCATGGCTGGGTCTCTGTGCCGAGATAGGCTTCGCGCACATCGGCATTGGCGCGGATTTCCTGCGGTGTGCCGGTGGCGATGGCGCGGCCATAAACCAGCACGGTGATGCGGTCGGCCAGGGCAAACACCGCTTCCATGTCATGCTCGATCAGCAGGATCGACACGCTGCCTTTCAGCTTCAGCAGCATCTGCACCATGCGCGCCGAATCATCCGGCCCCATGCCGGCCATCGGTTCGTCCAGCAGCAAAAGCTTCGGCTGTGTTGCCAGCGCCATCGCCAGTTCAAGCTGGCGGTGTTCGCCATGGCTCAGCGCATTGGCGGGAATATCGGCGCGCTGGTGCAGGCCCACCAGTTCCAGCGCCCGCAAGGCCGGTGCGCGCAGGGCGGCATCATCGGCCACCGGGCGCCAGAAGCGGAAGGAATGGCCGTCATGTGCCTGCACCGCCAGGGCAACATTCTCCAACGCCGTGAAAGCCTGGAAGATCGAGGTGATCTGAAACGAGCGGGCGAGGCCGAGATGCGAGCGTTTATGCACCGGCAGCGCCGTGATGTCGTGGCCGAGAAAACGGATGCTGCCGGCATCGGGCTGCAATTCGCCGATCAACTGGCCGATCAGCGTGGTTTTGCCGGCGCCGTTCGGGCCGATCACCGCATGCACTTCGCCGGGCCGGATATCAATGGAGAAATCATCGGTGGCGGTGAGGCCACCAAAGCGTTTCACCAGATTATTCACCTCAAGCACCGGCGCGCTCATGCCTGCCTCCGCTGTTGCAGCCGCACCACCAACCATACCAGGCCGGCCGTGGCACCCAGCAGGGCGGCGGGGATGCCCCACAGGTCTTCGTAATACAGATGTAGGCCATGCAGCAGCAGCAAGCCGGCCAGGATACTCAGCAACACGCCGCCATGGCCGCGCTGGATGGCGCCGTCAATGCCGCCACGGGCAAACAGCACCACCAGCACCAGCAGCGGGCCGAAAAACAGTTTCCAGTATTCGGTATAGCTGGAGAGGATTTCCTCCAAGGCCAGGAAAGCCACGGCGCCGAAAAGTGGCCCGAACAGGCTGCCCATGCCGCCCAGCACCACCATCACGATCAGGTCGCCCGAGCGGGTCCAGTGCATCAATGCCGGGCTGACAAAATCGGTATGGTTGGCCAGCAGCACGCCGGCCAGGCCGCAAACCGTGCCGGCGATGACAAAAGCCGCCAGCTTGTAGCGGAAGACCGGAAAGCCGATGGCGGCCATGCGGCGATCATTGCTCTTGGCGCCTTGCAGCACCATGCCGAAGCGCGCGCGCACCACGCGATGGGTGAGGAACAAGGCCAGGCAGAGCAAGGCCCAGCACAGATAGTAGAAACTCGGCCGGTGTTTGAGATCAATCAGGCCGCCGAAATCCGAGCGATGCAGGATGGTGAGGCCGTCATCGCCGCCATAGGCATAGGCGCCGTTGCCCATGTAGTAGACCAACTGCGCCAGCGCCAGCGTGATCATGATGAAGAAGATGCCGCGTGTGCGCAGCGACAGCAGGCCCATGAACAACGCCACCAGGGCCGACATCAGCAAAGCCACCGGCCATTGAATCCAGGCGGCGAAAACCTCGTGCTTGGCCAGGATGCCGACGCTGTAGCCGCCCACGCCGATAAAAGCCGCATGGCCAAAACTGACCATGCCGCCATAGCCGAGAATAAAATTCAGCGACACGGCGGCCAAAGCCAGGATGACGATGCGGGTGAACAGGGTGAGCAGGAACGGATCCTGAAACACCTGCGACGCAGTAGGCACCAGCGCCAGTAGCACAAGCAGCAGCAGGGCGAAAAAAGTGCTGACGGAAAGACGTTTCTGCATGATCAGCGCCCGATGCTGGAGCCGGGTGCCGGAAACAGCCCGGCCGGGCGCAACACCAGCACGCCGGCCATCAGGATATAAACCAGCATGGATGAGAGCGATTGCGCCAGGAAGCCGGCTTGCGACGGATTGAGGAACTGGCCAAGGATTTGCGGCAGGAAGGCGCGGCCCATGGTTTCCAGCACCCCCACCAGCACGGCGGCGATGAAGGCGCCGCGGATCGAGCCGAGGCCGCCGATGACGATAACCACGAAGCACAGGATCAGCACATTGTCGCCCATGCCGATCTGCACCGTGGCGATCGGCCCGGCCATCAGCCCGGCCAGAGCCGCCAGGGCCGAGCCGAGGCCAAAGACCAGGGTGAACAGCAGCTTGATATCGATGCCCAGCGCGCCAACCATTTCGCGGTTCGAGGCGCCGGCCCGGATCAGCATGCCAAGCCGGGTTTTCTGCACCAGCAGATACAGCACCAGGGCGCAGAGCAGGCCCATGGCGATAATGGCGAAGCGATAGGTGGGGTAGGGCAGGCCGGGCAGGATTTCGATCTGGCCGGCCAGGATGGCGGGCAGTTCAATCGCCATGCCGCCGGCGCCAAAAACCAGCCGCGCCAGTTCGTTGAAAAACAGGATCAGGCCAAACGTTGCCAGCACCTGATCCAGATGGTCGCGGGAATAGAGATTACGCAAGGCAACATATTCGGTGACCACGCCGAGCAGCAGGCCGGCCGGCAATGCCAGCAGTGCGCCGATATAAAAATTGCCGGTCCATTGCACAAACACGGCAGCGAAATACGCGCCCATCATGTAGAGCGAGCCATGCGCCAGATTCACCAAGTCCATGATACCGAAGACCAGGGTGAGGCCGGCAGCCAGCAGAAACAGCAAAAGGCCGATCTGTAGGCCGTTGAGGAATTGCTCTAGGATCAATACCGACATGATGGGCGCGGGGCGTTCCGGTTAGGGGTTCATTTCATCGGGCATTTGGCGGCATGCACATCCTGATGCGCGGTCAGCACGGTGCTGATGGTGCGCAGGTCATAGCCGCCATCGGCCGTTTTATACACTTCCTGCTGATAGATATTCTGGATCGGGAAGTGATTGTTGCCGAATTTGAACGGGCCGCGCACGGAATTGAACTGCGCCGCCTTGAGCGCCGCCCCCAGCGCCGCCTTGTCCTTTACATTGCCCTTGGTGGTGGCCAGAGCCGAGGCGATCAGGTTGATCGTGTCGTAGCTCTGCGCCGCATAGAAGGTCGGGCTTGAGCCATGCTTCTTGCGGAAATCGCCCACCAGCTTCTGGTTGGCGGCATAGGGCAGGTCCGGCCCCCAGGTCATCGCCAGATAGGTATCCAGCGCGGTGTCCTTTTGCAGTTTCAGCGACACGGCATCCACGGTGAAGGCCGAATAGAGCGGCACTTCCGCCTTCATGCCGGCCTGGCTGTATTGCGTGAAAAACTGCACGCCCCAGCGGCCGGGGAAAAACACATAGACCGCATCCGGCCTGGCGGCGCGGATTTTGGAAATCTCGGCCGAGAAATCCAGTTGGTCGGGCCATTTGGTCATGTCCTGGCCCACCACCTGGCCTTTGAACAGGCTTTTGACGCCATTGGCGCCATCCTGGCCGGCGGCATAATTCGGCGCCACGATATAAAGCTTGCGCGCGCCCTTCTGGTTCAGCAATTCGCCCACGCCCATATGCGGCTGGTCATTCTGCCAGGAAGCCGAGAAGAAATACGGATTGCAGGCTTCGCCGGCCAGTTGCGACGGGCCGGCATTGGCCGAGATCAGATAGGTCTGATTGTCGGTGGCGGCCTTGTAGGAAGCCAGCAGCACATTCGACCAGATATAGCCGGCGAGGAAATCCACCTTGTCGCGCTGAAGCAGCTTTTCGGTTTTCTGCTTACCCACTTCCGGCTTCTGTTCGTCATCCTCAAAGATCACATCCAGCGCCACGCCGCCGGCCTTGCGGCCAAGATGCTCCAGCGCCAGTTCCACGGCCTGCTTCATATCCTGGCCATAGGCGGCATTGGGGCCCGAGAGCGTGGTGACAAAGCCGATCTTGATCTTTTTGCTCGGCTGCGCTGCGGCAGGCTGCGCGGCAAGGCCCAAGCCCAGACTCATGCCCAGCATGGACAGGGCGGCAAAGGCCGGCAACAGACGGGAGGGGGAGGATGGACGCGGCGGCATGACTGGCTCCTACAGGAATGAAAGGCGGCGCGCCGGCTGGCTGTTACAAGCTGCCCGATGCTGCCGATGAATGGCTTCATGCCCTGCGGATATTTCCCCCTGGCCGATACGTTAACGGATGAATGATGTTAAACGCAAATGGCGGCCCGGCTGTTCCTTGCGGGGCCGGGCCGCCAGCGCATCAGGCTTACTTCATGCCGCACTTGCCGGCATAGGGATCCTGGAAATCCTTCAACACGGTGCTGACGGTGCGGATGTCGTATTCGGTTTCCGACACCTTGTAGACTTCCTGCTGGTAGATGTTGTGGATCGGGAACTGGTTGTTGCCGAACTTCATCGGGCCGCGCACGGAATCGAACTTGGCGGCCTTGAGCGCAGCGCGCACCGCCGGCTTGTCCTTCAGGTTGCCCTTGGTGGCCACCACTGCCGAATTGATCAGGTTGGCGGCGTCATAGCTCTGCGCGCCGTAGAAGGTCGGGCTGGAACCATGCTTTTTCTTGAAATCGCCCACCAGCTTCTGGTTGGCGGCATAGGGCAGGTCGGGCGCCCACCACAGCGTCAGGAACGTATCCAGCGCCAGATCCTTTTGCAGCTTCAGGGTCACGGCATCCACAGTGTAGGTGGAATAAAGCGGGATGTCCTTCTTCAGGCCGGCCTGGGCATACTGGGTGTAGAATTGCACACCCCAGCGGCTCGGGAAAAACACAAACACCGCATCCGGCTTGGCGGCGCGGATTTTGGAAATCTCGGCCGAGAAATCAAGCTGGTCGGGCCATTTGGTCATGTCCTGGCCCACCACTTCGCCCTTGAAGGTGGCCTTCACGCCATTCACCATATCCTGGCCGGCGGCATAATTCGGCGCCACCAGATAGGCTTTCTTGGCGCCCTTCTGATTGAGCAATTCGCCCATCGCCATGGTGTTCTGGTCATTCTGCCACGAGGCAGCGAAGAAATACGGATTGCACATCTCGCCGGCAAGCTGCGACGGGCCGGCATTGGCCGAGATCAGGAAGGTCTGGTTATCCACCACCGGCTTGTAGGAAGCCAGCAGCACATTCGACCAGATGAAGCCGGCAACAAAATCCACCTTGTCGCGCTGCAACAGCTTTTCGGTCTTCTGCTTGCCTACTTCCGGCTTCTGCTCGTCGTCTTCATAAACCACTTCCACCGGGATGCCGCCCATCTTCTTGCCCAGATGTTCCAGCGCCAGGTCGAAGGCATTCTTCATGTCCTGGCCATAGGCGGCATTGGGGCCTGAGAGGGTGGTGACAAAGCCGATCTTGATTTTCTTGTTGGCCTGGGCCGCCGCGTCCTGCGCCAGGAAAGGCAGGGCAGCCAGCGTCAGCGCCGAGGTCATGCGCAGCAGCGTGGAAAATGTCATCGTTTCTCTCCCGTTGCGGCCAGGGCTGCATGGCCCCGCCATTATGAATTACCCGATCAGCCCGATGCGGCGCGCTTATCGCGGCGCCTATCGACGCAAAACCTAGCGGCAGCAGCGCGGCAAGTCCACGCCAAGACCGATCACGTCAAGCCAGGATTTGAGAGAAATCACCCCCGGCGCCGGTGAACCCGACGCGCCTTTGCAGCCACCCCTCCCAAAGCCGCCTTCACGGCCTTCGCTGCATTATAATGCAGGTTGAGTGGATGGTGAAGCAGTATTTTGCTTTCCTGCTTGTGTTGTTTATATTGACAACAGCATCTGCTGGTGTTGTAATTTTCAACAACATGAAAGCGGAGCTTATGCTCAATGACCGCTACTTGCTCGACGAAACCAGTTTCGTCGAGTTGGTCATCTGGCATGTGCCGAAGCCGCTGGTCGGCTCAAGACACCAGTTGAAATATCGCTTGGCCTATATCGAAGGCGAGGTCTGCGTCATCCGTTATGATAACGAGGCCGGCAAGGGCGATCATCGTCATATCGGCAGCCGCGAGATGGTTTATCAGTTTGCCGGAACGGAAAGTCTACTGGCCGATTTTTGGTCTGATGTTGATGCTTGGAGGCGGCAATGAAAACGGTAACGATTGATATCCTGTCGCCCGAAGACATGAGACATCGGATGGCGCAGCGTCTGGCCGATGCCGCCAAGGGGCGCAAACAGGCGCCGCGTATTTCCTTTGCTTCGCGTGAATTGCTCTGGCAGGTGCTGGCGCCACGCCGCTGGTCGCTGCTGGAAAAACTGGCTGGCGCCGGCCCGCTCGGCATCCGCGAGGCGGCGCGTCTGGTCGGCCGTGATCCAAGCGGCGTGCATGGCGATATCAAGGCATTGCTCGCTGCCGGCCTGCTCTGGAAGCATGCGGATGGCAAGGTGGAATTTCCCTACGATGCCATCCATGTCGATTTTACCGTGAAGGCGGCGTAACCCACCTCACTCCAGCCAGGCAAAGGCGGCGCCGAGCATGGCCTGCACGCCGGTTTTGAGCGTCGGGTGCAGTTGCGGCGCGAAGAAGGGTGAATGGTTCACCGGCAACGGCTCGCCCTTTTCCTGCGCCGCCTGCCAGATGGCGTGATCGGTGCCGCCGACCAGCCAGAAGACGGATGGCACATTCCAGGCGGTGCCGAACAGGCCAAAATCCTCGCTGCCGGTGAGCGGTTCGGGCAGATGCAGCGGCACCAGGCCGCTATGCAAGGCCATGCCGTCCATGGTCTGGGCGGCGGCGGCCTCGTCGTTGATGGTGACCGGGAACTGGCTGATCACGGTGAATTCCGGCGGCTTCGGCGCATTCGAGGCGGTGGCCTCGGCCTCCACGATGCGCTTCACCGAGGCCAGCACACGTTCACGCACCTGCTGTTTGAAGCTGCGCACATTGAGGCGCAGGATCGCCTCGTCCGGGATCACGTTTTCATTCAGGCCGGACTGGATGGTGCCAACTGTCACCACGGCGCTATCCATCATCGCCACTTCGCGGCTGACAATGGTTTGCAGCCGCATCACGGTGGCCGAGGCCATCACCACCGGATCGACGCTGTTCTGCGGCTGCGAGCCATGCGCGCCGCGGCCAAACATCTTCACTTCAAAACTATCCGCCGCCGACATCGCGGTGCCGGCGCGATAACCAACCTGTCCGGCCGGCAGCGGCACCAGATGCTGGCCCAGGCAGACGGTGGGCTTGGGGAAGCGCTTCACCATGCCATCGGCCAGCATGCCGCTGGCGCCGGCGCCGATCTCCTCGGCCGGCTGAAACACCGCCATCACCGTGCCGCGCCAGCTATCGCGGGTTTCGCTGAGGATTTTCATCACCGCCATCAGCCAGGTGACATGCATGTCATGGCCGCAGGCATGCATGATCGACACCGCCTGGCCGAAGCGATCCACGCCGCTGGCCTGGCTGGCATAGGGCAGGCCGGTTTTTTCCTTCACCGGCAGTCCATCCATATCGGCGCGCAGCAGGATCACCGGGCCGTCGCCATTCTTCAGCAGGCCAACCACGCCGGTCTTGCCGATGCCGGTAAACACCTCGGCGCCGCAGCGTTCCAGCCAATCGGCGGCAATGCCGGCGGTGCGCACTTCCTGTAGCGACAATTCCGGATGCGCATGCAGATCAAGATAAATGCGCTCCAGCTCGGGCAGCAAGGCGTCGATCAGGCTGTAGGCATGGGCCGAGCGCTGCGCGGTTTTCAGATTGGTGGGCTGGGCGGTCATGTGGTTCTGTCCTCAGGCGAAGGGTGAAAAGGCGGGCGGCTGGCCGGGCTGGGCGCGCGGCAGGCCAAAACGTGCCTGGCAGGGGCGGTCATCACCCAGCAGGCTATCAAGTTGATCCAGCAGGGCCAGGATGGTCTGGCTGATGCGCAGGGCATCAGGGGCGGGCAGGGCGTCGGGGGTTTCGATCAGCGGCAGCAGCATCTCGATGCGGCGTTGCACGGCACGCGCCTCGGGCGGCATCTGGCTCAGATCGGGATCGCTATCGCACCAACGGCACATGGCGCCAGCTTGGCAGGCTTGCGGGCGCCACGTCAACAATCAGGTTGTTGGCCGCGGCCGGTTCACCAGGTGGATACCCAGGCCCACCAGCAGCAGGGCCAGCAGCAAAGCCAGGGTGAGCGGTTCGCCGAGCCACAAGGCGCCGATGGCAACGCCAAAAAGCGGCGTGAGAAAACTTAGCGCCGAAAGCCGCGAGGCGGGATAACGCGCGATCAGGCCGAACCAGATCATGTAGCTGACACAGGCAATCACAATGCTCTGGAAGGCCAGTGAGCCGATGGCGAAACGGCTTGGGCTGGCCATGCCGCCTTCGCCCAGCGCCAGCGAGGCCAGCGGCAGCAGCAGGGCCGAAATGCCAAGCTGATACAGAAGTGTCTTGCCGGGATGAATCCGGGTCAGCACGCTGGCCTTGATCACCACCGTGGTGGCGGCCCACAGCAAGGCCGCGCCGAGCAGCAGGGCATCGCCAAATAACTCGTCGGGATTGGGCACATGCAGCGCATCGCCGAAAGCCACCAGGATGCCGGCAAAGGCGCAGAGCAGCCCGGCCAGTTGGGCGCGGCCGATGCGTTCGCCCGGGATCAGCCAATGCGCGCCCAAAGCCACCCAGAATGGCGCGGTATAGAGCAGGATGGCGGCGCGCGAGGCGGTGGTGAATTGCAGGCCGTGATAGATCAGCGCAAATTCCAGCGCGAACAGGCTGCCGGCCAGCAGCCCGGCACGCAGCGAGCCATCGCGGCCAAACAGCGCCACGCCGCGCCAGCCGAGCCAGGCCAGCACCAGCAGGCTGGCGATGGCGGAACGCAGGCCGGCTTGCAGCAGCGGCGGAATTTCCGGCGTGGTGAGTTTGATCACCACCTGCTGCACACCCCACAGGAAACACAGCACCACCATGGTGGCGATGGAGATGGCATCCAGCCGATCATGCCGTTGTGTCATGACCGGCATTATTCCCCGGTCTTGGCGCTGTCAGCAGGCTGGTAGAATTGCGGCAACTGGTCGCGCACCACGCTGCTGGAAACCGCCCAGGAATGGCAGCCATTGAGGAAGAAGGGGCGTTTGCCATCGGCGCCCCAATCCTGGTTCACCGCCCGGTTGGCCGGCTCGGTGCCGCCGGCGGTGGTCTGGAATGCCACGGTGGCCATCACATCCAGCAATTCCACCATATGGGTGCAGCCCTTGATGCCGCCCAGGCGGCGGCGCACTTCATTGCGCCAGCCGGCGCCAACCCGCAGCCCCAGCAGGCTCTGGAAATTCGGCGCCACCTCGCGGCACGGCATGTAGGGCGCCTCGTCGGTCACCGCTTCCACGCCGCGCACGATCATGTCGTCATCCAGCGTCAGGCGCAGGCTCATGTCATGCACCGGGCGGCCCGGCGGCATGGTGCCGCGATAGAATTCCTCATATTCGTAGGCTTTGGTGTCGCGGATATGGGCTTCGATATCCCACATGCCGTCATCACGGCGGAAGCCCTGCGCTTCGATGGCGCGGGTATGATAGTGCCGGCGCGGTGCCGGAGGGGAAAGCGGCATGGGTTCTGGCCTGATTTTACGGTCTGGGTTATCCAACCCATATACCGCAAGGCGGCGCCCGGCAAGCCAACCCGTAACGCTGTTTTTTATCCGCTAGCGCGTCGGCCGGGGATATTTGTCCACCACCTGGCGCAGACCGGCCAGCAGCGCCGGGCCGCTTTCCGGCGGCATGGCGCCAAAACTGATGGCGCAGACCAGCTTCAATGCCGCGCGGTGTGCCGAGATGGCTTCCTGGCTGTAGGTTTGCGCGGCGCGCAGGCGGTAGAGCAATTCGCACAGGCTGTCGGCGGCCTGGGTGATGATGTCATGGCCGAAACTGCCGCCCAGGTCGCGGATATGGCTGGCCTTGATATAGGCCGCCTCGTTGGCCTCGGCATTGTCGCGCTCGGCTGCCAAGCGGGCCAGGCGCCGGTCCAGTTCATCCAGATCAGCCGCCACCCAGCCAAAATACTTCGCCTGCTCGGCGGCGATAAAGGATTCCGCCGCCGCCAGGGCATCGCCGGCGCTTTTGCCGCCATCGCGCAAGGCCAGGCGCGAGAAGCGCGAGGTCACCGGCAGCAGGGTGGCGGGTTTGGGGCGTTGCAGCAGCATCACAGCCGCGCCAGGGCGGGATCAACGCTGGCCACCGGCAGCAAGGCCGGTGCTATCTCGGCACCAGCGGGGGCCATGCTGGCGGCCTCCGGCAGCGTGATGCCACGGCGCTCGCGCGGCATGGTGCGTTCATCGCGCTTGAAGCGGCGGTCGGGGCCGACATAACCCTCGGCCATCACATAAGGGCGCGGGTCTTCCGCCACCCAGAGCAGACGATCATAAAGCTGCTTCGGCGCAATCGGCTTGGCCAGCACAAAGCTGGTGCCGCAATCACGGGCGCGTGCCACATTACGCTCCTGGGTGTGGCTGGTCAGGGTGATGATCGGGGTATAGCGGTTCTGGTTCAGGTTATCGGCGCGCACCTGGCGCACCAGATCAAAACCATCCAGCAGCGGCAGATAGCAATCGCAGAATAGCAGGTCGTAGGCGTGATGGCGGGTCAGTTCCAATGCCTGGCTGCCGGTTTCCGCCGTCGTGATATGGCGCGCCCCAAAAGCCTGTAGCACACCTTTCAACAGGCTCTGGAAATACGGGTTGGGGTCGGCGATCAGAAAGCTGAGGCTGCCCAGATTGAGGCTTTGCAGGGTCATGACACTGAATCCTTCGCCAGCCACATTGGCCGCCGCTCGGATCAGCATAGCCATCAGGTTCGGCGCAACCTAGAGGCAACATTCCACACAATTAAAACGGATTGTAATTGAATGTGACGCCGTTCCGTATTGTGGGACAAGTCAGCTTCCGTTGCGCGAGCGGCTCAGGGCATAGATCGCGCCGCCGGCGAGCAGGCCCCAGAAGGCGCCGCCGATGCCGTGGAGGCTGAGGCCGGAAGCCGCCACCAGAAAGGTGATCACTGCCGCCTCGCGGTCGCGGGCATCGGCTAGGGCGCCTATCATCGCATTGCCGAAGGAACCCAGCAAAGCCAGGCCTGCCACCGCCTGGATCAGCAACGGCGGCGCGGCGATCAGGAAGGCGGTGGCCAGCCCGGCACCCAGGCCGAGCAGCACATAGGCGATACCGGCCACGGTGGCGGCCCAGTAGCGCCGCTTCGGATCGGGATCGGCTTCCGGTCCGGCACAGATCGCGGCAGTGATCGCGGCCAGGTTCACCGAGATGGCGCCAAAGGGCGTGGCCGCCAGGCTGAACAGGCCGGTATCGCGGAAGAGCGGGCTGGGATCGGGATGATAACCATTGGCTTGCAGCACGGCATAGCCGGGGATGTTCTGCGACGCCATGGTGACAATGAACAGCGGCAGCGCAATGCCGGCCAGCGCGGCGAAGGAGAATTCCGGCAGCACCAGCACCGGGCGCGGCCATAACGTGGCCGGATCAAGCGTGATCGGCGGCGTGGCCAGCACAATCAGCACCACGGCCACCAGCACCGCCACCGGCACCGCCCAGAGCCGTTTCCAGCGCGCCATCAGCGCCCAGCTCAGCACAATCGGCAGCCCGAGCCAGGGATCGGCCGCCACTGCTTTTACCGGCGCCAGGCAAAGCGGCAGCAGCACACCGGCCAGCATGGCATTGGCCAGCGGCGCCGGGATCGCCGCCACCCAGCGGCCCAGCGGCTTCCACAGCCCGGCAATCACGATCAGCAGGTTGCAGATCATGAAGGCGCCCACCGCCAGGGCGAAATTACCGCCTGCCGCATCCCCGGAAGCCGCCAGCAGGGCAGCGCCCGGCGTGGTCCAGGCGATGCTGATCGGCATGCGATTGCGCAGCGAAACCAGGATCGAACACAGCCCCATCGCCAGGCTCAGCGCCATCAGCCCGGAAGCCGCCTGGGCCGGGCTGGCGCCAACCGCAGTCAGGCCCTGCACCACCACGGCAAAGGATGAGGCAAAGCCGACAAAGGCCGCCAGCAGACCGGCGGCAATGGCGTGGGAGGAGGGGGGGCTGAACATGGGCAAATTTCGTGTGGTTGGGTGTGATGATGGTGGTGGCTGGCTGAGCAGACTTTGCCGCCAACCCGGCAAGAAATATCCTAAACAAAACTAACCATAACCACAAAGCGCCGGAAATCCGCGCCGGCACGGGCTGGTTATGCCTGGCATGGTTCCTGCTGCCTTTGCTGCGTCAAAAAAATCGCAGGAAAACCCATGCCCGGCATAGCCATATCAAGCCTAGAAAATTTCACCCCGCTCAGCGCCGTATTGCAGCCGGTAAAATTGTCCGACGAGCAGATGGCCGAGTTCCGTCGCCTCTTGGAACAGCAATACCAGGAGCCGGTCAATTTGCAGGATCATCCATCGCAGCAGGTTTATGCCGAGGTCAAGGTGAAGGGCAAGGTGGTTGCCACGCTCTATAACAGCGGCGCCATGATGTGTTCCAACGCGCTGGCGTCGAAGCTCAACGGGTTGCCACAGGTTGGCAATCCGCAAGGCAGCGGGCCGGCGCTGGCCCAGGCCCGCGCCGAAGCCATTGCGCGCGCGCTTGGCGGCAGCATAGAGAAAGGCGATGCTGCCATGACAGCGGCGCAATATGCCAAAGTGCCGCCGATCCAGTTCCGCACTGTGCCGGCCATGATGGAGCAGGATCTGGAACAAGCTCGGCTTGCCGCCGCCAAGGCGGCCAGCAGCGCCACATTGCTGCAAGCGCAATTGCTGGAAGCAGCAGCGAGCGAGCGCGGCTGATCAGGATACTGGGCGAGGCGGAGCGTTTACGGGCCAGCCTCGCCCGGCGCGATCACCAGGCTGGTATCGGCATGGTCAAGCTGGTCGGCGATGATGGCCGGTGGTGCGGCTTCGGTCACCATGATATCGAAGGCGGCGAGGTCGCAAACCTTGATCAGGCCGGATTTGCGGAACTTGCTGCTATCGGCCAGCAGGATCACGGTTTCGGCCAGCGGCATCATCACGCGCTTGAATTCGGTCTCGAACAGGTCAAAGTCCATGCAGCCATGCTCAGGGCTGACCGCCGCCACCGAGATGATGCAGTAATTCGGCGTGAATTGCGAAGCAAAGCGGATCGCATCGGCGCCGATCAGGGTCTGATCGTCCACGCGCAATTCGCCGCCGGGCAGGATGATGCGGTGGCGCTGACCGGAAGCCGAGAGAATTTTTGCCACTTCCAGCGATAGCGTGATCACGGTAAGGCCGCTGCGCAGGGCCAGTTGCCGCGCCAGGAAACAGGAGGTGGAGGAATTGTCGAGAAAGACAGTGGATTTGTCGGCAATCAAGGCAGAGGCGGCAATGCCGATCAGGCGCTTGGCATCGGCCATTTCACGCATGCGGCGCTGAAACGGCGCCTCGGTGCGTTCCTCGTTGAGCCGCACGCCGCCATGGAATTTTTCCACCAGGCCCTGTTGCGCCAGATAGCGCAGGTCGCGCCGGATCGTCTCGTCCGAAACCTGAAACTGCTCGCTCAGATCCTGGATCGAGGCCGACTGGGTTTTTTGCAGCCACTCGGCAATGCTCTGTTGCCGGATATTCAGTGCTACGCCCTCTCGCATATCGATTTTCCGCCCTGGATATCGCTTATAGGTCGAGTGCCTGCCCGGTGCCGGCATTGAAAAGCCGCGCCCGGCTTCTGTCAATCAACAGTCCAACCCGGGCGCCGACCGGCGGCACGCCTTCCACCGGCAGCCGCGCCGTGAGACGGTCGCCGCCAACGCGGATATCGGCCAGCGCCTCGGCGCCGAGCAGTTCCACCCGCTCGATCTCGCCGGCCATGGTGGCCTGATCCAGCGCGGTAAGGGCGATTTCCTCCGGCCGCACACCCAGCAGCACGGCACCGGCGCCGTTGCCACCAGTCTGGTTATTGGTGGCAAGGCCGAGCGGCTTGAGGAAGGCGGGATGCGACAGGCCACCGGCATCAAGCTGGCAATGCAGCATGTTCATTTCCGGCGCGCCGATGAAGGAGGCCACGAAAGTATTGCTGGGCCGGCGATACACCGTCATCGGCTCGTCAAGCTGCTGGATGCGGCCGTCATGCATCACCGCGATGCGGGTGCCGAGCGTCATCGCCTCCACCTGGTCATGTGTCACATAAATCACGGTGATGCCGAGTTCGCCATGCAGGCGCTTCAATTCGGCGCGCATGCGGCCGCGCAATTTGGCATCCAGGTTGGAAAGCGGCTCGTCGAACAGGTAGACCTTGGGCTTGCGCACCAGGGCGCGGCCGATGGCAACACGCTGGCGCTGGCCGCCAGACATTTCTTTCGGCTTGCGCTGCAACAGCTCGCGGATATTCAGGATATCGGCCGCCTCCAGCACGCGGGCCTCGATCTCGGCCTTGCTCAAGCGGGTGGTCTTCATCAGGCCGAAGGCCATGTTCATATAGGCGGTCATATGCGGATAGAGCGCATAGGACTGGAACACCATGGCGATGTCGCGTTTCTGCGGCTCGGTCTCGGTCACATCCACGCCGTCGATCAGCAGCCTGCCCTCGGTGATATCCTCCAGACCGGCCACCATGCGCAACGTGGTGGATTTGCCGCAGCCCGAGGGACCGACCAGCACCATAAAATCCTTGTCGGCAATTTCCAGATCAAGCGCCTGCACGGCGGTCTGGCTGCCATAGCGTTTGGTGATGCGTTGCAGGGAAACGGTGGCCATGGAATATCGTCCTTACTTACTTGAGACCGGCATGCATGAAGCTGTCGACAAAGCGGCGCTGGAAAATCACGAAGAGCAGCAGCAGCGGCGAAACCACCATCACGGTGGCTGCCATCAGCCGGGTCCAGTCGGCGCCGCTATCCGATTTGGCCAGCAGGCCGAGGCCGATGGGCATGGTGCGCACCGCTTCCGAATTGGTCACCAGCAACGGCCACATATAGTCGTTCCAGTGTGTCACCACCGAAATGATGCCGAAGGCGATCAGGGTGGGGCGCACCAGCGGCAGGTAGACATGCCACAGCGTGGCGAAATGGCCGCAGCCATCCAGCTTGGCGGCATCGCCCAGTTCGGTTGGCACCTGGCGGAAGGATTGCCGCAGCATGAAGGTGCCATAGCCGCTGGCGACAAACGGCACCACCATGGCCGGCAGGCTGTTGAGCAGGCCCATTTCGCGCACGGTGACGAAGTTGGTCAGGAAGATGGCGTAGATCGGAAACATGATTTGCAGCAGGAACAGCCCGAAGATGAAATTCTTGCCCGGGAAGTTCAGCCGCGCAAAGGCATAGGCAGCCAGCGAGATGGAAACCAGCTGCGTGGCCAGGATGCTGCCGGTGACAATGATCGAATTGAGCAGATAGGTGCCAAACGGCGCCACGGCCAAAGCGGCGGGATAATTCTCCCAGATGAAGCTTTGCGGCAGGATGCCGGCATTGGGATCAAACACCTCGATGCGGCTTTTCACCGAGGTGATGAGAATCCAGGCCAGCGGGCTGAGCCATAGCAGCGTGACCGGGATCAGCACCAGATGCAGCCAGTTGCGCTTGAAGAGTTTCAGCATGGCTCAGCGCCCCAGGTAATGTACGCGCCGACCGATGGTCGAGGCGATGATGGCGATCAGGCCGCCGATGAACAGCAGCAGCATGTTGGCGACCGTGCTGGCGAAGCCGATATCCTGATACTGGAAGGCATTCTGGTAGATGTAGAAGGTCAGCACATTGGTGGCATCGGCCGGGCCGCCCAGCGTCATCACAAACACATAGTCGAAAATCTGGTAGGAATGCAGGATGCCGATCACGATGACGAAGTAGATTGTCGGCGAGATCAGCGGGATGGTGATGTGGATCAGTTGATGCCAGGCCGACACACCATCCAGCTTGGCGGCTTCATACAGGTCGCGCGGCACAAGCTGGAGTGCGGCCAGCAGGATCAGCATGAAATAGCCGGAATATTTCCAGATGCTCATCACGATGATGGCCGGCATCGCCCAGTCGGATGAATAGAGCCATTCCAGCTTGGGCAGGCCGAGGAAATCCATCATGCCATTGATCGGGCCATAACCCGGCGCATAGAGGAACACCCACACCATGCCGGCGGCCACCGAGGGGATCATCACCGGATAGAAGAAGGCCGAGCGATAGATCGCCATGCCGCGAATTTTGCTATCCAGCGCCACCGCCAGCAGCAGGGCGCAGATCAGCGCCAGCGGGATGGTGATCAGGGTGTAGAAGGCGGTGTTGCGGAAGGATTTCCAGAACAGATCATCCTGGAACAGGCGCTCATAATTCTCCCAGCCAAGATAGATGATCTTGCTGGAGCCCAGCATCACATCGTGAAAGCTGAAATACAGCGACCGCAGGATCGGCCAATAGGTGAAGGCGGCGAGGAAAACCAGCGAGGGCAGCAGCATGATGGCTGCCACCAGGGCTTCGCGCGTCGGGGCCGATAGGATGCGTCGCATGCGAAAAAACCGAACCAGAAAGAGGAAGCGGAAGGAAAACCCCGGCCGGCGACGGAGCTGGCGCCGGCCGGGGCGGGAGGTTTAGCCGCGGCGACGCATCAGGCGCTGAATTTCCTGATTCGACTTGGCATTGGCTTCCTTGAGCGCAGCACCCGGCGCGATTTCACCCGCCAGCGTGCGATCCAGCGCGCTCTTGAGGAATTCGCGCACCTTGTGATAGCCCGGCACTTGCAGGAAGGCGCCGGCATAGGCGGCCTGATCCAGCGCCACCTTGGCCGCCGGCACTTCGCCGACGAACTTCTTCAGTTCGGCGCTTTCCCACGACGATTTGCGCGCCGCGATATAGCCGGTGGCCTGGCACCATTCGGTCTGGTTCTTGGTGTTGGTCATCCAGCGCGCGAAGGTCCAGCTGGCCTTGAGATGCGCTTCCGGCTGCTTCTTGGCCAGGAAGATCGGGCCGCCGCCGATGGTGGCGCCGTAGGTCTTGTTCTTCGGCATGAAGGCCACGCCAACATCGAAGGGCGAGGATTTGCGCAGGTTGGTCAGCGAGCCGGTGGAGTGATACAGCATGGCGGTGCGGCCGGCCATGAAATCATTGGCCGAGCTTTCCCAGGTGGAAGCCGCCGGCATCACGCCCGCCTTCACCATCTTGACCCAGAACTCCAGGGCGTCGACGGCTTCCGGCGCCTCGAACATCACCTTGTCCTTCTGCCACGGCACCAGGCCGTTCTGGCGCACATAACTTTCAAAAATCCAGTCATGCCAGCCGCCGCCGATGGTGAGGCCCCACTGGGTCACATCGGCGCCGCTGCGCACCGTCAGCGCCTTGGCGGTTTCCAGCAATTCGTTCCAGGTATCCGGCACCTTGGTGATGCCGGCCTTGGCGAATAGCGCCTTGTTGTAATACAGCACCGGGGTGGAGCATTGGAACGGCAGGCCATAGAGCTTGCTGTCGGATTCGCAGATGCCAAGGAAGCCGGGCAGGAAATCCTGATAGATGTCGTCGGCCTTGGCCATCGCCGTCACATCGGCCAGCGCGTCCATGCCCAGGAAGGTCTGGAGCGCCGAATTGATCGGCAGCCAAGTGGCCGGCGGTTCGCCCACGCCCAGCGAGGTCATCACCTTCTGCTCGGTGTTGTCGTAGCTGCCGGCATAGATCGCCTCCACCTTGATCTTGTCATGCGCGGCGTTGAACTCGTTGATCATGCCGGTGACGATGCGGTTGATGTCGCCCGATACGCCGATCGGGTACATGAATTGCAGCTTCACCACGTCATTGCCCTGCGCCAGCAGCGGGCTTGCGCCAAACATGCCGGCGGCGGAAACCGCGGCGGCACTGCCCTTGAGGAAATGCCGCCTGGAAATGTGGAAGTTTGTCGTCTTCATCGCGTCTATCCCTTTTGGTTATGTCCGTCTTAGCCAGTCCTGGTACGCCACTCATCCAGCCGCCGGAGCGGGTGTTCCCAGGCGGGAACAGCACATTCCGTGCCATGCTTTACGGTTTGATGACTTTATGATGAAAATTGTGCGTTTATTTGGTTTTATCCCCCTTAATTCCAACTGTTTGTGTGGAAACAATCGGTATTTGCCCGAAATGTTAGCCGCAATTTTAGTCAAAATGCCACAAAATAAATCTCGCATAACGGGTTCAGACCGCTTATTTCCTGTCTGACATGGCTGGAATTACGGCCAGCCCAGCCAGTTTGTGGAGATTTGCCATGCTGATTGCCCAGATCACCGATTTGCATGTTACCCGGGCAGGGGAATTGCTCGCCAACCGCGTGGATACCCGCGCCGCCTTGGGCAAATGCGTCGCCCGGCTGGCCCGGCTGGAACCGCAGCCAGACCTGCTGCTGATCACCGGCGACCTGACCGAGACGGCGACCGACGAGGAATATGCCTATCTCAAGGCGGCCTTGGCGCCGCTTGGCCTGCCGTATTATGTGGTGCCGGGTAATCACGATGATCGCGCCACGATGCGCCGGGCGTTTCCCGGCATGGCGCCAGCCGATGCCGGGGCGGAGGATGCGCCTTTCTGCTTCGCGGTGGCGCAGCCGGATTGGCCATTGCGGCTGATCGGGCTTGATTCCATTGTGCCGCGCCGTTCGGCAGGGGCGCTTTGCGCCGAGCGCCTGGCCTGGCTGGCGGCGCAACTGGAGCAAGCCGATGCGGCGCGGCCGGCGCTGCTCTTCATGCATCATCCGCCTTTCCGCACCGGCATCGCGCCGATGGATGCCTGCGGCCTGTTACAGGGGCTGGACGAATTCCGCGCCCTGATAACGGCCAAGGCCGGGCGCATTGCCGGCATTCTCTGCGGCCATGTGCATCGTGTGATCCATGCTGCCATTGGCGGTGTGCCGGTGCTGCTGGCGCCATCCTCGGCGCACCAGATCACGCTCGACCTGCGCGAAGCGGCGCCGCTGGGCTTCTGCCTGGAGCCGGCCAAGATCGTGCTGCATGATTGGCGCCCGGAAACCGGGCTGGTTTCCAATTACGTCTATATCGACGATTTCCCGGGGCCATACCCGTTCAAATAACGGGCAACAAAAAAGGCCGGAGCATTGCTCCGGCCTTTCTGCTGCGGCTGGTGCCGCTTGGATCAGAATTTGACGCGCAGGCGAGCCGAGGTGGTCCACACATCCAGATCGGTGCGGCCGGCCGAGAGATAGGCGGCTTCCACAGTACCCGAGAAAGTGTTCGAGCCGTAGAAATCGAAGCCGACACCAAGCTGGGCGCCCATTTCGTCGTCATGCGAGAAGGTGCCGTTGCCGAGCAAAACCGGGGCATTCTTCTCGAAGTCGTATTCGCCCACCACCTTCACAAAAGGCATCACCGAATCGAAGGCATAGCCGACGCGACCGCCGGCCGAAATACGGCCCAGCTTGGTGGTGCTGCCCACCACGGTGGCGCCGGTCGAGTCGACATGGCTATCCGACTTTTCTTCGAGATAGAGCACGCCCACTTTCGGCATCACGCGCAGGCGGCCAAAGCCATAATTGCCGTTCAGGTTGCCCGACACGAACCAGCGTTCGGCATCATACGAGCCACGGATGTTGGTGTTGCGCACCACGTCGTAATCAATTGTGCCATAGCTCGCCGCCAGATCGGCGCTCCAGGCATTGGTCAGCGAGAAGCCGATATACGGCGTGATCGAAAGGCCGGTGCCTTCGGTGCTGCCGTTGTTGAACGCGGTGGTGAGATCCAGCGATTCGTAACCGAAGGCCACACCGGCCACCACGCGGTCAGACAGCATGTAATCCAGGCCGGCGACCAGATTGTAGACCGAGCCATCCATTTGCAGGCCGGCCTGGCTGTTGTCGATGGTGGAATAGGCGCCCTGCATCCAGGCGCCAAAGCGCTTGTCGCCCGCGCCGCCGGCGCGACCGGCATCACGCGAATTGAGGAAACTCTGCGGGCCGCTGCTGCCAGCGCTGCTTATGTTGAGGCTGGAGGGGGCGCTCGGGCCGAAGCCGCCGCTCGGGCTCAAGCCGCCGAAGCCGCCGCTAAAGCCGCCGCCGATCGCACCGCTGATCAGGCTGGCGGTCTGGCTTGACGCAACCGGGGCGACAACCGCCGTCACCTGTTGCGCCGCAACGCTGCCGCTATTGCTCACATCGGAAGCAGCAAAAGCCGGCGCTGCGGCCAGCATGCCGAAACCGGCCAAGGCTAGAAAAAGCTTGCGGATCATAATCTGGGGTCCCCCGCTGTATATCTTTGAACAAAGGGCGCGTTTCTCGCCCGCTTTGCAACTCAAGCATGGAGATTAAACAAATTTGCCGATTTTCGTCAATATTGCTGTTGGCAAATTAAGCTGCCGATAAAATATTCACTAAGCTGTAATGTAGATGGTGCCGGGTGAGGGGATTGAACCCACGACCTTCGGTTTACAAAACCGCTGCTCTACCGCTGAGCTAACCCGGCTGGGCCGGGGCCGTTTCTAGCCAAGCCGCCGGCTTTCGGCAAGGGGGCGCGGCCAGCCGCAAAGCTCTTGCAACTGGTTCGCATTCGCCCTATCTTCGCGGCTGAGACTTATTCTCAACCGCGATTTTGGTGCCGTCGAAGATGTATGTCTGCCTGTGCCATGGTTTGACCGAGCGCGATGTGCGTGGGGCAATTGATCAGGGCTGCCGCTCGGTGGCGGCGGTCTACCGCCATCTCGCTGACCGGCCGCAATGCGGCAAATGTGTTCCGGATGTGCGCTGCATGATCCAGGAAAGCCGTTGCGCGCATCATGCTCCGCTTGCCCATGCCGCCGTTGCCCATGCCGGGGCGGGCCATGCCATGCCGCTGGCCGCTGCTGCCCAGGCTGAGTCCTGAGCCAGCCCTGATCGGGCTTTTTGCCAACAAAAATGCTGGTTTTTGCCGCTTGAGCTGCAACTGATTTGCAGCCGCGCCACTATTTGCGCTACTCATTCGCAACCGCATAGTTTCTGGTTGCGTTCTCATTGGGCGCGGCCCATACAAAGCCCCAGTTATTCAAAGCCATGGGGTGTGCCATGAAGGGCGACAAGACGGTTATCAAGCATCTCAACGGGGTGCTTAAGAATGAGCTGACGGCGATCAACCAGTATTTCCTGCA
>DLGP01000067.1:0-25485 GCA_002482765.1 Alphaproteobacteria bacterium UBA7691
TGAAGGGCAGCGTCATGCCCTTGGTGGGCAGCAGATGCAGGTTGACGCCGATATTGATCACCGCCTGCAAGCCGAATTGGGTGGTGAGGCCGGCCGCCGCCAGCAGCACGAACAGGTTATTCTCGGTCATCAGCCGGCCGAAGCAGCGCAGCACGATGAAAGCGAAAACCGCCAGGATGAACAGGCAGGCAAACAGGCCAAATTCCTCGCCGGCTACGGCGAAAATAAAATCGGTATGGGCATCGGGCAGCACATTCTTCACACTGCCCTCGCCCGGGCCGCGACCCAACAGGCCGCCAGCCGAGAATGCCTCCATGGCGCGCTCGATCTGGTAATTTTCCTTGCCCGAAGGATCAAGGAATTTGTCGAAACGCGCCGCCACATGAGGCAGCAGCGAATAGGCGCCGAAGATGCCGGCTGCACCCAGCGCCGCCAGCACGATCACCAGCAGCATCGGCAAGCCGGCGATGAAGAATTGCGCCGCCCAGACCGCCGCCACCACCACCGCCATGCCAAGATCGGGTTGCAGCAGCAGCGTGCCGAGCACCAGGGCGCATAGCCCGCCGCTGATTGCCCAGCCCGGGAAGCCGTTGCCTCGGCGCCATTCGGCAAACAGCCAGGCCGAGACCACCGCAAAGGTGGGTTTGACAAATTCGGATGGCTGCAACGACACGCCGGCAAAGTAAATCCAGCGATGCGCGCCCTTCACTTCCACGCCGATCACAAAGGTGAGGAACATGCCAAACAGCGCACCAAGAAAAACGATGCTGGCAAGCCGGCGCACACCCAGCGGCGACAGCAGCGACGTGCCAAGCATGATCAGCACCGCCGGCACCAGGAACAGCAGCTGGCGTTGCACAAAATGGAAACTGCCCAGGCCGATGCGATTGGCCACAGCCGGGCTGGCAGCCAGGGTGAGCACGCAGCCAACAATCACCAGCACGCCCACCGCCATCAGCAGCCAGCGATCCACGGTCCACCACCAGCGGCCAACAATCGAAGTATCGGTGCGCGAGAGCGTGATCATGCCGCCTCTCCCCGCGCCTGGCGTTGCTGGATCAGACGGATGAATTCCTCGCCGCGATGCTCAAAGCTTTTGAACTGGTCGTAGGATGCGCAGGCCGGCGATAGCAGCAACACGGCATCGCCGGCGGTGCCGGCTGCATGATCGCGCCGCGCCAGATCGAGGCCCTGGGCCACCGCCTGCGCCAGATTGCCGCTGATCGTATGCGGCACGGCTTCGCCCAGCGTGGCGGCAAAATCCGCCGCCGCTGCGCCGATCAGGAAAGCATGCCGGATGCGCGGGAAAAGCGGCTTGAGCGGCGCGATGCCGCCTTCCTTGGCCTTGCCGCCGGCAATCCAGTAGATGCCGTCATAACAGGCCAGCGCCTTCTCGGCGGCTTCGGCATTGGTGGCCTTGCTGTCATTGACACAGGCGATGCCGTCCACTTTGCCAAGCTGTTGCAAACGGTGCTTGAGGCCGGGGAAAGTCTCAACCGCCTTGAGGATGGCGGCGGCATCCAGGCCGGCGGCGCGGGCAGCGGCATAGACGGCGGCGATATTCTGGCCGTTATGCTTGCCGGGCAAGGCCGGGAAACGCGCCAGATCGGCAATCTCGGTGCCATTTTCGTAGAGCTTGCCAGCCACCGCCGAAATGCCTTCGGCCAGCACCCGCTCGGCCGAGATGGCAATAATCTGCCGGCCGCTGGCTTCGGCCTGCAACGCCGCATGGATGGCGCGGCAATATTCATCATCCAGGCCAATAATGGCAGTATCGCCCGCGCCCTGGCCGGCGAAGATACGCGCCTTGATCGCCGCATAGCGCGCCATGTCGCCATGGCGATCCAGATGATCCGGCGTGATATTGAGCAGCACGGCAATACGCGCCTGCCAGCCTGGGGTCAGGTCAAGCTGGAAGGACGACATTTCCAGCAGATAGGCGCCGCCTTGGGCTGCCAGCCTGGGCAGTTCCAGCACCGGCACGCCGATATTGCCGCCCATGGCAATCTCGCGGCCGGCAGCGTTCAGCACATGCGCCAGCAAAGCCGTGGTGGTGGATTTGCCATTGGTGCCGGTAACGCCGTAGACACCAAGACCCTTGGCTGCCGGCTGCATTTCACGCAGCAGCAATTCGATATCGCCGATCACCGGCACACCAACACGTGCCGCAGCGGCAACACAATCATGTGGCGCTGGATGGGTCAGCGGCACACCGGGCGCCAGCACCAGCGCCGCGCAGCCGCTCAGCGTGGCATCATTCAGCGGCAGCGGCTTGAAGCCGGCCTGTTCGGCAGCCAGGCGGGAGGCCGCGTTATCATCCCACAGCCGCACTTCGGCGCCGCCCCGCACCAGCGCACGCGCCGCCGCCAGCCCGCTGCGCGCGAGGCCGAAAACGGCGTAGATGCTGCCTTTGCTATGATGGAGCGGGATCATCTGGGCGCCTTACCGCAGCTTCAGGGTGGAAAGACCGGCCAGGGCCAGGATCACGGCGATGATCCAGAAGCGGATCACCACAGTGGGTTCCTTCCAGCCTTTTTTCTCAAAATGATGATGCAGCGGCGCCATGCGGAAAACCCGCTTGCCGGTGAGCTTGAAGGATGCCACCTGCACCATCACCGAAACGGTTTCGAGCACAAACAGGCCGCCGATGATCGCCAGCACCAGTTCATGCTTGGTGATGACGCTGATGGTGCCGAGCGCGCCGCCCAAGCTGAGCGAACCGGTATCGCCCATGAACACCATGGCCGGCGGCGCGTTGAACCACAGGAAGCCGATACCGGCGCCCACCAGCGCACCGCAGATCACCGCCAGTTCGCCGGCACCGGCGACATAGTGAATCTGCAAATAATTGGCGAACACGGTGTTGCCGACCAGATAGGCGATCAGGCCGAAGCTGCCGGCAGCGATCATCACCGGCACAATCGCCAGGCCATCCAGGCCATCGGTGAGATTGACCGCATTGGAAGCGCCAACAATGACAAACACCGCAAACGGCACCATGAACCAGCCGAGATTAAGCAGCACATCCTTGAAGAACGGCACAGCCAGGCTGCTGCTGAGCGGCGGCGTCATGATCGAACTGATCCAGTAGGCCACCGCGCCACTGATCACGATGGTGGCCAGCAGCTTGATCTTGCCCGGCACGCCCTTGGGATTCTGCTTCGTCACCTTGAGGTAATCGTCTGCAAAGCCGATCAGGCCGAAGCCGAAGGTGACGATCAGCACCGCCCAGACATAACGATTGGTCAGATCAGCCCACAGCAGCGTGCCAATACCCATGCCGATCAGGATCAGGAAACCGCCCATGGTGGGCGTGCCGCGCTTGGTCAGCAGGTGGCTTTCCGGGCCGTCATCGCGGATCGGCTGGCCCTTGCCCTGCTTGGCGCGCAGCCAGTTGATCAGCGGCTCGCCGATCACAAAGCTCAGCACCATGGCGGTCATGATCGCGCCGCCGGTGCGAAAGGTGATGTAGCGAAACAGGTTGAACAGGCTGATTTCGTCGGCCAGCGGGAAAAGCAGGTGGTAGAGCATCCGAAATACAATCCTTTCCTTACCAGCCGCTGGCGGCGCGCGGCGCCGGCATCAGCAGATTATCAACCACCCGGCCCATGCGGCTGCCGAGCGAGCCCTTCACCAGCAGCACATCGCCCGGCCTCAACACAGCGCGCAGCACATCGATCAAGGCGGCGGAATCGGCGGCATGGGCGCCGCGCCGCTCGGGCGGCAAGGCATCATGCAGCCCCTGCATCAGCGGTCCGGCGGTAAAAACCAGATCAATGCCATGTTCCAGCACGGCCGGCGCCAGTTCGGCATGGGCTTCGGCAGCCGTAGCGCCAAGTTCCAGCATGTCGCCCAGTGCCGCGATGCGGCGGCCACGCGGCGCCGAGGGCTTGGCCATCGCCAACACGGCAAAGGCGGCGCGCATGCTGGCCGGGCTGGCATTGTAGCTGTCGTCAATGATCTCGATTTCGCCGTCGCGCCAGGGGCGAAGATGCCGCTCGCCACGGCCTTTCGGCGCGGCGATGCTGGCCAATGCCAGGCCGGCTTGGGCCAGATCGGCGCCCAGCGCCTGCGCCGCCGCCAGCGCGGCCAGCGAATTCAGCACCCAATGGCGCCCCGGCACACCAATCTTGTAAGTCAGCGCCTGGCCCATGAATTCGGCAGCAACGCAGGAGCAATTCGGGTGCGCGACATATTTGATCAGGCGCGCCTGGGCTTCGACATGCTCGCCGAAGCCGATCACCTCAACGCCCTGGGCGCGCGCCTTGGCAGCCATGCGGTCATAATGCGGATTATCGCGGTTCAGCACCGCCACGCCGCCCGACTCCAGGCCGGCAAAGATTTCCGCCTTGGCATCGGCGATGCCGGCAACCGAATCAAAGAATTCCAGATGCACCGCTTCCACCGTGGTGATCACCGCCACATGCGGCCGCGCCAGGCGCGATAGCGGCTCGATTTCGCCGGCATGATTCATGCCCATCTCGATCACGGCAAAATGGCTGTCCATCGGCATACGCGCCAAGGTGAGCGGCACGCCCCAATGGTTGTTCAGATTGCCAAGCGAAGCATGGGTGGGCGCCTGTTCCGACAGGATCAGGCGCAGCATTTCCTTGGTGCTGGTCTTGCCGACACTGCCGGTGACGCCAACCACCCTGGCACCCGAACGCTGGCGTGCGGCAGCACCCAATTGGTTCAAGGCCTGGAAGGTATCGCGCACCAGCAGCAGATTGGCGCCTGGCGGCAAGCCTTCCGGGATACGATCCACAATCGCCGCCGCCGCGCCCTTGCCCAGCGCATCGGCAACAAATTGGTGGCCGTCGAAATTCGGCCCATGCAGGGCGATGAACAGATCGCCAAACGCAACCGCGCGGCTATCAATGGCCACACCGGCTGCGGCCCAGCCGGTTTCGCTGCGGCCCTGCACGGCGCGGGCAGCTTCATCAGAAGTCCAGAGAGCGAAGGGTTCCATTAACCTTTACTCCCGTATGTTTCGCTGCCCAGATTTGACCCTGCATCCGCCGCAGACACGGCAAGACGGGCTTCGGCAGCATCGTCGAAGGGGCGGGTTTCAGCGCCGACGATCTGGCCCTGCTCATGGCCCTTGCCGGCCAGCAGCAGCAGGTCGCCCGGCGCCAGTTCAGCCACGGCGGCACGGATCGCGCTGCGGCGATCACCAATCTCGATGGCGCCCGGGCATGCGGCCATGATGGCGGCGCGAATTGCCTCGGGCTGCTCGCTGCGCGGATTGTCGTCGGTGACATAAACCCGATCAGCCAGCCGGGCGGCGATGCCGCCCATCAATGGCCGCTTGCCACGATCACGATCGCCGCCACAGCCAAACACCACCACCAGCCGGCCACTGGCATGCGGCCGCGCGGCCAACAAAGCGGTTTGCAGCGCATCCGGCTTATGGGCGTAATCCACAAAGACGGCCGCGCCATTGCGGCGGCTGGCGACCAGTTGCATACGCCCCGGCACGCCAATCACATGGCGCAAGGCGGCGATGGCGGCAGCAGGTTCGGCGCCGGCACCAATCACCAGGCCCAGCGCGGCCAGCAGATTGCCGGCCTGGAAACCGCCGATCAGCGGGCAATCAATCTCATGCTCGGCACCATAAGCCGCAAAGCGGAAACGCAAACCACCGGCATGCGGCACCAAATCCAGCAAGCGTAATTCGGCGCCATGGCGGCCATAGCGGATCAGGCGTTGGCCGCGCTGGATCGCGCAGGCAGCCACGCGCGGGCCATATTCGCCATCCATATCAATCACCGCCGCCCCATCGGGCGGCAGCAGGGCATCAAACAGGCGCAGCTTGGCGCTGAAATATTCCTCTGCCGTGGCATGGTAATCCATGTGGTCGCGGCTGAGATTGGTGAAGGCGGCAGCGCGCAGTTTCACGCCATCGAGGCGAAACTGGTCCAGGCCATGGCTGGAGGCTTCCAGGGCGAGATGCTGGCAGCCGGCCGCCACGGCCGTATGCAGCAAGCGGTGCAGCTCCACCGGATCGGGCGTGGTATGCGCCCCCTTTTCATGCAGGCCCGGCCCCAGCAGGCCCAGCGTGCCCAGGCTGGCCGCCTTGTGACCCAGCAGCGCCCAAAGTTGCATGGCAAAATTCGCCACCGAGGTTTTACCGCTGGTGCCAGTGACGGCAACGATGGTTTCCGGCTGCGCACCGAAGAAGGCTGCGGCCATCAGCGCCAGACGGCGGCGCGGATTGGCATCGGCGATGAAAGCCAGCTTTTCCGCATAGGCCGGATCAACCGCATCGCTGAGTACCGCCACCGCGCCCTTGGCAGCGGCATCGGGGATGAAGCGACGGCCATCCATGGCGCTGCCTTGCAAGGCGGCGAACAGATAGCCCGGGCGCACGGCGCGGCTATCGGCGGTGAGGCCAAGGATATCCAGCCCGGCGACGCGCGGATCGAGGCTCAGATCGGTGCAGAGGTCATTGAGCCGCAAGTTTTTTCTCCTGCGGCTTGGCACCCGGCACCGGCACATACATGGCCTGTTTGATCTCGGGGGCATTTTCATCCACTGGCGGCACGCCGAGCAGCGGCGCGATGCGCGAAATGATGCGGCCTGCCGTGGGCGCCGAGGTCCAGCCGGCACTGGCAAAACCATAGGTGCCTTTCTGCGGCTTCGGCTCGTCCAGCATCACCTGCACCAGATAGCGCGGCTGGTGCATCGGGAAGCCGGCGACAAAGGTGTTGAACAGCGCCTTGCGATTATAACCGCCGCGCGCGCCAACCTTTTCCGAGGTGCCGGTCTTGCCGCCAACCAAGTAACCTTCCACATCGGCCTTCTTGCCGGTGCCTTCTTCCACCACCAGCAGCATCAGTTTGCGCATCACATCGGAAACATCGCGCTTGATCACCTGGCGCCCCGGCGCCGGCAGGCCGGGCGGGCGCTTGACCAAAGTGGGCGGATGCAGCACGCCGCCATTGATCATCGCGGCGGTGGCCGAGGCCAGTTGCAGCGGCGTCACCGACAGGCCATGGCCAAAGGCGATGGTCATGGTTTCAACGGTTTTCCAGTTGCGCGGAATCAGCGGCGCGCCGATTTCAGGGAGTTCCACCGCCGGCTTGTGCAGCATGCCGAGGCGGGCCATGAATTCACGCTGCAAGCCCGGGCCAACATCCACCGCCATCTTGGCCGAGCCGATATTCGACGAATACATGTAGATTTCCGGCACGCTGAGCCAGCGCCGCTTGGGATGATCGTCGCGGATCTGGAAACGGGAAATCTGGATCGGATGCGTCGCGTCATAACCGCCGGAAAGCTTCACGGTGCCGTAATCCAGCGCCATGGCGGTGTTCAGCGTCTTCATGGTCGAACCCATTTCATAGACGCCAAGCGTGATGCGATTGAACCGCGCATCCTTCGAAGCCTCGCCCGGATTGAGCGGATCAAAATCCGGCAGGCTGACCATGGAAACCACTTCGCCGGTATGCACATCGATAACGATGGCGCCGCCGCCAATCGCTTCAAAATGCTGCACGGCGCGGAACAATTCGTCGCGCACGATATGCTGCACCCGGATATCCAGGCTCAGTTCCAGCGGGTCGCCGGTGCGGGCCGGGTCACGCAGTGACTCATCAAAATACTGCTCGATGCCGGAAATGCCCTTGCCGTCGATATCGGTGTAGCCCAGCACATGCACCGCCAGGCTGCCTTGCGGATAGACGCGCTTCTGCTCGGTGTGGAAATACAGGCCGGGAATGCCCAGGCGATTAACTTCATATTGCTGGCGCGGCGTGAGATTGCGCTTGATCCAGACAAAGCTTTTGCCCGGTGCCAGCTTGGCCTGCAAATCTGCCACCGAGAATTCCGGCAATGTCTGCGCCAGCCGCAAAGCTGCCTGATCAGGATTGAGAATCTTGCGCGGATCGGCAAACAGCGACGCGGTTTTAAGGTTGGTGGCCAGCATCTGGCCGTTGCGATCCACAATCGGCTGACGATCCATCAGCACGGTTTTGGCCAGCAATTCCGGATTGCTGCTGCGCGCCACCGGCGGCTCGGCGGCACCATTCACCGCCGTGAGCCAGACCAAGCGGCCGGCCAGCACAAAAAACACCATCGAGAACAGCGCAATGCCGATCACCAGGCGCGAACGGCCCACTTCCAGCGCCTGCTTGGTTTCGCCTTCCAGCTTCACCAGGGCGGGGCGGCCGGGAATATCCGCCGGGGTGCAGGGCGGGCGTGGTTTGGGGTTGCGGCGAAACAGGGCCATCACTGCACCTTCGCCTTGATCGGCGTCGGGCGACCGGCGGCATCGCCGCGCATGGCGCCAAGCACGGCGGCCACATCGGCATCCACATCGCTGGCATTGGCAGCCACCGCCTGTGGCGCCGGTGGAGTAGCCGGGGCAGCAGCAGATGCCGGTGCTGGCGCAGGCAGGGCTGCAACCGGCGCCGGCGCGCTATTCGCAGCCGGTGCCGGGACCGGGACCGGGACGGCCGGGGCGATACGCTCCTGGCGCCAGGGCAGATCATCAATCCGGGTGATCTGGCGCGCCGTGGCGGGTTTCATATCCAGCAGGCGCTGCGCCTTGTCTTGCAGATATTCGGGGCGCGACAGGTAGCTCCATTCGGCCTGCAACACGCCGATGGTTTCGCGCTCCTGGCCCAGCGCACGGTTCAGTTCAACCAGTTCATCCTCCAGCCGCTGCACCTCGTAGGAGAGCTGGTAGAGGCCGAAGGCGACAATGCCGAGCAGCAGTAACGCGAGGAAGGAGAAACCGCGGCTCATGCGGCCTCCTGCATGTCATCAGCCGGCCAGGCCGGCGCCTCGGTGCGGCGCGCGGCGCGCAGTTTGGCTGAACGCGCCCGCGGATTGCGCGCCGCCTCGGCATCGCTGGCAGCCAGCGCGCCCTTGTGGATCGGCATGAAGGATGGCTCACGCAGCACCGTGGCGGCTTCCGGCAGGTGGCGCGACTGGCCCCCGCCCTTGCCGCAGCGGCGATCCAGGAAACGCTTCACCACACGATCTTCCAGCGAGTGGAACGTCACCACCGCCAGCCGGCCGGATGGCTTGAGCAAACGCTCGGCAGCCACCAGGCCACGCTGCAATTCGCCCAATTCGTCATTCACATGGATGCGCAGCGCCTGGAAGGTGCGGGTGGCGGGATGATGCCCGGGCTTGCCGCGCACCACGCGAGCGACAATGCCGGCCAGTTGCAGCGTGCGCTCTATCGGCGCTTCGGCACGGGCCTTGACGATGGCGCGGGCAATGGCGCGCGAGCGATGCTCCTCGCCATGCAGGTAGATGATATCGGCCAGATCAGCTTCTTCGTAGCCATTGACCACATCGGCAGCGCTTTCGCCGCTGCCGGTATCCATGCGCATATCCAGCGGGCCATCCTGCTGGAAGGAAAAGCCGCGCGCGGCCTGATCCAGTTGCATTGAGGAGACGCCGATATCCAGCGTCACGCCATCCACCTGCGCAATGCCGGCCTCGGCCAGCAAGGCGGTCATATCGCCAAAGCGGCCGCGCAGCAGGGTGAAGCGGCCCGGATACGCAGCCGTCACCCGTTCGGCATGCAGCAAAACACTGGCGTCGCGATCAATGCCATAAACCCGGCAATCCGCCGCCGCCAGCAATGCACCGGAATAGCCCCCGGCACCAAACGTCCCGTCCACAAAAACCTCGCCATCGCGCGGCGCTAGCGCCGCAATCACTTCCGCGCAGAGCACCGGAAGATGCGCAGTCTTTGCGGCAGGATCATGGCTGGCACCAGGACCACGGCCAGAACCGGAACCTGGGGCCATGTCGCGCATCACGACCGCCCCATCGTTTGCAGTTGCGCCCTCAGACGCGATTTCGCCGCCGCCTCGCGTTCGGCCCAGGCTTTGGGTTCCCAAATCTGGAAATTGCGGCCACGGCCAACAAACACCGCCTCACCCGGTGCCGACAGGCCGGCATGCTCCAGCAAAGCCTGCGACAGCACAATGCGGCCTTCGCCGTCAAACTGCGCCTGGGCCAAGGAGGCCAGCAGGGTGTCTTCCAGGTCGGCGCGCTCAGGCGAGAATTCCGGCAGCGCGTTGATGCGGCTGTTCACGCCATCAAGATAGGTATTGCCGCCGGCCACCAGGACGCGCGCCTCATAAGTGGCATCGGCCACCCAGTCCGGCCCCAGCAGCACACCACCTTCCGGGCCCTGCTTGGTCAGCACGGCACGAAACGGCGCCGGGACGGAAATACGTCCCTTGGCGTCGATCCGGTTCCGAAAAGTGGAGAGAAAGCTATCCACAACGCCCCCAAAAGCGGCCCTGTTGCCGCCCCAAAAACACCGAGGCAGCCGGCATGTTTGGGATGATATGGGATACCATGGGCTTAGATGGGCGTCAATGGAGAATGGTTGGGCCTATATGGCGATTCGGCCTAAGGATTTCCACAACTTGTCGCCGAATGCTCACCTTTTAGGTTTCTTCATTTGTTCACGTTCTTTCGGTGGATAACCGGTGGATAAATCGGCTGCACGACCGGCTTGCCGGGCCTATCCGTTAACGGTTAAACCTGTAGCATGGTTCGATCGCATAAGATTCACCCGCTCTGGTCCCGTTTGGCCGCCAGCCTGCTGATCGCCCTGCTGCTGCTCGGCCCGGCGCGGCCGGCGCTGGCGCAACTGGGCATGAACGAGTTTCTGCCGCGCCAAGCACCGGTGCTGAAACGGTTTTCCGTGGTGGCGATCACCGCCAACAACCAATGCCTGACCGTGCAGCCCGGCGCTGGCAATGATGTGACCCGGCTGCGCCCGGATGTGCTGCTCAGCTCTTGCGAATTCAGCATCGACAATCAGACCCAGGGCTATTTCATCAGCCGCACCATCCGCGAGCGTAATCAGATCTTCTTTGCCGCCAATCCGGCCTATTGCCTGGCCATGGACCCGCGCAACCAGCGCTTGGTGGCGGTGGCTTGCGGCGTGAATGCGGAGATGTTTGCAGCCAATCCGCAATTTTTTGACCTGCGACGCGGCGGCCTGTCACTGGATACCGAAAGCGGCGAGCGCTGGTGCCTGGATACCCGCGCCCGCGAAGGCTTTTCGCAGCTTTTTGAGCCTTATTTCATCCCCTGCCCGGGGCAGATCGGCGAGGCGTTCATGCTGCGCGTCAATCGCTGAGTTTGCGTTGCAGGCGACGCCAGCCGATCACCACGCCACTGGCGGAAGCCACCAGGCCGATCAGCGAAAAGCCCCACAGCACAATCTCCCATGTCGGCGGATAATGCCGCAGGAAGGCAAAATCGAAGCTGTGCAGCGCGTTGAACCACCAGCGATAGCCGCGCCGCGTGGCATCCATGCTGCCCAGGATGTCGCCATTGCGCGGATCGATATGGAACCAGGTGGCCGCCGGATCGTCGAAGCCGATGCGCAGCACCGGCAATACGCGCCGCTGATGATGCGAATACCAATAGGCATCCTCGGCTTGCAGCATTTCTTGCAGCACCGGCCGCGCCATCGGCAGCAATGTGCGGGCAGCGCGCAGCACATGCTCCGCTGCCGGCACCGGGCTAACCGCCAGCAGGCCCTGTGGCCCGAGATATTGCAGCACAGGCCGGCCGCCGAGCCAGCCGAAGCGCGCCTCATGGGCGCCGGCATGGGTGGCCAGCGGCAGCGGAAAATCCAGGCCCGGCGCGGCGGCATAACGCTGCAAAGCCTCTGGCGGCAGATTCCTTGAACTGAACCAGGCATTTGGATTCATCGAAATCCAACCGCTGACGATCCAGGCCAGCAGCGTGACACTGCCAACCAGCCCGGCCCAATGATGCCACAGCATCCAGCCACGATAAGGCGACAGGCGGCCCCGGGCATAGCGGCGGTGCAGCCGGATACGCTGGATGCCGATCCAGATGCCGCTGACCGCCACCACGATGCTGCTGCCGGAAAGCCACAACACCACATCGCGCCAGAGCGGCGCATCGGCCCGCAGCGGGGTGAAATAGAGCCAATGCGGAATCGAGCCGAGCCAGTTCCAGAACCGCTCGCGCCGCGTGGTATCCAGCACAATCTCGCCGCTGATGGCGGAAACATATAATGCGGTATCTGCGGCATCGTTCAGCGCCAGCACATGCAGCGGCCGCTGCGGGTTGAACCGCGCCGTGACACTCCACTGGTCGCGCTCAACCGTTTCAACAAACCGGGCCGCCGGAAAACGCACCTGCATCGCCGCCTCGGCCTCGGCAGCGTTGAAGCTTGTTATCACCCGGCCATCACGCGCCGACAAAGCCAGCGCCGCGCCGCTATAGGGCTGGATGCGATAGACCGGCTCGGCGCCGAGCATTTCCAGCCGCAGGCTACGCGGCCAATCCTGTTGCCCGGCCAGGCGCAAGGCGGCATCCGGCGCCAGTTGCACCGCCGGCCAATCAACAGCAGGCAGAAAGCCGCGCCGCTCAGCGTCGCTCAAGCCCGGAAAGGCGACATACATCATCACCACGCCGGAAATGAACCAGATCGCAAATAACAGGCAGGTGGCGATGCCGATCCAGCGATGGATCAGGTAAAGCCAGCGTTGCAGCCAGCGCGACCCGGAACGAAGCAAGCGGCGCGGCATGGTCAGAACTTGATGCTGGTGGTGAGATAGGCCGTGCGCGGCGCCCCCAGCACCCACTTATCCGCCGACAGGCTCTGACCATACACCTTGTCAAACAGGTTCATCACCCGCAAGGACACGGTGGCCTTTTCCACCGGCGACCAGGATAGGCCAAGGTCAGCCAGGAAATAGCCGCCCTGCCCTGCCGTGTTGGCATCATTGCTGTAGGTATCGCCAACATAGCGCACCGCGCCCAAGGCTTTCCATTCCGGCGCAAACCGCCAGGTAGCCCACAGATTTGCCACCTGTTCCGGCGTATTGGTTGGCCGCTTGCCGGCATAGGACACGCCGCCAGCCTGGGTGTAATCGTCGTATTGCGCTTCCAGCAACGCGGCATTGGCCTCCAGCCGCAGGCTTTCGCTCAGGTCATAAGCCGCACTCACTTCAACACCGCGCGACGATTGCTGGCCGATCTGCTCCACCACGGTAGGCGTGGTCGGGTTGCGGGTCTGGAGCTTGTTCTTGGTGATATGATAAGCCGCCAAAGTCCATTCGCCGCGCCCGCCGAACACATCCTGCTTCACGCCGATTTCAAACTGCTCGGCGGTGGAAAGCTCAAGCTGGGTGTTGGCCGCAGATTGCCCAAGCAGCGAACTGCCAACCGGCGAAACCGCCGTGGCATACTGGCCGTAAAACGCCGTGTCACGATTGAGATTATACACTGCGCCGGCACGCCAGCTGAAAGCGTTGAAGGTTTTTGAGACGCTGCTATTCGCCACCAGATCATCGCGGCTGAAATCAATGCGATCAAAACGCAGGCCGCCAGCCAGCGACCAGCTATCATTCAGCACCAGACGATCTTCCACAAACAGTGAATATTGCTGCACCGTGGAAGTATGCCGGGGCAAGGTGCCGGCCTGATTGATGAACTGGCCGGCATCGGGATTATTGGCATCCACCGTGGACGTGCCGCCATAGGGCGTGTTGTTGATATGGGTGAAATCCACCCGATTGACATCGAAGCCGACCACACTCTGGTTTTTCATCCCGGCAATCTGGCTGTCGATGGTGAGGTCGGTGCGATTCCCGATCTGCTCCTGGTCATGGTAGATTTCGATATAGTCGGTGCGGGTCACCTGATTGGTGGCCGGATTGAGCAAGTAACTTTCCACATCGCGCCAATGCCGGTTGCTGGTGAAGGTGTAGGCATTGTTGCGCAGGTGCAGATTGGCTGCGAGCTGCCAATCCATCTTGAACTGGGTCCAATTGTCGAGATAGTCGATATCGCTGTCCGAGACATTGTAGTTCTTCTCGCGCAAAGATTTATCAAGCCGTTTGTCGCGCAGTGGCGTACCCCAGTATTTCTGCGGATTCTGATGCCCGGTATCATGCGACAGCGTGAAATTCAGCGTGTCGCTGGCATCCAGCCGCAAAGCCCCGGTAAAGGCCTCGCTGCCATTCTCGCCCATATCAACATAGCCGGCGGATTTGCGCGCATTGGCACCGAGATAATACGACAGCCTGCCGCCCAGCGGCCCGGCGCTGCTGGCCGCTGCCCGCCGTGTCAGGTCGCTGCCGAGTTCCAGCAGCATTTCATGTTCGGTTTCCAGCGGATTGGGCTTTTTCGACACCACATTGACCACGCCGCCAATGGCGCCTTCGCCATACAATACCGAAGCCGGGCCACGCAGGATTTCCACCCGATCAACCGACCAGGTATCAAACGGAAACGACACCGTGCCGGAAGCAACATAGAGCCGGGTGCCATCATAAAGCTGCATCACCGAACCATGGCCGCTGAAGCCGCGCGCCACCAGGCTGCTGCCGCCATTGCCGGCTGCGGCATTGGAGGTGAAGCCGGTGGCCCGTTGCGCCACGTCATTCACGCTGGCATAGCCCCGTTCACGCAAGGTGGCGGCCGAAATCGTTTCCACCGCCGCTGCGGTTTCCTTTGGTGTCAGATCAAGCCGGCTGCCGGTACTGGCCGGCAGGTTGAGATGCAGCCCGCTTTCCTCGGCTTCCAGGCTGCCGCCGACCGAAAGTGTGGGCAATTGGATCGGTGCAGCCTGCTGCGCTTCGGCGGGCGACAGGCTGGCAAACAGGGCAACGCTGCCCAGCAGCGTGGCAAAAAGTGGTTTTGACATGGTGAATATCCCCAAACAGGCAGCAAATGGCCCAGCCACGCTGCCAATGTAACGACGATTTATGTTATGTTATAACATAACATATTGACAATAGAACTCTCCGGCTTATGGCCTGGATAAGCGCCAATGAATCGGAAGCGGTTTGGGGGTAAACCTGACGGCCGGCTGCGATACCGGTGAAAAAGCGATTGGGAAAAACATGGGCAAGGCCCCTTGGCAACGTGTGGCACGTCACCGCGCAAACGGCGCCCTGCCGGCCAATCTGCCGGTCAAGACCACCCACCGGAACACCCTGCCCGATGCTTGCGCGTGTGACCACGGCTGACGGCAGGTCTCCTGGCTCACGGGTCGCCATTTTTCGCCGCCTTCCCAGCGCCTGAGCACCAGTGGCATGGTTGACGAAAAACTCTCCGCTTACAGTTGCAGGGGCAGCTACGGCTTAGGGTTGCCCCGCACCGTATTCCCAGTTAGGCCCGATTGGGCACCGTCGGGATACAGCCTATAGACGCAGAGGCGCACCTGTCAATCATTCGCAAGAGACCGGCTAACCAAGCAAACAATTATCAGTGCCGGATATAAGTGAAATTATAGAATTCTGCGTTGATCAAACTGTAGCCGGCAGCAATCAAGGCGGCGTGGGCTGCCGCCACCCGCCGGCTGGCATGCGGTCCCGGTTTGGCCAGTTCATCATACTCCACCAGAACCTGCCGCGGTCTGATTCCCTTGGCCAGCATATCGAGAATCACTTCCACCTCGGCCCCTTCAATATCCAGCTTCAGCAGGCTGATATCATTGAGGCCAAAAGCAGACATCAGTTGATCCATCGTAGTTGCCTCAACCACTATATGCGGTGTTTCGGTGCTGTAGTCGTTCTGAAAATTGACTGCTGAATATGACACATTCTGCGGATTGGCCGGTGCAAAAAAGCGCAACTCGCCGGCCACATTCCAGATCGCCTTATCACATAGAAGTAATTGGCCGGCTGTTATGCGGCTCAAATCGTAGGCTTCAACCGGTTGCAGCCCGGAAGAAGTATAGGCTTGCGTCTTGGGGCTGCCCAAACGCGCGGTAATGAGCTGGAAATGCCGAATCGCACGTGGCGTCGGATCAACGGCAATGACCTTGGCGCCATAGCGCGCAGCATATTCAACATCAAAGGATGCATCTTCACCCAGGCCGCAACTGACCACCACCAAGCAATCGCGTATCGGCGTTTCAGCAAAAACCCAGCCGCCATATACTGTGCCAAGCCGCCGCAGTGTGTAGTCATGCCGAGCCAGCGGTAAGGCAGGCATGTGTCCGATCAATTGCAGAAACATCCAACGTAGCCGCCAATAAAGCGGCCGAATGGCATTTTTCAGCGTATGTATCATCTGCACCAATCCAGGCTCATCCCGCAATTGGGTTGTATTTTATAAACGCAAGCCAATGAAGTTAAGTGACAGAGCGGATTAGGCGCAAATAAATGGTGCCAGACAGCCTGTAAGCCGGGTTCTGTCCGCCCACTTGCGTGAGTTGGACGGCTATTCCTCTGGGACATCCGTTACCGGATGCCTCGCGCGACCGACCCGGATGGCAGGCCGGAAACCGCCTCGCCTGCTCGGGGCAGGCTGCCATCCCTATTTGGTCTTGCTCCCGGTGGGGTTTGCCATGCCGCTGCTGTTACCAGAAGCGCGGTGCGCTCTTACCGCACCTTTTCACCCTTGCCGCCGGCCTTGCGGGCGGTGGCGGTCTGTTTTCTGTGGCACTGTCCCTGGGGTCGCCCCCGCCGGGCGTTACCCGGCACCGTGTATCCGTGGAGCCCGGACTTTCCTCGACACCCCTTACGGAGTGCCGCAGCCGTCCAGCCATCTGGCACCGGGGCGAGCAATAGGGCTTAGCGCCGCCGAAGGCAAGCCGCAAACATAGCGATTAAGCTTCAAGCTCTCTGGGCGATATGGTGAATCAGGCTGGTGGTTTCCGGATCGGCGATGCCGTCGATCCGCGCCGGGCGCCAATGGCGCTGAAACGCCCGCACGGCAGATTCAGTCATCGGGTCAAACATGCCGCTGCCCTCGATGCCATAGCCGATACGATCCAGCGCCACCTGCAAATCCAGCACCGCGCCGCTCTTCATGCCCGGGCGCAATTCAGGCGCATGTGGCGAAGCGCGGAAATCGGCGCTTGGCCACAAGCCAAACCCCGCCTTGGCCAGCCGCGCCCAGGGAAACAATTCGCCCGGATCTTCCTTGCGCTGCGGCGCCACATCGGAATGGCCAACAAAGCCGGCCGCCGGGATATTGTGGCGCGCCTTGATGCCGGCCAGCAATTCCACCAGCGTGGCAATCTGCGCATCCGGGAAGGGCCGATAACCGAATTCATGGCCCGGATTGACCAGCTCGATGCCGATGGAACGCGCATTCACATCGCGCACACCACGCCAGAAGGCCATGCCGGCATGCCAGGCACGGGCTTCCTCGCTCACCAGCCGGGTCACGCTGCCATCCTCGTCGATCACATAATGCGCCGATACCTTGGCCTCGGGATCGGTCAGCCGGCGCAGGGCGTCCTCGGCGCTGCGCATGCCGGTATAATGCAGAACCACCAGGTCAACCGGCTTGCGGCAACGCCGCTCGTCAAAATTCGGCGATGGTCGTTCGGCAATCAGCATGCAGCTAACTCCACTCAATCGGCTCAAGGCTTCACATCAACCGGCGTTGCCGGTCGTTTTTCCGCAAGCTGGCTTTCACGCAAGGTGACAATCAGCACGCCCACCAGGGTGATGGCAGCGCCAATCAAGGCGCGTTCACTGAGCCTTTCACCCAGGAAAACCACACCCGACAGAATCCCCAGCACCGGCGCCAGGGTGAGGCCCGGATTGACAATGGCGACCGGATAGAGCCGCAGCAGGTAATAGGCACCGGCATGGCCGAACAGCGACACGCCCAGCACGGAATATGCCAGCAAGGACCATTCCAGCGCGCCGGCGGAAAATGATGCCTGCACCTGGCCCTGTTCAAACAGATAGGACAGCACAAACAGGCCGGGCGCACTGACCACACCGATCCAGGCCTGCATCGCCAGCGGATCAACCTGACGGATGCGGCGCACCAGCACTTGGCCATACGACATCGAAACTACGCTAAGCAGGCAGATCAGCACGGCAAGGCCATAGCTGAACACGGCAGGGTCGAAACTCATCAGCACCGTGCCGCCAAAGGCCAGCAGGATGCCCAGGCCACGGCGCCAGCGCACGGTTTCGCCCAGCATCGCCCAGGCCAGCATGGTGCCGATGGGCACACCCAACTGCACCACCACGGCGATGACGGAAACATCACGCGCCATTTTCAGGGCATTGAACATCAAGGCGAAGTGCATCGTGCCCATGAAAAAGGCAATTTGCAGCACCAGGGTCATCTGACCCTTGTGCAGTTTGAGCCAGGGCAGCAGCAGCAGGCCGAGGCAGAAGAAGCGCAGGGCGGTGAAGAAAACCGGCGGGAAATGGGTCACCGCCAGTTTCGACACAACAAAATTAAAGCCCCATACGGCGCAGATGACAATGAGCAGAATTAAGTGTTGGGGACGCATTGCGGGACACTAGCAAAGCCGCCCCGGCGGAGCCAGCAAGGATATCGCCCGGGCCATGCAGCCGCTGCATGCCGGTTATGCACGAACGCGCGAAATCGCCGCCCCTTGCCGGCGGCCAAAGCTGGCTTTACTGCTTGACCGGGTCAAATTCAGGGGGCCAGCCATGCCGGCAAAACAGAAACCAGCGGACAGCGCGCGGGCACATCGCCCCATCGTCTCCTCGGCGCATCTCGCCTCTGAACAACTTTCCGATCTGAGCGAATTTGAATTCGCCCTGATGATGAGCGCCAATGCTTTCAACCGCTGGATCGTGCGCTGCATGAGCGCCGCCGGCATCGGCGATCTGGCGGCGCTGGATGTGATGGTGCTGCATAGTGTGAACCACCGCGACCGCCCGAAGCGGCTGGCCGATCTTTGCCTGGTGCTCAATATCGAGGATACCCACACGGTCAATTACGGCCTCAAGAAGCTGATCCGCATGGGGCTGGTGCAGGGTGAGAAACGCGGCAAGGAGATTCACTATTCCGCCACCCCGGCCGGCCGCGATGCCTGCCTGAATTACCGCCGTGTGCGCGAGCAATTGCTGGCCGAGGCGGCCACGCTGATCGGCCGCAAGCCGGGCGAACTGGCGCGCATCGCCGAAACCATGCGGGCCTTGTCAGGGCTTTACGACCAGGCCGCACGGGCCGCCGCTTCGCTGTAAAGTGACGTTGATTTTTTATTGACAATTTGTCAACGTTCTGTAGTTTCGCCACCGACTTCAAACGGGAGAGTTTCATGACCAGCCAGTGGGAATTCTGGATTGATCGCGGCGGCACCTTCACCGACATTGTCGGCCGCAAGCCGGATGGCGGCATCGTCACCCACAAGCTGCTCTCGGAAAACCCGGAACGATACCAGGATGCCGCCGTGCAGGGTATCCGCGACCTGCTTGGCCTGCGCGATGGCGATACCTTGCCGCAAGGCGCCATCAAGGCGGTGAAGATGGGCACCACGGTGGCCACCAATGCGCTGCTGGAGCGCAAGGGCGACCGCGTGCTGCTGCTGGTGAGCGAGGGCTTTGCCGACCAGCTGCGCATCGGCTACCAGACCCGGCCGAAGCTGTTTGCACTGCATATCCAGTTGCCCGAAATGCTGTATGAGCGCGTGGTGGAAGTGCCGGAGCGCGTGCGTGTTGATGGCAGCATCGAAACCCCGCTGGATCTCGCCGCTGCCGAGGCGGCGCTGAAAGCCGCCTATGCCGATGGCATCCGCGCTTGTGCTGTGCTGTTCATGCATGGTTATCGCTATCCCGAGCATGAGGCCAAGGTGGCGGCTTTGGCCCGCAAGCTCGGTTTCAGCCAGGTTTCCGCCAGCCATCAGGTCAGCCCGCTGATCAAGTTTGTCAGCCGCGGCGACACCACGGTGGTGGATGCCTATGTCTCGCCGATCCTGCGGCGTTATGTTGACCAAGTGGCCGGCGCCCTGGATGCCGAGAAAAACGCCCTGCGGCTGATGTTCATGCAGTCGAATGGCGGCCTGGCCGATGCCAATTTTTTCCAGGGCAAGGATAGTATCCTGTCCGGCCCGGCCGGCGGTGTGGTTGGCCTGGTGCAAACCTCCACCCGGGCCGGCTTCGGCAAGGTGATCGGCTTCGATATGGGCGGCACCTCCACCGATGTGAGCCATTACGACGGCGAATATGAACGCGCCTTCGAAACCATGGTGGCCGGCGTGCGTATGCGGGCGCCGATGATGCTGATCAACACTGTGGCGGCCGGCGGCGGCTCGATCCTGCATTTTGACGGCGCGCGCTATCGCGTCGGCCCCGATTCGGCTGGTGCCAATCCCGGCCCGGCCTGCTACCGGCGCGGCGGCCCCCTCACCGTCACCGATTGCAACGTGATGCTGGGCAAATTACAGCCGGATTTTTTCCCCAAAGTGTTTGGCCGCGACGGCAACGAGGCGCTGGACGATGCCGTGGTGCGCGAAAAGTTTGCCGAATTGCATGGCCGCGTGCAGGCCGTGGCCAAGGATGGCCGCAGCATCGAGGAAATGGCCGAAGGTTTCCTGGCCATCGCGGTGGAAAACATGGCCAACGCGATCAAGAAAATTTCCGTGGCGCGCGGCTATGACGTGACCAAATACGTGCTGTCCAGCTTTGGCGGTGCCGGCGGCCAGCATGCCTGTTTGGTGGCCGATGCGCTGGGCATGACCGAAGTGCTGCTGCATCCGCTGGCCGGTGTGCTCTCCGCCTATGGCATGGGCCTGGCCGATATGCGGGTGCTGAAGGAAAAGACCGTCGAGCGCGCCTTCGAAGCCGCCGCCCTGCCCGATCTGGCCCAGGCGCTGGATGCACTGGCCGTTGAGGCGCGCGCCGAAATGGCGGCCCAGGGTGTGCCGGAAGCCAAGATCACCGTGCTGCGCAAACTGCATCTGCGCTATGGCGGCTCGGATTCGCCGCTGGTGGTGGATTTCGCCGATCTCGCCACAACGCAGGCCGCTTTCGAGACCGCGCATCGCCAGCGTTTCGGCTTCATCAGCCCGGAAAAGCCGCTGATCGTCGGCTCGGTGGCGGTGGAAGTGGTGGGCGAAGGCGAACGCGCGCCGGATCATGTCGAAGCCATCACGACGCCGCGTGCGCAGGCCGAGATTCCTTCCCTGGCGCAGCGTCGCGCCTATATGGCCGGCGCCTGGCGCGACACCCCGGTGTATGACCGCGAAGCGTTACGGCCGGGTGAAACCCTGCTCGGTCCGGCGATTGTCACCGAAAGCACCTCCACCATCGTGCTGGAGCCGGGCTGGCAGGCCCGCCTGACAGAACGCCGCGACCTGGTGCTGAAGCGTGTGGAGGCCCTGCCCGAGCGCAAGGCCATCGGCACCGATGTTGATCCGGTGATGCTGGAAATCTTCAACAACCTGTTCATGTCCATCGCCGAACAGATGGGCAGCGTGCTGGAGAAAACCGCCTATTCGGTGAATATCAAGGAGCGGCTGGATTTCTCCTGCGCCATCTTCGATCTGGACGGCGAGTTGATCGCCAATGCGCCGCATATGCCGGTGCATCTCGGTTCGATGTCGGAAAGTATCAAAACCATCATCAACCGCCGCGCCGCCACAGTTCGGCCGGGTGACGTGTTCATGCTCAACGCGCCCTATGCCGGCGGCACGCATCTGCCCGATGTCACCGTTATCACCCCGGTATTTGATAAGGCCGGCAAGGATGTGCTGTTCTATGTTGGCAGCCGCGGCCATCATGCCGATATCGGCGGCACCACACCCGGCTCGATGCCGCCGGATAGCCGCACGGTTTCCGATGAAGGCGTGTTGCTGGATAATGTGCTGCTGGTGGATGCCGGCCGTTTCCTGGAAGCCGAAACCATCGCCATCCTGAAATCCGGCCAGTATCCGGCGCGTAATCCGCAGCAGAATATTGCTGATCTCAAGGCACAGATCGCTTCCTGCGAAAAGGGCGCGCAGGAATTGCGCAACATGGTGGATCAGTTCGGCCTGGATGTGGTGCGCGCCTATATGCGCCATGTGCAGGATAATGCCGAAGAATCAGTGCGCCGAGTCATCACCCGACTCAAGGATGGTGAATACACCATGAAAATGGATGATGGCTGGCAGATCAAGGTGAAGGTGACGGTGAACCACGCCGCGCGCACCGCCAAGATCGATTTCACCGGCACATCGGGCCAGCACCCCACCAACTATAACGCGCCCAAGGCGGTGTGCGTGGCGGCAGTGCTCTACACTTTCCGCTGCCTGGTGGATGCCGATATCCCGTTGAATGGCGGCTGCCTCAAGCCGCTGGAAATCATCATCCCGGAAGGTTCGATGCTCGATCCGCAATATCCGGCCGCCACCGTGGCCGGCAATGTGGAAACCAGCCAATGCATCACCGATGCGGTTTTCGCCGCGCTGGGTGTGATGGCCGGCGCGCAAGGCACGATGAACAACTTCACCTTCGGCAATGATACCTACCAGTATTACGAGACGGTCTGCGGTGGTTCCGGCGCCGGGCCGGATTTTGATGGCTGCGACGCGGTGCATACCCATATGACCAATGCGCGCCTGACCGATCCGGAAGTGCTGGAATTCCGTTTCCCGATCCTGCTGGAAAGTTTCCGCATCCGGCGCGGCTCGGGCGGCAAAGGCAAACATCGCGGCGGCGACGGCACCATCCGCCGCCTGCGTTTCCTGGAGGAGATGACCGCCACGCTGCTCTCATCACACCGCATCATTGAACCCGCCGGCCTGAATGGCGGCAACAATGGCGAGATCGGCAAACAATGGGTGGAGCGCAAGACCGGCCAACGCGACGAGATGGAGGGCCGCTGCTCGACACCGATGTTGCCGGGCGATGTGTTTGTCATCTCCACGCCTTCGGGCGGCGGTTTCGGTAAAGCCTGATGGCCGACGCGCTGAAGGATTTTTTTGATGCCGCCGTGATCGACGAGATCGCGGCGCGTATCAAGACGCGGCATCGCGGCTTCGATGCCAAATCCTTCCGCCACGGCCTGCTGGCGAGCTTTCCCGATCTGACACTGATGCAACGCGGCCGCGCCATCGCCGATGCCCTGCGCGCCCGTCTGCCGCCGGATTATCCGCAGGCACTGGATATCATACTGGGCAGCCTGCCGCCGCCGGATGACAAATGGCGTGAAGGCAGCGGCATGGCTGCCTTCCGCCATCTGCCGCTGCTGAATTTTGTCGGCGCCCATGGCCTGGAACATCCACAATTGTCGCTGGCTGCGCTGGCGCGGCTAACCGGCTATTTCAGCGCCGAATTCGATATCCGGCCCTATCTGGAACAGCATTACGACCTGACCATGGACCATGTGCGGCGCTGGGTGCATGAGCCGGATTGGCATCTGCGCCGGCTCTGTTCCGAAGGCCTGCGCCCGCGCCTGCCCTGGGGCCTGCGGCTGAAACGCTTCATTGCCGATCCGGCGCCGGTGCTGGAGATTGTTGAGCATCTGCGCGCCGACCCGCATGACAATGTCCGCCGCTCGGTGGCGAATAACCTCAACGATATCGCCAAGGATCACCCGGCCCTGGCGGTGGCGACAGCGCAGCGCTGGCAAAGCGAAGACCCCGCCGGCACCCGCGATGCGGTGCGCCATGGCCTGCGCAGTCTGGTGAAACACGACAACCGCGATGCACTGGCGCTGATGGGTTTTGACTTCGACATACCGGCAACCATCACCGGCCTGACACTCGGCGCCACGCGCTATCAAGTCGGCGATACGCTCAGCTTCGGCTTTGAATTGCGTAATGCCGGCAAGGCCGCTGCAACTTTTTCGGTGGATTATGCCATCCACTGGCGTAACGCACGCGGTGGCCAGCAGCCGAAAGTGTTCAAACTATCCAAGCCGCGCCTTGAAGCCGGCGCCAACCTGCGGCTGGAAAAGCGCCATGCGCTGAAGCCGATCAGCACGCGGCGTTATCATGCCGGCGCGCATAAGCTGGAAATCCTGGTCAACGGCCAGAGCCTGGGCGAAGCGGAGTTTGACTTGCGGCTTTGAAAATCGCGCCGCTATTCAAGCCCGAATGACTTTGCCGTGGCTGCCGCATCGGAAAAATCCGGCGTCATCGCACTGCCTTCGAACCAGACCTGCATCCGCGCCGCCTCGCCGCGCTTTATCAGGAAATCGGCATAATCCTGTAGAACCAGTACATCACCGCGCGACAAGGTGGCGGCACCGATCCTGGCCTTGCCTTCTACCAGCAGGCCGTTTTCAATCAGCCAGCTTTCCATGCGATGAAACTGGCTGCGTACTGATAGCTGCTCTGCGCCCCATGGCCCGAAGCTTGCGAGTAGCAGAATGACCGATAACGAGGCCGGCAGCCAGCGGATGCTGCTGGCGGTGCGGATCGAAAACAGCAGCGCCATCGCCAGCGCCCAGAGGCCAAACGCCACCACGGCATAGCGCGATTCTGTCAGCCCCTTATCGGCGATGCGGATGCTGATCGACCACAGCAGCAAACCACTGGGCAGGATAACGGCGGGAAAAAACCAGCGCTGGAACAGGCGCACCCAGACCGGCCCCTCGTCACGCAGCGGATAGGCGACAAGATAAGTTGCGATCCCGGCGCCGATAAACCAGCCGACGATATTGACCAGCACACCACGCGGCAATTCGCCGGCGGCCGCAATCTTTGCGGCATAGGCATAAAGCACCAGGGTATAGATGATGATGAACGGCACCAGGATATAGCTGGCGATGAAGGCCACGGCGCGTCCCGGGCGCATCTCTGCAATGGCAGATTGGCGGGAAGGCATGAAGCCCAAGGTCAGCCAACCTGCCAGGATGCAGAACGCCATGGCCGGAACATCGGAAAAAATGAAGTCAAGGCGCGGTATGTCGAATAACTCGCGCAGCACCCAGTAGAGTATGTAGACCGCCATGGTCAGCAGAAAGCCGGCGAGCAAACTGAAAAAGCCGCCGATCAGAGCCTGGTGGTTGCAATTCCAGACCACGGCGTTGCTGGCTTGCAGCGGCAGGAATGGCGCTGCCATTGCCAGCAACAGCGTGCCGGGCATCGCAAAGAACAAGCCGTGCTGACTGAAAGCCAGCAGACAACCCAGCAACGCCAAACCCAGAATTGCCACGGCCAGGCCGATGTAACGTTGCCCAAATTCAATCAGCAGGTGGACACTGACAAACAGGAAATAGCCGGCCACCAATGTGGCAAAAATTTCTGCTGCATGTTTGGACCAAAAAACGGAATCTGGCAAACCCACAATCTGCCAGTCATGCTCATCAACAAGCACCACAAAGGCGGCAGCGACGGCACAGAGCAAAGCGAGCGGAAAACGCTTCGCCGCAAGCAACGGCCTTGTGAAATTCGGCAAAATGCCGTTCTGCGCCATCATATCCGCTGCTGCCTGCTGGTTACGCCAGCAAAAGCATACAGAGTGGACTGGCAATCAACAATTGCAATTCCACGACGACATCAGCAGCATTTGAATTGCAGCGCTGAGGCAAGCTAAACTTCCTCCAATCATAAAAGGAGGAGCCCCCCGATGCCGCGTATCCCGATGCCGACGCCGGAAACCATGACGCCGGAACAGCGTGCAGTGAGCGAAGCGATCCTGAGCGGCCCGCGCGGTTCGCTACAGGGGCCGTTTGTGCCCTGGCTCGCCTCGCCGGAACTGGCTGACCGGGCGCAGAAGCTGGGCGAATATCTGCGTTTCCGCAATGCGCTGCCGCGCGATCTTTCAGAGCTGGCAATCCTGGTGACGGCGCAGCATTGGCGGG
>DLGP01000067.1:25515-27591 GCA_002482765.1 Alphaproteobacteria bacterium UBA7691
AAGCCGGCCTGAGTGAAGCCAAGATCGAGGCGTTGCGCCTGGGCCAGCGGCCCGACGCGATGAGCGAAGCCGAAGCAGTGGTGTATGATGTGGCCAGCACACTCTGGCGCGACCGCACCATCAATCAGGCGCTGTTTGACCGCGCGATAACCTTGCTCGGCCAGCAGGCCCTGACCGATCTGGTGGGCGTGATCGGCTATTACGCGCTGGTTTCGGCCACGCTCAACGTATTTGACATGCCGTTGCCCGATGGCGCGGCGAAAGCCTTCGGCCCCTGACGCAGCGGCAGGCTTTTCAAGTGCGGCAAGGCTGCTAGACTCGGCCCAAATTTTCCGGGAGAGACGCCATGAGCGCGCAACAGGCTTTCGAGACGCATGAAGTGTTCAACCAGCCGCCGGCGCTGGAGGGGCATAACCTGTTCACTTCCGACCGCGCCCTGGTGGATGCAACCGCACGCGAAGGCGCCGCCTGGGCGCATGCCGACCTGGCCGGCTATGGCGCCAAGCTGGGCCAGCCGGACATCATCGAAGCCGGCCGCCTGGCGCATAAATTCCCGCCGCAATTGCAGCTTTTTGATCGCTTCGGCCATCGCCGCGACGAGGTGGAATTCCATCCCGCCTGGCATCAGATCATGGGCCTGATCATCGGCCAGGGCCTGCATAGCGCGCCCTGGGCCGAGCCGAAGCCCGGCGCCCATGTGGCGCGCGCGGCGGGCTATATCATGCATGCGCAGATCGAGCCGGGCAGCCAATGCCCCACCACCATGACCTATGGCTCAGTGCCGGCCCTGCGCCGCGATGCCGAACTCGCCGCCACCTGGTTGCCGAAAATCTATGCCCGCGCTTATGACAAGCGCTCGCTGCCGATGGAACAGAAAAGCTCGGTGCTGATCGGCATGGGCATGACCGAGAAGCAGGGCGGCTCGGATGTGCGCGCCAACACCACACGCGCCGAACCCGATGGCCAGGGCGGCTTCAGCATCACCGGCCATAAATGGTTCTTCTCGGCGCCGCAATGCGATGCGCATCTGGTGCTGGCCCAGGCGCCGGGTGGTTTGAGCTGTTTCTTCGTGCCGCGTTTCCGCCCCGATGGCACACGCAACGCCATCCGTATCCAGCGCCTAAAAGATAAGGTCGGCAACAAATCCAATGCCTCGTCGGAAGTGGAATTCCATGGCGCCTGGGGGCGGCTGCTCGGCGAGGAAGGCCGCGGCGTGCCCACCATCATCGAGATGGGTACTTACACGCGGCTCGATTGCGCGCTCGGCTCGGCCGGTCTGCTGCGTGGCGCGGTGGCGCAGGCTTTGCACCATGCCAGCCATCGCCGCGCCTTTCAGCGCCATCTGATTGACCAGCCGCTGATGACCAATGTGGTGGCCGATCTGGCGCTGGAATCGGAAGCCGCCACCGCGCTGGCCCTGCGCCTGGCGCGAGCCTTCGACCGCCGCGACGAGGATGCGGCGGAAGCCGCCTTCATGCGGCTTTGCACCCCGGCGGTGAAATACTGGGTGTGCAAACGCGCGCCGATGGCCGTGGTGGAAGCCATGGAAGTGCTCGGCGGCAACGGCTATGTCGATGAAGGCCCGATGGGTATGCTGTACAAGGAAATCCCGCTCAATTCGATCTGGGAAGGCTCGGGCAATGTGATGTGCCTGGATGTGCTGCGCGCGCTGATGAAAAGCAGCGATGCGCTGGATGTATTTCTGGCCGAAATTGAAGCAGCCAGCGGCGCCGACAAGCGCCTGGATCAGGCCATTGCCGGCCTGAAGGCGGAATTCGCCGATGTCACCGATATCGAAAGCCGCGCCCGCCGTGTGGTCGAGCGCATGATGCTGACCTTGCAAGGCGCCATCCTGGTGCGCGGCGCGCCGGCAGCAGTGGCCGATGCCTTCTGCGCCTCGCGCCTGGCCGGCGATTGGGGCCATGCCTTCGGCACGCTGCCCAAGGGCGCCGACCTGCGCGGCATCGCCGAACGGGCAAGGCCGGTGTTAAACTAAATCAACGCCGGCCGAACAGCTTTTCGATATCGGCCAGATGCAGTTCCACATAGGTGGGCCGGCCGTGATTGCACTGGCCG
>DLGP01000067.1:27620-54811 GCA_002482765.1 Alphaproteobacteria bacterium UBA7691
GGGCGGCCGTGGTTGCATTGGCCGGAATGCGGCGTGGCTTCCATCTGGCGCAGCAGCGCATTCATCTCGTCCAGTGTCAGGCGGCGACCGGCGCGCACGCTGCCATGGCAGGCCATGGTGCCGCAGACTTCCTCAAGCCGCTCTTTCAGGCTGAGCGCGGCATCATATTCCGCCAGATCGTCGGCCAGATCGCGCACCAAGCCCTTCACATCGCCATCGCCCAGCAAAGCCGGCACTTCGCGCACCAGCACGGCGCCGGGGCCAAAGGCTTCCAGCACCAGGCCAAGCTCGGCCAGTTCCTCGGCGCGACCGGCCACCCGCGCCGCCTCGGCCTCGCTCAATTCCACCACTTCCGGCAACAGCATGGCCTGGCGCGGCACCTTGCCGGCGGCGAGATGCTGCTTCATCCGTTCATAGACCAGCCGCTCATGCGCCGCATGCTGGTCCACGATCACAATGCCCTGCTCGGTCTGCGCCACGATATAGGTGGCGTGCAATTGCGCCCGCGCTGCGCCGAGCGGGAAATTGCCGGGCGCAATCGGTGCCGCTTCATCGCCGCGTGCCTGTGGCGCAAGGCCGCTTGCCTCAGGTGCATTATACAGCGCCGCCGCATCGGCCAGCATCGGGCTGAAACGCTCCGGCTGGTAGCTATAGGCATTCGGCCGCGCAGCCATGCTGCCGGCATTGAAGGGCAGCGGCATGTTAGGCAAAGCCGCCGGCCGCGCCAGGGCGCCAAGCGCCACCTGGGCCACCGTGGTGCTGGCGCGATGCCCGGCGGCGGCCAAAGCATGGCGCAAGGCGCCGACGATCAGGCCGCGCACCAGGCCGGGATCGCGGAAACGTACTTCCGCCTTGGCCGGATGCACATTCACATCCACCTGCTCGGCCGGCAATTCCAGGAACAAGGCCACCACCGGATGCCGGTCATGGCCCAAAAAATCCGCATAGGCGCCGCGCACCGCGCCAACAAACAGCTTGTCGCGCACCGGGCGGCCATTCACAAACAGATACTGATGCTGCGCGTTGCCGCGATTATAGGTCGGCAAGCCGGCATGGCCGGTGAGCCGGATCCCCTCGCGCTCGGCCTCGATCGCCAGCGCATTATCGGCGAAATCCCGCCCCAGTATCTGTTCCAGCCGGCGCAGGCGGCTCTGCTCGGGCAGCATCTCGCCCTGCGCCGCTTCAACCCGGAAACTGACGCGGCCATCTTCCTGCAAGCTGAAGCTGACCTGCGGATGCGCCATCGCCAGCCGGCGCACGATCTCCTGCACCGCCAGGGATTCAGAGCGTTCGGATTTGAGGAATTTCAGCCGCGCCGGCACGGCATAAAACAGATCGCGCACCTCCACGCGGGTGCCGGGCTGCGCCGCCGCCGGCTTCACCGCGCCAAGCCGGCCACCTTCCACCTCCAGCATATGGCCGCTGGCATCGCCCAGCCGCCGACTGGTCAGCGACAGCCGGCTGACCGCACCAATGGAAGGCAAGGCCTCGCCACGGAAACCGAGCCATTTTATATCGAGCAGATCGTCGCCCGGCAGCTTGGAAGTGGCATGGCGCTCCACCGCCACCGGCAATTCATCCGGCGCCATGCCGCAGCCATCATCACTGATGCTGATCAGGCTGCGACCGCCATTGCTGATCACGATATCGATGCGATGTGCGCCGGCATCCAGCGCATTCTCCACCAGTTCCTTCACCGCCGAAGCCGGCCGCTCCACCACCTCGCCGGCAGCAATGCGGTTGACCAGGGTTTCCGGCAGGCGGCGGATCAGCATTACAGGTTCAGCCGCCCAGGCCAACCGGTTCGCCCACCACCACCACCAGCAAATCGCCGCTGGCAAACAGGCGCTCGGCAACGCGGCGAATATCGGCTGCGGTCACGGCATTGATGTAATCCGGGTAGCGGTCGATATAATCCATGCCCAGATTAGCCAGTTGCATGGCGCTCAGCATGCCGGCAATGGCGGCATTGGAGGAAAGCCGCAACGGGAACGAGCCGGTGAGATAGGCTTTGGCATTGGCAAGTTCGGTTTCGCTGATGCCGTCGCGAGCCACGGCCTGCAACTGCTCGCGCACCAGCGCCAGCGCCTGGCCGACCTGATCATTGCGGGTGGAAAGCGAGCCGGCGAACAGGCCGGCTGCCGGCATCGGCTGCATACCGGTGGAAACCGAATAGACCAGGCCGCGCTTCTCGCGGATTTCCTCGGTGAGGCGCGAATTGAAGCCACCGCCGCCCAGCACATAATTCAGCACCGTGGCGGCATAATAATCCGGATCGTCGCGCAGCAGGCCACGGCCGCCAAACAGCACAATGCTTTGCGGGTTGGCATAAGGAATAACAATCGGCTTCGGCGCCACCTGCGGCACCGCCACCTGCGGCAGCGTCAGCTTCGGTTCCAGCGGCAGCTTGCCGAAGCTCAGATCCAGCAGACGCTTCAATTCTTCGGGCGTGATATCGCCCACCACGCCGATCACCAGATTGCGCCGCGCCAGCACGCCGCCGATGAAGGCGGCGGCATCGTCACGCCCGAGCCGCTCCAGGCTTTCCGCCGAAGCCTGCGCCGGGCGGCCATAAGGATGGCCGGGGAAAGCATTGGCCATGAAGCGGTTATTGGCGATGCTGCCGGGCGACACTTGAGCGCGTTGCGCCGCCACCAGCAATTGCGACTTGATCCGCGCCATCGGCTCGGCATCAAATCTGGGCTGGGTCAGCATCTGTGCCAGCAACGCAAAGGCACGGTCACGCCGCTCCGACAACGTGCGCAGATTCAGCGTGACATAATCGCGGTCAACACCGGCACCCAATGATATTGCATCGGCGCGCAAGGCCGCCTGAAATTCTTCCGCCGCCAGATCGCCGGCGCCTTCATCCAGCAGCGCGGCAGCCAGTTCGGCGCGGCCTTCCAACCCGGCCGGATCAGAGGCCGAGCCGCCGCGCCACACGGCTTGCAGGGCAATCATCGGAATCTTGGGTTCGCGCACCAGCCAGGCTTCCACGCCGCTGGCGCCAACCACACGTTCGATCTTCGGCCCGGCCAGGGCAGCCAGCGGCAGCAGGGCAACCAGCAAGGCGGCAATAAACAGACGGCGCAGCATCAGCTTTGCTCCTTCGGCAGCAGCAGGCCGGTAACCGAACGGCGCGCATCAAAGACATGGCGGATCGCCTCGTTCACCTGTTCACGGGTGACGGCGCGCACCAGTTGCGGCCAGGCCTCAACCTGCTCCACGCTCAGCCCGGCGGTGAGCGCCACGCCGAAGGTGCGGGCGGCGCCGAACAGGCTGTCACGGGCATAAACCGCTTCCGCCAGCATCACATTCTTGGCCGTGGCCAGATCAAATTCGCTGATGCCATCGCGCTGCAACGTCTCGATCAGTTTATCGAGCGCGGCTTCCACTTCCTCGATCTTGCGGCCGGGCTTGGGCGATGCCGACAGCGTGAAGGTGTTCGGATCAACGGATAGTGACTGATACCAGCCGCCGGCCGAGGCAGCCGGGCCATCACCGGCCACCAGATTGCGGTGCAACTGCCCGGTATTGTTGCTCATGATCTCGGCCAGCACCGCCAGCGGCACGGCATGGCGGGTTTCACCGGCCACCCGGCTGGGTGCCAGATAAGAGCGGGTCAAGGAAGGCTGGTTGACCCGGGCATCCTGCATCACCAGCCGGCGCGCCGCCAGTTGCGGCGGCTCCTGCGGCCGGAAACGCGGCGGCACCGGGCGCATCGGGATCAGGCCATAATGTTTCTGCGCCAGGGCGCGCAATTCACCGGGCGAAACATCGCCGGCCACGATCAGCACCGCGTTGTTGGGCGCATAATGGGTGCGGTAGAAGGCCATCGCCTTGTCCAGCGTCAGGCTTTTGATCTCATGCGCCCAGCCGATGATCGGCCGGCCATAGGGGTGCGACAGATACTGCGCCGCATCCATCTGTTCGCCAAACTGGCCCCGCGGCGAATTGTCGGTGCGGCTGAGGCGCTCTTCCAGCACCACCTGCAATTCCGGCAGCGCATCGGCTTGCTTCAGGCTGAGCCGCTGCATGCGGTCGGCCTCCATACGCATCACCAGTTCCAGCCGGTCGCGCGCAATGGTCTGGAAATAGCCGGTGTAATCCGATGAGGTGAAGGCATTGTCGCGGCCGCCTTCGCGCGCCACGGTTTTGGAGAATTCACCCGCCGGCACACTGGGCGTGCCCTTGAACATCAGGTGTTCCAGATAATGCGCCACACCGGATTCGCCCGGCGCCTCGTCGGCCGCGCCCACCTTGTACCACACCATATGATGCACGATGGGGGCGCGATGATCCTCGATCAGCACCACTTCCAGGCCATTGCCCAGCATGAAACGGGTGGGCTGGAAAAGCTGCGCCCGGGCCGGCAGGGCGGCCAGAAGCGACAGGCTACAGAATAAGGCAGCGAGGAGCAGACGGCGCACGTAACCTCCCGGCAATCAATGCGAATGGCAGAGGCTTATATATATAGGGCGCGGCGAGGCATTGCCTACCCGACGGCGCGCCGCAATAGAGCGAATTAGAAAATGCCTTCCAGCACGCCGCGCTCGCGGCGCTTCACGGTTGGCACATCGCCACTGGTCACACTTTTGCCCTGGGCGGCATTCTGGCGCAGGCGCTGGGCTTCCTTTTCGGCATCCACCACGGTGCCGGCAGGCTCCTGCGGCTTTTGCCAGAAAACCAGGCGATCCACCAGGCGGCGGTCGCGCTCGGCCAGCTGGGTGAATTCATCATTCACCTTGCGGCGGATATCAGGATCGGGATTGGCTGCGCGGGCCTGCTGCAACAGCACGGTTTCACCGGCGCTGCGCTGCACATTCTGCGCTGTGCCGGAGCGGGCCAGCGGACCGAGCTGCCCGGCGGCCTCGCCGGTGCCACGGCCGCCCAAAGCGGATTGCGCCCGTTCACGGGCCGATACTTCCTGCGGTCGCGGCGCGCCCGGCTCGGGCGGGCGCAGGCCAAATTCCGGCGGCATCACCAGCGGCGCCTTGGTCACCACAGCGAATTCGTCCGGCGCCTTCTTGTTCAGCCCCAATGCCTCGCGGGCGGTATCACAACCGGCCAGCACCAAAGGCAGCAGCAGCAGCGCAAGCTGCGCCGGATGGCGTCGGCCGGTGACGGTCGGTCGACTCATGGCGAGTATCCTTCTCTTGCGACAAGCAACGGCCCCTAATATCGCCTCCCCGGGCCGAAGATACAAGGGCGTGGCATAACCTCAAGATGGGGGCTTTTGCCGCAATTCCGCCTTAAAGTTTGCTTTGGCCGGTGCCAAAAATCGCTGCTTTGCAGTGGTTCAACGCAATCGGCGGATGTTCTAAAATGCACTTTCTGTTACACAGCGAGCCTAATTTCCTTGGGAGGAATCAAAATCATGCGCTTCGCATCGCTCTCGCTTACCGTTTTTGCCGCCCTGGCCGCAGCCGGCGCTGCCCAGGCCCAGACCGTCATGCGCATCAGCCATCCGGTGCCGACGGCGCATCACGTTCACAAGGCCGTGGAAGCCTTCAAGGCTGACCTGGAAGCCCGCACCAAGGGCACCATGCGGGTGGAAATCTTCCCCGCCGAACAGCTTGCCAAACAATCGGAAAACCATGCCAGCGTGGCGCGCGGCGCTTTCGAGGCCGGCGTGCTGACCAATTTCACCTGGGGCAACACCATCCCCGAGATGAATGTGCTGACCATCCCCTACCTGCTCACCGATCTGGAAAAGATCAAGAAATTCCCCGGCTCGCCGGCAGCACAGATTCTGGAACAATCGCTGGCCGCCAAGGGCGTGAAGAATCTGGCCTGGTTCTACACCACGCGGCAATCCATCTTCACCTCCAACAAAAAGCCGCTGGTGCAGCTGGCGGACCTCAAGGGCTTGAAGATTCGCGGCCTGTCGGCAATCTCGGATACCGGCTTGGCCGCTGTGGGCGCCGCCCCCACCCCCACCCCGGCGCCGGAAGTGTATCAGGCGCTGCAATCCGGCGTGCTGGATGCCGGCCTTACCGACGTGTCGGCGGCGGTCAGCCGCAAATTCTTCGAGGTGCAGAAATTCGGCACCGTGGCGCCGTATTTTGCGGTGTATTTCCACATGTTCGCCAATCCGGCCTGGTATAACCGCCTGACCACCGGCGAAAAGGATGCGATGGCCGCAGCGGTGAAGAAGGCCGAAGCCGACATGATCGGCCTGACCGAAGCCACCGCCGCCGCCGCGATCAAGGAATTGCCGCTGAAGGGCATGACCATCCATATGCAGACCCCGGCCGAAGCCGCCACCTGGAAGGCCGCCTTGCAGAAGCCGGTGATCGACGCCTTCATCAAGGCGGCACCGCAGAACGGCCCGAAGCTGGTCGAAGCCCTCAACAAGCTCTGAGCCAGCAAGATGATATCGCGTGCCGTCACCCTGCTCTCCCGCCTCGGCCTCGGCCTGGCGGGCATTGCCGCCCTGCTCTGCCTGTTCCTGGTCGGCCTGGGCGTCGGCACGCGCTATTTTTTCAGCGCCGCACAAAGCTGGATCGATGAAAGCGCCAGCTGGCTGGTGATCATCATGGTGATGCTGGCGATGCCCGAGGCACAACGCAGCAATGCCAATATCGGCGTGGATGCCCTGGTGCTGAAGCTGGGCCGACAGGGGCAGCGCCTGCTGGCGCTGTTTTCCGCCCTCTCGGTCATTGCCGTGGCCATCGTCATGCTGCTCGCCGGCATCGAGATGGTTGAATTCTCACAGATGATCGGCGTGATGGCCAATACCCTGGCCTGGGTGCCGCTGTGGTGGATTCAAGTTTTCCTGCCGATCGGCGGCGCCTTGCTGTTGCTGGTGGCGCTGGTGCAATTCTTTGCTGCCCTGCGGCGCGACTGGCAGCCGCCGGCCAATGATGATCCGGTGCATGGCACCCGCAGCCACGAATGAGCAGGCAAGCATGAGCTTTTTCATCATTCTGGCGCTACTGATCGCGCTGCTTTACACCGGCATGCCGATGTTTGCCGGCATGTTCCTGTTTTCCGCCGCCATCCTCTATTATGTGGAAGGCAGCATACCGGCGCTGGGTGAATTCATCATCGGCAAGCTGGATGGCTATTTGCTGGTGGCGATCCCGCTATTCATGCTGATGTCGCATTTCATGGTGCGCGGCAAGGTGGTGGATGATCTCTATGGCGCCGCGCATACCTTCACGCGCCATATCCCGGGTGGCCTCGGCATCGCCACGGTATTCGCCTGCACCATCTTTGCCGCGATTTCCGGCTCCTCGGTAGCCACCGCGCTGACCATCGGCGCCGTGGCCATCCCGCAGATGCTGAAATACGGCTACAGCCCGCGTGGCGCTTATGGTGTGGTGGCCGGCGGCGGCACCCTCGGCATCCTGATTCCGCCCTCGGCGCCGATGGTGCTGTATGGTGTTGCATCCGATACCTCAGTGGGCGCTTTGTTCATGGCCGGCGTGTTTCCCGGCCTGCTGCTGGCGGCATTGTTTGCCGCCTATTGCTGGTTCACGGAAGGCCGCCGGGAACGCAAACTCAGCCTCGGTGGCGGCTATATCCGCCCTGCGCGCGCCACATTGCCCGAGATGGGCTCGGCCTTGCGGCGCGCCATCTGGGCGCTGAGCCTGCCGCCCTTTGTGCTGGGCAGCATGTATTTCGGCATCGTTACCGTTACCGAGGCCGCAGCACTGGGTGCGCTGTGGGCGCTGTTCATCGCCACGGTGATCTACCGCAAATTCAGCCTCAAGGATTTGTGGCTGGGCGGCCAGGATGCAGCCCGCATCTCGGCGGTGCTGTTCCTGATCATCATCTCTGCCGGCCTGTTCGGCCATATGCTGACCAAGCTGCATATCCCGGATCAATTGGTGCAGATGGTGGCTGAGAATAATCTCAGCAAATATCAGTTCCTGGCCATTCTGATGGTGGTGATCTTCATCCTGGGCCTGATCCTGGAAAGTTTCTCGATCATCCTGATCACCACGCCGGTGATCCTGCCGGTGCTGGCGGCGCTGGGCATCGACAAGGTGTGGTATGGCGTGCTGCTCACCATCAATCTTGAACTGGCGCTGATTTCGCCCCCGGTCGGCATGAACCTGATCGTGATCCGCTCAATCACCGGCGCGCCGCTGGTCGAGGTGGACAAGGCCGCCATCCCCTATATGCTGATGATGGCCGTGGGCATCGCCCTCATCATGCTGTTTCCGGAGTTGGCGCTATGGCTTCCCTCCCAGATGCAACTCGGGCGCTAGTCAGCCGCCGCAGCGTCCTCAAGGGCTTTGCCGCGGGCGGTCTGCTGGTGGGCCTGCCGCTGCCGGCAGCCGCGCAAAACCAGCAGCGTGTGCGCAGCGTGCAGAGTTTTCCGCTCGGCATCTGGCTGCATGTTGGCGTGGATAACCGCGCCACCGTGCTGGTTTGCCAGTCTGAAATGGGCCAGGGGGTTTACACCACCCTGCCCACCCTGGTGGCGGAAGAACTGGAAATGCCGCTGGAGCGCATCGATGTGCGGGCCGCGCCGGCCGATGCCATCTACCGCAATACCTATCTGGTGAAGGCAATGCTGGCCGGCGGCCATCCGGAAAGCCTGAGCGCGCCGGCCAATTGGCTGCTGGAACGCATGGGCCGCATTGCCGGCCAGCAGGTCACCGGCGGCTCCACCTCGGTGCGCTGGCTGTGGCAGCCGCTGCGGCTGGCCGGCGCCCGCGCACGGCAGCAACTGGTGCAGGCGGCGGCGCAGCAACTGGGTGTGCCAGTATCGGAATGCCGCGCCGAAGCCGGCCATGTGCTGCATGCCGCCAGCAATCGCCGACTGGCTTATGGCGCCGTGGCCGAATTGGCCGCCAGCCTGCCGGCGCCCGAAAAAATCACCCTCAAGCCGCCCGAGACCTGGAGCCTGATCGGCAAGGCGCTGCCGCGCCTGGATACACCCGCCAAGCTGGATGGCCGCGCCCGTTTTGGCCTGGATGTGCGCGAGCCGGGCCAGCTCTACGCCGCCCTGCGTTTCGCCCCGCAACTGGGCGCCAAGCTGCTCAGGCTGGACGATACCGTCGCCTTGCAGCAGCCGAATGTGAAAGCCGTGCTGCGGCTGGATAATGCCTTTGCCGTGGTGGCCGAAAATTCCTGGCGCGCCATGGCGGCCTGCGATGATGTGCAGGCGGAATGGGGCCCGGCGGCACAGCCGATGCTGGATACCGCCGGCCATTGGCGCAGCTATGAGCAGGCAATGACCAGCGGCAAGCCTGACAAAGTGCAGGCGGCCGGTGATGCCGACGCTGCGCTGAGCAAGGCGGCCAATGTGCTGACGGCGGAATACCGCCTGCCGCTGCTGGCGCATGCCACACTGGAACCGATGAATGCCACGGTGCGGCTGGGCCGCGACGGCTATGTGGATGTGTGGGCGCCAACCCAGGCGCAGGATGCCGCCCGCAAGGCCGCCGCCGATGCCACCGGCATCGATGCCGACAAGGTGCGGGTGCATACCACCTTGCTGGGTGGCGGCTTCGGGCGCCGTGCCGAGGCGGATTTTGTCAGCCTGGCGGCCCAGGTGGCGCGCCAGGTGCCGGGCATCGCGGTGCAAACCCTGTGGCCGCGCGAGCAGGATATGCGCAACGATTTCTACCGCCCGGCCAGCCTGCATCATGTGCGCGTTGGGCTGGATGCCGAGGGCAATCTTGCAAGCTGGAAACAGACCATTGCCTGCCCGTCGATCATGCGCCGGGTGTTTCCGCCCTCGCGTTTCCTGGGGCCGGATGAAACCGCCTTCGAAGGCGCGCATGAGCCGGCCTATGGCATAGCCGATCATCATTTTGCCTGGCTGCCGGTGGAAACCCCGGTGCCGGTGGGGTTCTGGCGCTCGGTGGGCCATTCGCATACTGCGTTTGTGAAGGAAACCATGATCGATCAGGCGGCGCGTGCCGCCAAACTTGATCCGCTGCAATACCGACTGCGCCTGCTGCGTGATGCGCCGCGCCATCGTGCGGTGCTGGAACTGGCCGCCGAGAAAGCCGAATGGCAGCGTCCGCTGGGGCCGAAGCAGGGCCGCGGCATTGCCCTGCATAGCAGTTTCGGCGCCATCGTTGCGCAGGTGGTGGAAGTCAACATGGCCCATGCTGCGCCGCATGTGGAGCGCGTGGTCTGCGCCGCCGATATCGGCCGCGTACTCAATCCGAATATCGCCACGGCGCAATTTGAGGGTGCCATCGTCTTTGCCCTCACGGCCGCGTTGCATGGCGAAATCACGCTGAAAAACGGCGCCATCGAACAGGGCAATTACGACGATTACCCGATGCTGCGGCTGGCCGATACACCGCCGATCGATGTGTTTTTCGTCGCCAGCCAGGCCAGCCCGGGCGGCGCCGGCGAACCCGGCGTGNNGGCGTGCCGCCGCTGGCGCCGGCCTTGGCGAATGCAATTCAGGCAGCCGGGGGCCAGGCAATCACACAATTGCCGGTGCTGCGGCCTTCAGCCTGAACCGAGCCGGGCCTTCAGGCCCTGCACCAGCCAGGTGAAATGCGATGCCGCAGCCGGCGATATAGCGGCGGCACGCAGGAAGCCATGGATCATGCCCTCGGCATGGCGGAAATCCACCGCCACGCCGGCATTGCCCAGCTTGGCGGCATAGGCAGCGCCTTCATCACGCAGCGGATCATGCTCGGCCACCAGCAGAATTGCCGGCGGCAGGCCCTGTAGCGCCTCATTGCGCAGCGGCGCAATTTCGGGCCGGCCCTGCGCGCCCTGCCCGGCTGTGTACTGGCCCCAGAATGCCCGGGCCAGCGCGCGCGTGAGAAATGGCCCTTCGGCATTCTGGTGATACGAGGCAGTGTCGAAATAATCATCCAGCGCCGGATAGACCAGCATTTGCGCCGCCAGTGGTATGTCGCGGCATTGCTGCGCGATGGCAGCCGCCAGATTGGCGCCGGCACTATCGCCGCCAATAGCCAGGCGGCCCGGATCGATCCGCAGCGCCGCAGCTTGCCCGGTCAGCCAGCGCAGCGCATTGATGCCATCAATGAAGCCGGCCGGAAACGGATGCTCCGGCGCCAGGCGATATTCCACACTGAACACGGCGATGCGGGCCTGCAAAGCCAGCGCCGCCGTGATCGGCTCATGGCTGGCAATGCTGCCCATCACCCAGCCGCCGCCATGGAAATACAACAAGGCCGGCAGCGCAGCATCAACACCGGCCGGGCGATAGCTGCGTAATGTTACCCGCCCGGCATCGTGGCCGGCATCGTGATCCTCCACCCGCAATTCCGGTGGCAGCGCGGCTGCCGGGCCAGCCAGTTCAGCCATGCGCTGGCGATAGTCCGGCACCGGCAGCAATTCCGGCGCTTCCGGAAAAGCTGCCGTCAAAGCGGCAACAAACGGCGCCAGCGACGCATCCACAGCCATTGCTCAGCCACCAACCAGCGGGCAGCCGCTGGCCTGCTCGGTCATGAAGGCTTCCGCCGCCGGCAGAGTGCGCAGCAGCTTGTAGTAATCCCACGGCCCCTTGGATTCCTGCGGCGTCTTGACCTGCACCAGATACATATCGTGGATCATGCGGCCATTACGCAGCACCTTGCCGCCTTGGGCGAACATGTCGTTCACCGGCATGGCCCGCATCGCCTCGGCCACCTTCACACCCTCATCGCTGCCGGCCTTTTCCACCGCCTTGAGATAATGCCGCACCGCCGAATAGGTGCCGGCCTGCGGGCCGCTGGGCTTCTTGCCGGTGCGCTTCTCAAATTCAGCCGACCAGGCGCGGGTTTCCGGCGTGCGGTCCCAATAGAAAGACGTGGTGAAATTCAGGCCCTGGGCCACGCGCAGGCCCATGCTGTGCACATCGTTGATGAACACCACCATCGGCACCAGGCGCTGCTTGCCACGCCCGATATCAAATTCCGCCGCCTGTTTCAGCGCATTGATGGTGTCGCCGCCGGCATTGGCCAGCCCGATCACATCGGCCTTGGAACTTTGTGCCTGCAACAGGAAGGAGGAGAAATCGGCATTGTTGAGCGGATGCCGCGCTTCGCCGATGATCTTGCCGCCCAGGCTTTGCAGCATCTGGCCGGCATCGGCCTGCATGGCATGGCCAAAGGCATAATCCGCGGTGACAAAATACCAGCTCTTGCCGCCTTCCAGGAATACCGCCTTGGCAGTGCCGACCGAGAAGGCATAGGTATCGTAGGTCCACATGAAGCCGGTGGGCGAGCAGGCCTTGCCGGTCAGCGCCGTGGTGGCGGCGCCGGATACTAGGCTGACCTTGCCTTTCTGTTTGGCCACTTCCTGCACCGCCAGCGCCACCGAGGATGTGGGCAGGTCGGCGATCACATCCACCCGTTCCTTGTCGAACCATTGCCGGGCAACGGCGGAACCGACATCGGGCTTGTTCTGGTGGTCAGCGGAAACCAGTTCAATCGGCACGCCGTTGATCTTGCCGCCGAATTCCTCCACCGCCATGCGCGCGGCCATGATCGAGCCGGTGCCGCTGGCATCGGAATAGACACTGCCCTGGTCGGTCAGCACACCAACCACGATGGCATTGTCGGATATTTGCGCCATGGCCGGTGCGCCGGCCAACAGGGCGGGCATCGCGGCAATCAGGCTGGCAAGGCAAAGGCGGTGCTGCGGCATGGTATCCTCCCGGCATTTTTATGCTGCCCGAAGCATGGCGCGGATGGCGTGACAGCGCTCAACCCGGAGCGCACAAAATCATGCACCAGCGTGCGACAGACGCAAGCTGCTGGGGCTGTGACCATACCGGCGGCGGAAGGCGCGGCTGAAATGCGTGGCGTGGTTGAAGCCGGCCGAGAAAGCAATATCGGTCAGGCTGCGGCCCGCCTGGCTCGGGTCGCTCAACAGCCGGTGACACTGCGCCAGCCGGGCTTCCAGCACATGCTCGCCCAGGCTGCGGCCGGTGGGGCGCAGCACCTGATGCAGATACCGCACTGAAATGCCGGTGGCAGCGGCCACGGCAGCGGGCGACAGGTCGGCAGCCAGATTCTGCCGGATATGGCGCAGGATACGGGCGCGATGCGCTGCCCGCACGGCACCATCATCGGCCTCTGCATCACCCGTCGGCTGCGCCAGCAGAAAGGCCACCAGATCAAGCAGCCGCTCACACAGGAAATCCGCCTCGGCTTCGCTACAGCCCGGCAGGGCGGCGGCCACCTGATCGGCGAAGCCTGCCACCAGCGATGCCTTGGCGCCGGCCTCGTCCAGGCTGAATTGATAAGTGGGCGCCAGATGTGGCAGGCGCTGGCGCAGCCTGGCCACCGGGATCATCACATTGGCGGTATCGAAGCCAACCACATCATGCGAGCGATAGGGGATGCCGTTTGACAACAGATAGAGATTGCCCGGCCGCAGCGTCAGTTCATCTTCAGCCGTGCTGATCTGCCAGGGGCCATGCAGCGGCCGGCTCAAAGCATAAAACTGATCGGATAGCGCCGCGAGATTGCGCCGCGTGCGGATCAGGCTATGGCCGCGATAGGAGACGCTGTTGAAGACCAGCCCGCCCATCGACCGGCTGAGGATCGGGTTGCCAAGCGGCTGGCGCCGGCTCGGCTCGATCTCAATGGCGCCCCAGATACCCGACAAGGCAGCGCGCCAAGCTTCGGCGCGCTCTGCCGCCCCTAGCTGCTCGGTCGAGAAGCGAAGCTCGCGCATCTGGCGCCCTGTCTGCCCCGCCTAAGCCGCCGCCTTGGCCGGACGCCGCATGTATTGCAGCCCGGCCAGGGCAAAGGTGAGGACGATGCCGGCGATCTTGAGCTGCTCGATATGCTGCGGACCGACAAAGCCGAACATCGCATCCAGGATCGACGGGAATAACAGCAGCGTGCCGGCCAAGCAGAAGCCGATGCGCACCACGCCCTTGGCAAAGCCAAGCAGGTAGCCCTGGGTGGCAACACCATAGGCAAAGATGCCGATGCAGGTGCTGATGGAAATCCACAGGATTTGCAGCCAATTGCCATCCTTCGGCATTTCCAGCAGCAAGCCGGTGCCAAGCGGATCAAGCACAAACACAAACGGCACCAGGAAGGCCGGCAGGGTGTATTTCCAGCTTTGCAGGGTGGTGGTGTAGGGGCTGGCGCCGGTGATGGCAGCGGCGGCAAATGGCGATAGCGCCGTGGGCGGCGACACTTCCGACAACACGGCATAATAGAAGATGAACATATGCGCGGCGTAATCCGGCACACCAAGCTGGATCAGTGCCGGCGCCGCGATCACGGCGCAGATGATGTAGGATGCGGTAACCGGCACAGCCAGGCCGACGATCCACACGATCAGGGAGGTATAGACCGCTGTGAGCACCAAGCTGCCACCGGCATAGGCAATGGCAATGGCAGAGAATTTCAGCCCCAGGCCGGTGAGCGTGACCACGCCGACAATGACGCCGGCTGCGGCGCAGGTGGCCGCCGTGCCAAGCACACCAACCGAACCGGCCGCCAGTGCCTCCACCAGTTTGCGCGGCACCAGCGCCGTATCGCGGCGGCAATAACTGACCGCCACCGCCAGCACCGTGGCCCAGAACACGCTGAGCACCGGCGAGAAGCCGAGCAGCATCAGCACCACAATCGAGATCAGCGAGGTGAAGTGATAGCCGTAGGTTTTGGTCAGGCCCCACAGGCTCTGGCGCTCACCCAGCGGCACGCCGGCAATGCCATATTTGCCGGTATCCAGTTCCACCATCACCAGCAGGCTGAAATAGTAGAGAATGGTGGGAATCGCCGCCATGCGGATCACGTCAAGATATGAAATCTTGAGGAATTCCGCGATCAGGAAGGCCGCCGCGCCGAGCACCGGCGGCGAGATGATGGCGCCCAGGCCACCGGCCGCGAGCAGGCCACCGGCCGCAGCCGGCAGATAGCCGGCGCGCTTCATCATCGGCCAGGCCACCGAACCGATGGTGACGGTGGTGGCCACGCCGGAACCCGACGGGCCGCCGAGCAGGAAGGAAGACAGCACAATGGCGCGACCGGTGGAGTTGGTTTTGCCGCCCAGCGCCGAGAAGGAGAAATCAATGAAGAATTTGCCGGCGCCGGAAAATTGCAGGATGGCGCCGAAGATGGTGAACAGGATGATCAGGCTGGAGGAGACATCCACCGCCGTGCCGAAAATGCCTTCCAGCGTCATGAAAAGATGGCCGACCAGGCGGTCAATCTCATAGCCCTTATGGGTCCAGGGCGACGGCAGATAGGGGCCGAACAGGGCATAGAGAATGAAGCAGCAGGCCACCACCGGCATGATCCAGCCCGTGGTGCGGCGCGTGGCTTCCAGCACCAGCAGGATAAACACCGCACCCACCATCATATCGGTCTGGTTCGGCAAGGTGGCGCGGTCGGTCAGGTCTTCGCCGCCATCCAGCAGATACCAGATGGTGGCGATGCCGATCAGGGCCGTGAGCACATCCCACCAGCGGATACGGTCGCGGAAGCGGCTGGCAATCGGAAACAGCAGAAAGGTGAGCAGCAGCACAAAGCCAACATGGATCGGGCGCAATTCCTGCGTCGGCACGATGTCGTAGGCGGCATAGAGGTGAAACAGGGTCATCACCACGGCCAAGCCGGTGATCAGATAGCCGGTCCAGCCCGACAGGCGATTGGCGGCGCCTTCTTCCTGCTCGATATATTCCTCAACCTTGCGCTGGATATTTTCGTCCAAGCCTTCGGTGATCTTGCCGCTTTCGCTGCCGCTCATATCGCCGCCCCCTCTATGTAATTTTTATGCCACCCTATTAAAACAAACCCTGCCCCGGCGGCACCGGGGCAGGGTTCAATCGCAACGCCTGTCGGCGTGACGGCTTACTCGGTCTTGATGCCCTTCTCGGCAAAATACTTCAGCGCGCCGGGATGGAAGGCCACCGGGGTATTCGCCTTCTTCTGGGTTTCCGCCTTGATATTCTTGGCCTCGCCATGCACCAGCGCCAGTTCATCGCGCTTCTCGAAGATGGTCTTGACGATGTTATAGGCCACATCATCCGGCATCGAATCATGCGCCAGCAGGATGTTCCACACGCTGGAAATCGCGTTGGCCTTGTCCTGGCCCGGATAGGTGCCGGCCGGAATCGTGCCAGCCGCATAAAGCGGGCCATATTTGGCATTCATCTTCGGCACCAGATCGGAATGATCCACCAGCTTGATCTTGGTGCCCGGCGTGGCAGCCAGATCGGTCACCGCCGCCGTGGGCAGACCGCCGACCCAGAAATAGGCGTCGATCTTCTTGTCCTTCAGCGCGTTGGTCGATTCGGCAGCGCCGAGACGCTCACGCTTCACGTCCTTGTCCTTGTCGAAGCCGGCGGCTTCCAGCACGCGGAAGGCCATCACTTCGGTGGCCGAACCCGGCGAGCCGGTGGAAACCCGCTTGCCCTTGAGATCGGCAAAGCTGTTGATGCCGGTGCCATCAACCGACACCACATGCATGATGTTGGGATACAGCACCGCCAGCGCCTTGTGCGGCACCATGTTGCCCTTGAACTTGTCCTCGCCACGCGAGGCATCCAGCGAGGCATCGGCCATCGAGAAGCCGATATCGGCCTTCTTGGCGCCAACCAGCTTCAGGTTATCAACCGAACCGCCGGTGACTTCCGCCGTGGCCTGCCAGCCCGGCACATATTTGCTGAGCAGATTGGCCAGGCCACCACCCATCGGATAATACACGCCGCCGGTGCCGCCAGTGGCAATCGACAGATTCCGCGACTGGGCTTGCGCCGTGCCGGTGAGGGCAATAGCGCCAAGCAGCGCGAAACCAAACATAATCCGCTTCATGGTTCGTTCCTCCGTTTATGGTCTTCTGTTGGAATAGCGGGTCTATTCTCTGACCGACTATAAAAGTTTAGGCCGCCGCTGCCAACCTTGCTTTGCGCGTCAGATTCAACAGCAGCGGCAAGGCATAACTGGCGCTGATCAAAGACCAGGCAACTGCCTCGCGATTGCTGCCGCGTTCAATCAGCACCACCATCACTGCCGAACAGAGCAGCAGCCAGGCCAATGCCTTTTCCAGCAGCAATCGTTGCGGTGCAGCGTCAGTTGCAGCAAAAGCCTGGGCCAGCGACCAGCCGCGGCTGCGATCATACAGGCCGAGCAGCAGCAAACCGGCCATCGGCAGCAAGGCATAATCAATCGGAAAATCACGATAACGCCCGGCCACGCTGAGCATGATATTCTGATAGAGCGCATAAAGCGCAAAGGCCGTGAACAGCCATTCGCCCAGCCGCAAACGATATAGCCGCGTGAATTCAGCCAGCTTTTCGGCGGAAATCGTGTGATTGCCGAGCGGCAGATAGAGCGGCGCAAAATTCTTGATCTCACCCAGCCGCGCCGCCAGGCCAATGAAGCGCACGGATGGCGGCGCGCGGCCGGCCAGGCGATCAATACCCTCGGCAAACAGCAGCATGGCAAAGATTGCCTGGCCGGTCAGCATGATGATGAATTCAGCGAAACGCAGGTTGCTGAAATTATGGCTCAGACCATGCTCGATACAAGCCGCCAACGCGGCGCCACCAAGCTGTGCCAGCAGAATGCCGGCCAGCATACGCAGCGGCGGCAGCGCCACCAGGCGATTGACCTGCAACACCACCAGGATCAGGCCGATCAGGCTGGCCAGAGCGGCATAGATTGACCAATTGGGCAATTCCGACAGCCGGCCATCGGCAGCGTATTTCGGATGGCGCAATTCATCCAGCAGCCCCCAGGCGCCGCCGACAGTGCCTTCAAGCGCCACTTTCCAGGGCTGATCGAAGGCTTCCACCAGATTGTAATCCATGCCCTTGGCATCGGCGAGGCGCAGAAAATCACTGATGAAGCTAGCCGCCTCATGGCGTGACGGCACCGATTCTCGGCGCGAGCGGCCGAGTGATGGCCAGCCAACCTCGCCGATCAGGATCGGCTTGCCCGGCAGCCGCGCCTGCACGATGTTGTAAACATCCAGGATATGCGGCATCGAATGATCAACCGCAATCGGCACATCCTCCCAATAGGGCAGGAAATGCACGGTGACAAAATCCACTTCGTCGAGCAATTGCGGATTGCGCAGCCAGAATTCCCACACATCGGCATAACTGACCGGTTGCTTCACCGCCGCCTTGACACGGCGGATATAGCCGATCAACTGATCAACTGTGAGGTCTTTGCGCAGCAGCACCTCGTTGCCGACGATGACGCGCTTGATCGTGTCGGGATAGCGGTTGGCCTGATCAATCAGCGCCTCCACTTCCTGCTCGTTGATATTGGCCTTGGCGCCAAGCCAGGCGGAATGAATCACATCCAGGCCATGGCGCCGCGCCAATTCCGGCACGGCTTCAAGCCCCTCGCGCGAGGTGTAGGTGCGCACACCACGCGCCACGCCGCGCACGGCGGCAAGATCATCGTCGATCTCGTCGCGGCTCGGATAGACCTGGGTGAGCGGACTCTGGCCACGCTTGAACGGCGCGAAGGATACGCTTTTCACCAGGCCGATAGCCTCGCCCGGCGCCGTATTGCCAAATGGCAATGGTCGGTTCGGCCACCACCAGGCGGCGGCATTCAGCATCGCGGCAAAGCCGAGAAACAACAGCAGATACAGGAAACGGGTGGCCGGCGTGGTCATCGTCGGTCTCTACAAATACGAGCAGGCTCGGCGCGGATTAATCCGCGCCGGCGCTGGGGTTGGGGGAGCCGGCTTTCGGCAGGGCGAACAGGCTGGGCACCGGCGCATTTTTGGCCATGGCTTCCGGTTTGCGGAAACGGCTCTTGGCGGTGGAGATCATCGCCAGGGCCAGCGTTGCGTAATACGGCATCGCCTGGGCCAGCATCACCACGCCCCAGAGCCGCGCTTCCGGATCCTGGCCACCCTGGAAATTCCACATCGCAAGGCCGGCCGCAGTCAGCAACGCGCCCAGCAGGCTTTCCTCGCGGGCAATAATCATCGCCTGCACCAGCGCCGGCTGGTTCTCATGCTTCGGCGTGCGAATGAAGGGCAGCTTCGATGTGAACAAGCCGGCCAGCATTGCCTTGGCTATGGTGTAGGTGAGCGCCAGGCCAGCCAGGCCGGCGCCCATACGCTGGCGGAAACTGCACGGCACGCGGATTTTATACAGCCACAGGAACTGCGCCACCTTGGCGGCAAACACCGCCACCACCGGCAACAGGAACAGGCCGAGCGGCAATTCAAAATATTTCGGCATCACCAGCACGCCAACGGTCCAGGCCAGCGAGGCGATGGCAAAAACCAGGCCAAGCGCATCGGCGAACCAGGGCAGCCAGCCGGCGACAAAGTGATAACGCTGCATCGGATCAAGCTTGCGCGTATCACCCGGCAGCATGTCGCGCCAATGGCGCTTCAAGATCTGCACGGCGCCATAGGCCCAGCGATACCGCTGGGTCTTGTAGCCACCAAAACTGTCGGGGGTCAGGCCATAGCCGAAACGGGTGTCGGTATAAGCACTTTTCCAGCCGCCGGCGAGCAGGCGCAGGCCCATCTCGCTATCCTCGCAGATGCACCATTCCGCCCAGGGGCCAACATGGTCAATCGCGGCCTTGCGCACCAGGGTCATGGTGCCATGCTGGATGATGGCGTCACGTTCGTTACGCTGCACCATGCCGATCTGGAAAAAGCCGGCATATTCCCAGTTGATATACTCCTTGAAGGCATCTTCCTTCCAGTCGTAGTGATCCTGGGGCGCCTGCACAAAACCAACATCCGGGCGATCAAAATACGGCACCAGCGCCCTGAGCCAATCCGGTTCCACCAGATAATCGGCATCGATCACGCCCACAACTTCGGTATCCGGCGCCATGTTGCGCAGCGCAAAATTCAGCGCGCCGGCCTTGAAGCCGGTGAGTGGCGCAACATGGAAAAAGCGGAAACGCGCACCCAGCGTGGCGCAATGCTGCTGCACCGGGCGCCACACCGCCTCGTCCTTGGTGTTGTTATCGATCACCAGCACTTCAAAATTCGGATAATCCAGGGCTGCCAGCGCATCCAATGTCTGCTTCAGCATCTCCGGCGGCTCGTTGTAAGCCGGCACATGGATCGAGACTTTGGGCCAGTGGCTGCGCGAGAGATCATTCTTGTGTGGCAGGAACAGGCGTTGGCGCCGGTTCGACCAGATCACCTCCGACATCTCCAACCCTTCTGCCAGCACCATGATGAACAGCATCACCAGCAAGGGCAGCAGCATGGCCCACATCAGCGCCACGCCGGGGCTCATATAGGTGCGGAAGCCGGCATCCACCACCCAGACAATGGCCGAGGCGACCACCTGGATCAGCGTGCCAAAGAACAGCCGGCCCGAAAAGCGCAGGTCGCTCCAGCGCGCCAGGAACCAGATCATCAAGGGCAGTGCGATCAGGATACTGCCGGCGGCAAGCTGCGGCCAATGCGGGCGATCCTCCACCGGGCCGATCATCGGGAATTTCGGCGTGCGGTCGGCATTATAGATGCCCCAATAGGCGCCGACACTGCCTTCGATATTGCGCTTCCAGGGCTGATCGAAGGCTTCCATGATGAAGTAATCAAGGCCGCGCGTATTGGCGATGTTGAGGAAACCGCGCAGGAAGGTGGCCTGGCTGGTCGGGCTGGGCACTGCCTCGCGCCGGGTGCGGCCTTCCGAGGGCCAGCCGATTTCGGTGATCACCACTTTTTTGGTGGGATGCGCGTCCTTCACCTGCTGATAGCGGCCAAGCGCATATTCCACCGCCTTTTCCGGCGACTGGCCTTCCCAATAGGGCAGCAGATGGATGGCGATGAAATCCACCTCGCGGCCCAATTGCGGATAACGCAGCCAGATATCCCAGGTCTCGGCGGTGGAAATTTCCACGCCGGTGCCGGCAAGCTCGGTGCGCACGCGGCGGATATACTGGATCAGGTCGGTGATCGGCATATCGAGCCGCAGCATGGTCTCGTTGCCCACCAGCACACGACGCACATTGCGGTTCTGCTTGACGATGTTGACGAGGTTGGCAATCTCCTCCTCGTTGCGCTCCAGCCGGCCATCAAGCCAGATGCCTTGCATCACGTCGAGGCCATAGCGGCTGGCGATCGGCGCGATGTCGCCCTGGCCATCCAGTGTGGAATAAGTGCGCAGATGGCGCACCTTGCTGGACAGCAATTGCAGGTCGCGGTCAATCTCCTCGGCCGAGGGGAACTTTTTCTGGTTCGGGCCCTGGTCAGCCTGGAATGGCGAATAATCGACGCCATTGATCAGCTCGCCCCAGGGACGCGGCTCCACCGGCGGATTCACATAAATCCAGCCAGCGAGATTGACGGCGAAAATCAGAAGAAGGACGAACAGTCCCGAATAGCGCATGGCTGCCTGCAATGCTGATACGATGATGATGTTTGCCGGAAACGGTTAAGCTTTACGCAACAGAAGCACACGACGAAGCGTTACCGGCATCCTCGGCTGTTCTGCGGCGCCGCCAGCACCGGCGCGACAGGAAATAGACGTGGAATATGGCGGCTTTACGGCGCTGCCGGACTATAACGCCGAGCACCCGCCAGAGTCGAGTGCGGCTTTGCCGTGGCCTTGCCTCACCAGCCGCTGAAGCGACCGAGATAGCCACCCTGGCCAGCGGCGCCCATACAGGCTGCCACCCCCTGGTTGAAGGCGGTGCGGTCATAGATCGGCTCCCAGGTGAAGCTGCAATTTTCCGGCCCCCAGCGGGTGCGGCAATGCCGCTCGCCATTGCGGTCGCGGTAACATTCCCGATAGGGCTCGCGCCGGCATTCGCGGACCGGGCGGTCGCCGATATGGCGGATCAGCGGCGCATTCTGGGCGCTGCAATTCTGAAACTCGGCATAGGCTGCGTGGCAGGCGGCGCGATCCGGCGCCGACATACACTGGATATCGGCACAGGCCGCCAGGCCAAACATCAACCCGCCACCAAGCAACCACCGCCCCAGCCGCATCGCCGCCTCCCCGGCCGGGATCGTCCCGGCGCGACTGTATTGCCCTGAATTTTCGCCACTTTGGCGACCAAATTGCGGCGAATTGAAGGTATTCAACCCGCGAGATGGTCAAGCGGCAGCGGCGCCGCCGTCTTGATGATGCGGATGGCGAAATTGGAGCGGATATCCTTCACCATGTTGAGGCTGAGCAGGCGTTCGTTCAGCACCCGCTCGTAGGCTTTTAGGTCAGGCACCACCACCTCAACCAGAAAATCGGCTTCGCCAGAAACCATATGCGCCGCCACCACTTCCGGGATAGCCGCCAGCGCTTCCTGCAATGCCTTGGAAGCCTCGATGAAATGCCGCTCGGCCTTGATCTCAACAAACACCGTCATGCCAAGGCCAACCTTGTCGCGATCAAGCAGGCCGCGATAGCCGGTCAGATAGCCCTCGGCTTCCAGCCGCTTGACCCGGCGCAGGCAGGGCGATGGCGATAGGCCGACGACTTCCGCCAGTTCCACATTGCTGAGCCGGCCGTCACGCTGCAAGGCAGCCAGAATGGCATGATCGAAACGGTCCAATGCCGACTGAGACATAATAACCTCTATTTCTAATATTATTTGGCATTATATGCCAATTCCGCCCAGAATCAGGTATGAATTCGCAAGGACATGCCAGCCTTTCCCGGCAACAATGCCGGCATGACCCAGCCCAGCGCCACAACCTCTCCGCCTATCGCCGCCACCGCCCTGCCGCTGGCCGGCATTCTCGCCGCCCTGGCAACCGTGCTGCTATGGGCCGCCGGCCTGGCGGTCACGCGCTTCGGCGTCACCGGCTCGCTCAGTGTGTGGGATGTGATCTTCCTGCGCCTGACCCCGCCGGCCCTGCTGCTGTTGCCCCTGCTCTGGCGCCTAGGTCCAGGCTTTGCGCCAGGCCGTTCCAAGCCGGTGGCGCTGATGCTGCTGGGCGCCGGCCTGCCCTTCATCTGCGCCAGTTCGATTGGCACCCTGTTTGCGCCCACCGCCCATGCCGGTGCCCTGATGCCGGGCAGCATGCCGCTTTTCACCGCCTTGCTGGGCTGGCTGGTGCTGCGTGACCGGCCCGGACGCAGCCGGCTGATCGGCCTGTGCCTGATCCTGGCCGGCGTGCTGGCGCTGGGCGGCTATCATCTCTTTGCCGACAGCGCCGGGCTGTGGCGCGGCCATCTGCTGTTCCTGACCGGCGGCCTGTTATGGGCCACCTATACCCTGGCGGCGCGGCAAAGCGGGCTTGGCCCCTGGCATGCCGCTGCGGTGGTTTATGTGTTCTCTGCCCTGGCCTATCTGCCGATCTACTTTCTGGCCTTGCAGCCCCGGCTGCTGATCGTGCCGGTTTTTGAGATCGGCGTGCAGGCGGTGCAATCGGTGCTATCCGGCCTGCTCAGCATGTACACTTTCGGCTTTGCCGTGCAGAAGCTGGGCGCCGGCCGCGCCGCTGCCTTCGGCGCCCTGGTGCCGGCGATGGCGGCGCTGCTGGCGATTCCGTTGCTGGGCGAATGGCCTGAACCGATAACATGGGGCGGCATCCTGCTGATCGGCCTGGGGGTGGCCCTGGCAAGCGGCGCCTTCATTCGCCACAATCACACTTAACCAGTATGCAGGCTAATATGTCCAACATCCCGCCCAAGCTGCCCGTCGCCTCCAGCCGCAGCGAGATCGAAATCTACCGCATGTGGCGCATATATAATGCGCTACAGGAACGCTTGGCGCGTGGTGAGGAGGTGATCAACCTGCTGGTGGGCGAACCCAGCTTTCCACCGCCCAGCCGCGCCATCGCCGCTGCTGAAGCCGCGTTGCATGCCGGGCCAATACCCTATACCGAGGCGCTGGGCCTGCGCCGGCTGCGCCAGGGCATTGCCGCGTTTTACCAGCGCCGCTACGGGCTGGCCATACCGGCAGCGCGGATCGCCGTCACTATCGGCTCATCCTCCGGCTTCATGCTGAGTTTTCTGGCGGCGTTTTCGGCCGGCCAGCGCGTTGCGGTGGTGGAGCCGAGCTATCCGGCCTATCGCGGCGCCTTGCGCGCCCTGGACCTGACGCCCTATCGCATCGGCACCGATGCCGCCACCGGCTTCCGCCCCACCGCCGCAATGATCGAGGCCTTACCGGCCGATATTGCCGGTGTGGTGCTGGCCAGCCCGGCCAACCCGACCGGTACCATGCTGAGCCGCGACGATCTTGCCGCCCTCTATGCTGCCTGCAAACAGCGTGGCCTGTGGCTGATCGTGGATGAACTGTATCATGGCGTCAGTTATGGCGCGCCCGCCGCCACGGTGCTGGAACAGGGTGACGACGCCATTGTGGTGAACGGTTTTTCGAAATACTGGGGCATGACCGGCTGGCGCATCGGCTGGTTGGTGCTGCCTGAAAGGCTGGTGCCGCGCGTGGAAGCATTATCCGGCAGCTTGCAGATTTCCGCGCCCACCCTGTCGCAGATTGCTGCGCTGGCAGCGTTGGACTCGGATGACGAGATGGCCGGACGGGTGGCGCAATATGCCCGCAACCGGCAGCGGCTGCTGGATACATTGCCCGGGCTGGGCCTTGACCGTTTTGCGCCACCGGATGGCGCCTTCTATCTGTATTGCGACATCCGCGCCTTCAGCGACGACGCCGAAGCCTTCTGCCGCAAGATGCTGGACGAGACCGGCGTGGTGGCCGCCCCCGGTGCTGATTTTGACACCGAGGCCGGCGCCCATTTCATCCGCTTCTCCTTCTGCGTCGCACCATCGGTGATCGACGCAGCCCTGCAACAGCTGGCGCAATGGTTACCAAAACAACAACGGCATTAGCGTAAAATCACAAGTTGTTTTATTGCACCGGGTAACGAGTTTGCTATTTTGGAAAAATGCTGCCGGTGAAAACCGGTCGCCCCTTTATCCGGTCAAAGCAATGCTCATGAACAAACCGCAATTTCTCAAGCCGCCGCAGGAATTGCGGCGCAAGGCGGTGAATTTCAAAAACGGCTTTTCGGTCAATCTCACCGATGAGATCAAGACCAAACTGGAAAAGACCATTGCCGCCAAGGGCGATGCCTTCGCCCTTGAGGTGATGGACAAGCTGAAGGCGATGCGCCAGACGATCCAGGGCGCCGGGGCAGATACTGCCGCGCGCACGGCGATATTGCCGAATTTGGCCGAAATGGCGCTGGAAATCAAAGGCATGGGCGGCATTTTCGGCTACCCTTTGCTCACCATGCTGGCCAAATCACTGAACGATTTTATCGGCACGCTGGGCATGCCGAGCGATGCGCAATTTGAGGTCATCCGCATTCATGTCGATGCCATGTATGTGATGCTCGGCCAGCATGTCACCGGCAATGGCGGCGCCACCGAACAGACCATGATGGCGATGCTCAATCGCGCCATCAACAAGGTGGCCCAGCCGCCGGCGCATTGAGCGCCGACAGCGTCAAGCCTCAATCAACCTGGAATAGCAGCCACTTCAAATATGCGCTTTCCGGCAGATGTGGGTGCACCGGATGATCCGGACCCGCACCGCCTTGCGCCAACAGCCTGCCCTCACGGCCCGCCAGGCTGAGGCCGGCAGCAACTTCCTTGGCAAACAGCTCGGCCGGCAGCAGATGCGCGCAGCAGGCCACGAACCAATAACCGCCCGGCGCCACCAGCGGCACCGCCAGGCGCGCCAGCTTGCGATAGGCCCGGCTGCCCGGGCCAAGATCCTTGCGGCTTTTGACAAAGTTGGGCGGATCGGTGATCACCAGATCAAAACGCTCGCCAGCCGCACCCAGGCTTTCCAGCCGTTCAAACGCATCCGCCTTCTCGAAGCGGCAGATGGCATCCAGGCCGTTTTCCGCCGCCGCCTTGGCCGCCAGCGCCACGCCCAGTTCGGAACGATCAATGCCCAACACCGCGGCCGCGCCGCCCTTGCCGGCAACACCCTTGGCCGCGCGCAAGGCAAAGGCACCGGTGTGGCAATAACAATCCAGCACCCGCGCTCCGGCGCTCAGGCCGGCGATCAGGTCGCGCGCAAAACGCAGGTCGAAATACCAGCCGGTCTTTTGCCCGGCCAGCGCATCAAGCGCAAAGCGCAGGCCACCTTCTTCCACCAATGGCGCCGGCTCCAGCGCGCCATCGGCCAGCGCGATGGTTTCACCCAGACCTTCCAGGCGCCGCACCGGGCTGTCGTTGCGCAACACGATGGCGCGTGGCTTGAACTCGCTGCGCAGCGCATCGATCAGCAGCGGCGTGAGCTTCTCGGCGCCGGCGGTATTGGCCTGCACAACAAACGAATCGGCAAAGCGATCAATCACAAAACCCGGCAGGCCATCACCTTCGGCATGCACCAGGCGATAATAGGGCTGTTCGAAAAAGTTGCGCCGGCGCTCGGCTGCACGCGCCAGTTTGCCGGCCATAAACGCGGCGTCTATGCGCGTTTCTATATTCCTATCAAACAATCGCACCGCGATTAGGGAATGCAGGTTGAAACTGCCAACCCCCAGCCCGCCGCCATGGGCGTCGTAAACCCGCACAGCTTCACCCGGCGGTAGCGCTTTGGCAGTTGTATCAAGAACCAGTTCATTGGCGTAAATCCACGGATGGCCGCTACGAATACGGCGATCTTCACGCGGCTGCACGCGCAGGACGGGCATGTTTGACACGGGCATGGACATATCCCCGAAAAGTGCTTAATCCAGCCGGTGCGATACTCGATAAACAGCAATAAAGCGAGAAGTTTCGATGTTCCAACTGCACGACCAGCTGCGGCGCGACACGTTTCCGATCTGTCGCATGAAGCTATGCCTCGTGCAAATCATGAATGACAGCCAGTTCCCCTGGCTGGTCCTGGTGCCGGCGGCAGAGAACCTGATCGAGATCGCCGACCTGAATGAAAAGCAGCGCAAACTGCTGATCAACGAAATCGCTCAGGCACAGCGTGTGATGAAAAATGTGTTCGGCCCCGACAAGCTGAATACCGGCGCGCTTGGCAATCAGGTTTCACAATTGCATGTGCATGTGATCGGGCGCTTCCATAACGATCCCTGCTGGCCGCAGCCGATCTGGGGCAAGCTGCCGCCCAAACCCTACGATCAGACCACCCTGCGCGCCATCATTGCCAAACTGCAAAACGCCTTCATCTCGCGTCTCTGAGCCATGCTGCCGGAAGCTGCCTGGATCGAAGCCGTAGGCATTGCCGCCGGCTGCCTCACCACGCTGGCCTATCTGCCACAGGTGATCCAGGTCTGGCGCAGCCGTTCGGCGCGCGATGTCTCGCTGGGCATGTTTGTCCTTATGGTGGCGGGCCTTGTGCTCTGGCTCGGCTATGGCCTGCTGATCGGTTCGCCATCGCTGATCCTGGCCAATGCCGTCACGCTGCTGC
>DLGP01000067.1:54825-61798 GCA_002482765.1 Alphaproteobacteria bacterium UBA7691
GCTGCTGGCAGGCCTGGTGCTGATCGGCAAATTGCGATTCGACAAGCCGGGCTGACGCGCTATAAAGGCGCATGCGCCGCCGCGACCTGCTGCTCTCGCCTTTTGCTCTCGCTGCTGCCGGCCTGGCCCCGGCGCCATCCGGCCGCCCGGCCCAGGCCCGCGTGGCCGGCGATGAATTGCGCTTTTTCCGCATCCTGACCGGCTCTGCCGCCACCACAGCCTTTCCAATCGGCACGTTGGTGGCTTCGGCGATATCCAATCCGGCCGGCAGCCGGCCCTGTGATCGTGGTGGCTCCTGCGGCGTGCCGGGGCTGATCGCCGTGGCGCTGACCAGCCCGGGTTCAGTGGCCAATATCGCCGCTGTGGCCAATGAATCGATTGAAAGCGGTTTTGCCCAGGCCGATCTGGTCTATTCCGCCTATAGCGGCGAGGGTTTGTATTTCCGCCGCGCCAAGCAGCCCAATCTGCGCGTTATCGCCAATCTCTATCCCGAAACCGTGCATCTAATCGCCCGGCGCGACAGCGGCATCCAGGATATCCGTGACCTGGTGGGCAAGCGGGTGTCGATTGACCGCGCCGGCTCCGGCACGCGCTTCAATGCCGAGATCATCCTGAATGCCTATGGCGTGCGGCTCAGCCAGATCAAGGCCGCCGAGCTGGACCCGGGCGATGCCGCCGACCGGCTGGCTGCCGGCGAGATTGATGCCTTTTTCCTGATCGCCGCCTATCCGGCAGCCGTGGTGGCCGACCTGACGCAGAAAGGCATCGCCACCGTGATCCCGCTGGCCGCCCGCGCCATTGAGGCGGCACTGAAGCGGCATCGTTTTTTCAGCCGCGAAGTGATTCCGGCCAACAGTTATGCCGGCGTGCCGGAAACCGAAACCCTCAGCATCGGCATGCAATGGGTGGTTTCGGAAACCGCCAATGCCGAACTGATCTACGATATCGTGGCGGCGCTGTGGCAGCCGGCCAGCCGCAAGCTTTTGGATGGCGGCCATATCAAGGCGCAGCAAATCCGCCGCGAAACCGCCCTCACCGGGCTCTCGACGCCGCTGCATTTCGGCGCCGAGCGCTATTACCGCGAAGTTGGCCTGCTCAGTTAGTATTTTCCAGCGGCGTTTCGGCCTCGGCGGCCTGGCACCATTCGCGCATCGCCGGATGTGCGAATACTGCATCGCTGTAGGCCTGGCAAACGGCATCCAGTGGCAGGCCATAGGTGCGGAAGCGCGTCACCACCGGTGCGAACATGCAATCGGCAATGCCGAAGCGGCCAAACAGGAAATCACCGCCTGCACCAAACCGCCGCCGGCAATCGCGCCACACTTCCTGCACACGCGCCGCATCAGCCCTGGCCTCGGCGCTGCCCTGATCGGGAAAGCGCCGCGAAATATCCATGGCATAGTCGCGCCGCATCGCCATGAAGCCGGCATGCATCTCGGCTGACACGGCACGGGCGGTGGCGCGGGCATCGGCCGCATCCGGCCACAGGCCGGCCGCCGGCTGACGTTCAGCGATGTATTCGCAGATCGCCAGCGAATCCCAGATAGGCAGAGCGCCATCGGTCAGGAGCGGCAGCTTGCCGGAAGGCGAATGGCGCAGGATTTCGGTCTTGGTTTCGGGCCGGCGCAGGCCAATCAGCACCTCGTGAAACGGCAGGCCGGCGGCTTTCAGCGCCAGCCAGGGGCGCAGGCTCCAGGAAGAATGGTTCTTGTTGCCAATCACCAGGGTGAGTTCAGTCATTCTATCCGTCTCCGGCTTTTGCCATATCCCCTGGCCGCTTATAAATTGTCGGATGTTATTGCGCCAGACCGGAGCCAGCCGTGACCCAGCCGCTGATTGACAAAAGTGCCAAAGCCACGCCGCTTGCCTGTTTCACTGCTGCCGGCTGGGAGTTGGCCGCCAAGCGTGAACCGGCCACCACCCGCGCCTGGGCCGCAGCGCAGGGTTTCAGCGCCAGGCCGGGCCAGGTGCTGCTGCTGCCCGATGCCAGCGGCAAGCCGCAGCGGGCGCTGGCCGGATTGCCGGAGCCGGCAGATCTCTGGTCCTATGCCGCCATCGCTGCCGCCTTGCCGGCTGGTGACTACCAGTTCGCCACCGCACCCGCCGACCCGAGCGCCGCCGCGCTGGGCTGGGCCTTGGCCTTCTATCGCTATGAGCGGTATCGCAAGCCGGCCGGCAAGGCAGCGGCGCGGCTGGTCTGGCCCGCCGGTGCAAACCAGGCCAGGGTGCAGGCGCTTTACGATGCCATCGCACTGGCGCGTGACCTGATCAACGCGCCCAGCAACGATATGGGCCCGGCGGAACTGGCCGAAGCGGCGCAAAATGTGGCCAAACAGCACAAGGCAAACTGCCGGGTGATCAGCGGCGATGCGCTGCTGAAGGCCAATTACCCGCTGATCCATATGGTGGGCCGCGCTGCCACTAAGGCGCGGGCGCCGCGCCTGATTGATCTGCGCTGGGGCAAGGCCGGGGCGCCAAAGCTGACCCTGGTGGGCAAGGGTGTGTGTTTCGATAGCGGTGGCCTGGATATCAAGCCATCCTCCGGCATGCTGCTGATGAAAAAGGATATGGGCGGGGCCGCAATCATGCTGGGGCTGGCCCAGGCAATCATGGCGCTGAAACTGCCGGTGCGGCTGCGGCTGCTGATCCCGGCAGTCGAGAATGCCATCTCCGCCGATGCCTTCCGGCCCGGCGATATTGTGAAAAGCCGCAAGGGATTAACCGTCGAGATCGGCAATACCGATGCCGAGGGCCGGCTGATCCTGGCGGATGCCCTGGCCGAAGCAGACGGCGAAAAACCTGATCTGCTGCTGGATGCCGCCACGCTGACCGGCGCCGCCCGGGTAGCGCTGGGGCCAGACCTGCCGGCCCTGTTCAGCACCGATGACGCCCTGGCCGAGGCCATGCTGGCCGCGGGCCGCACTGAAGCCGACCCGTTCTGGCGCTTGCCGCTCTATGCGCCTTATCGCGACTATCTCGATAGCAAGATCGCCGATATCAACAATGCCGGTGACACGCCCTTTGCCGGCTCGATCACCGCCGCCCTTTTCCTGCGTGATTTTGTTACCGAAACAAAGGCCTGGGCGCATCTTGATGTCTATGCCTGGACGGCACGGCCCAAACCCAGCCGGCCGTCCGGCGGCGAGGCGATGGGCCTGCGCGCATTGCTGCACATGCTGGAGCAACGCTTCCACTAGAGAGAATTATTCCTGGATAGTTTTTCTGCCTGCGGCGGCATGCCGAAACGCAGCTCTGTAGTTGCGCGTAATTTATATCCAAAAAAGACATTCATTTTTCATAGACATACGAATCATAGCCGTTACCCGGAAAAGTTTTGGACCGGATATTATTACGGCTTGCATTCCATACGATCCGCTTTAAACGTGATGAATACTTATCATTAGTAAGTATAAGACAACCGGTAACTATCCCCGGGAGAGGAAGTTTCCCCGAAGATGCCCAAGCGTTCAAAGAATATTCTTGTCGGCAGTATCGAAATAGGCCGACGCCTGCGCGGTGCAGTCCTGGATCGAGCGCAAGCCTTGGGCCTCAGCCTGAATCAAGTGGCCGTTGCAATGGGCCGCGATGAAAGCACGCTGCGTGCCTGGTTTCGTGGCAGCAACCGCATGACGTTCGAGGATGTTCTGCAATTGGAAAACTACTTCGCCGAGCAGGGCCATCCCGGCCTGATCGACGACTTGCGGCCACCGCACAGCCAGTCGCAATGGCGCCTACAGGAGCAGCCGCTGGAAGCCCTGCGCAGCCCGGCAGAGCAGGCCCTGCTGCACGCCGCCTATAATCTGCTCGACACCGAGGAACCACGCGCACCGCTCAGCCTGCTGGCTGATTGCGGCCTGCTGCATCGTGCGCAATTGCATCTGTTGCTCAGCGGCACAGCCTATCCGGTGCATTGCGGGCCGGATGCCCCGCCTTCGCCGATGGGCCGCCTGCTGCCGGGCCGCGACCCGCTTGACCAGCCCGATCCCGGCTTTGCCCTGGCGTTGCAGCGGCATCTGCTTGGCCTGGAAAGCCGGCGCCGGCCACAATTGCACAGCCTCAGTTCAGCCGGCACCCGGCAGCGCTGTCTGACTGTGCGTATTTCGCCGCGTTTCGTCATCACCTTCCCGCTTGAGCAGGAGCAAGCATGAAACGCAAGAACAACAGCCCGCCGCATCCGATGGATATTCAGGTGGGCCAGCGCCTGCGCGCCGCCCGCCTGCTGGCCGGTTTCAGCCAGAGCAAACTGGGCGACCATGTTGGCCTGACCTTTCAGCAGATTCAGAAATATGAAAAGGGCATGAACCGCATTGGCGCCAGCCGCTTGCAGCAATTCGCCCAGCTGCTGAATGTGCCGGCAGCGTATTTCTTTGAGCAGCAACCCGATGCCGGCATGGCTGAGATCTGCGCCGGCCAACAGCCCGCGCCAGGCTTTGCCGAACCCCTCGTGACCGTGCTGCGCAGCGACCAGACCCGCGACCTGATGGAGCATTTTGACCGCATCCAGAGCGAGGCGATGCGCGCCAGCATCCTGCATCTGGTGAAAACCGCCGCCAATCAGGGCGGCGCCGAACTGGGCTGAGTTGAGCTACGCGACGCGCAGATTGCCGGCTGCAACCATGGCCGCGATTTCCTCGGTGCTGTAGCCCAATTCAGCCAGCAGGTCGGCACTATCCTCGCCCACCTGCGGCGGCGAGCGGCGCAAGGGCAGGCGGCCATAGCCTGCCGCATCACCTTCGCCCAGGCTGCCGAACTGCATCGGCAAGGCCGGCAGCCGGGTTTCGCGGCCATCCGGCATTGTCAGCGGCAGCAGCCCGCCGGAATGATTGAGATGCGGATCGTCAAATAATTCCTCGGGCCGCGTCACTGGCGCGAAGGGCAGGCCATGCGCTTCCAGCTTGGCGGCCAGTTCAGCCTTGCCATAGCCGGCAAAACATTCCGCCAGGCGCGGGATCAGCCGCGCCCGCGCCATCACGCGCTGGCTGTTGCTGGCCAGGCTCTGGTCGGCATAAAGATCGGGCAGATCAAACGCCGCGCAGAAAATCTTCCACTGGCTGTCGCTCACCACGGCAACAAAAACCTGCTCGCCATCGCGCACGCTGAACAGATCGTAGATGCCCCAGGCCGAGATGCGGTTGGGCATCGGCGCCGGCGCCTGGCCGGTGACGGCAAATTGCGCCATATGCTGCGCCACCAGGAAAATATTATTCTCGAACAGGCCGCTTTTGACATACTGGCCCAGGCCGGTGGCATCGCGCTGGCGCAGGGCAGCGAGAATGGCGATAGCGGCGAACATGCCGCCCATGATGTCGTTGACCGAAGAACCGGCGCGCAGCGGCCGGCCCGGCGGGCCGGTCATATAGGCCAGGCCACCCATCATCTGCACCACTTCATCCAGCGCAGTGCGATCCTGATAAGGTCCGGCCAGGAAGCCCTTCAGCGAACAATAGACCAGGCGCGGATTACGCTGGCTCAGCGCTGCATAACCGAAGCCCTGGTCATCCAGCGCGCCGGGGCGGAAATTTTCCGTCACCACATCGGCCTTGTCGATCAGCCGCAGCAAGGCTTCGCGGCCGGCCGGGCTTTTGCTGTTGATCGCCAGGCTGCGCTTGTTGCGGTTGAACATGATGAAAAAGCCGGCCCCGGCACCCACCAGGCGGCGGGTATTGTCGCCTTCCGGCACCGGCTCGATCTTGATCACCTCGGCGCCGAGATCGGCCAGCAGCATGCCGCAATAGGGACCTGCCAGAACCTGGCAGAACTCGACAACTCTCACGCCCGACAGCGGCTGCATTTCCTTTTACGTCTCCCGACTCAGAGCCCAGCTCCTTTGCTCTATAGAGCGCTTAGTGGCGTCCGTCCTGCGGCGCGTAGCGCGGCCAGTCGTGCGAAGCGATCTGGTCGAGCGACGGCGTCTGCTGGCCCATCCTGATCTCGTACATCCAGTAATTGGCCAGCACGCGCTGCACGAAATCGCGCGTCTCGTGGAGCGGGATCGAAGCGATGTAGAGCAGTGGATCCTGCGAGGCGTTGAGCGAGTTGTCCCAACGCATGACGTTGCCCGGCCCACCGTTGTAGCCCGCCGCCGTGCGGACCAGATTGCCGTCGACCTCGTTCAGCAGCATCGAGATGTAGGCTTGGCCCAGCGCCACGTTGGTCGACGGATCCCACGGGTTCGCACCCGCCGTCTCGGGAGCGTAGCGCGCCGAGACGGCACGCGCGGTCGCCGGCATAAGCTGCATCAGCCCCATCGCGCCGACATAGGAACGCGCCTTGGGATTGAAGGCCGATTCCTGCCGCATGAAGGCGTAGACCAGCGCGCGGTCGACGATGAAACCGCCCATGGGCTGCCACGGCGGGATAGGATACATCGCACCGTCATAGCCCTTGATGTTGTGGCGCTGGTCCCAGTTGGCGTTACCGACGCGCGCCGCCAGCGCCGGAAGTTCTGCCTTGAGCGCCAACGCCATCACCGCCTCGATATAGGCGGGATCGTTGTCGATGGCGGCGGCGAAGAGTTCGCGTTCTGCAGCGGTCGTGGCACCAAGCTGCATCAACCCCAAAGCACGACGCGCGGCGCGATCGTTGCGCAGCAGGTCGGCCTTCTTGCGATCGAGCGCAGGCACATCCCAGTCGGGCTGGATCTGCATGCCGAGCGCCTTCTGCGCCACGAGGCCGTAGAAGGTGCGGCCATGCAGAGCCGCGCGCTTGAGATAGGGGGCATATTTCTGCGGGTTGCCCGCGAGCAGGTTGGCGCGCGCCGCCCAGAACGATCCGGCCGACAAGGTCCATGACGATGCCCGATCGGGCGAGGCATCGGCCACCAGCTCGAAGCGCCGTGCGGCTTCGGCCATGTTTCCGCGCGTGAATGCCTGAAGGGCTGCCGTCCAGTTGGCGTCGGGAGGCATGCCGACTTCGACCGGAATCTGCACGCCGCGCTGCGGGTCGGCCTCGAGCTGCCGGGTGCGCATGCGGC
>DLGP01000092.1 GCA_002482765.1 Alphaproteobacteria bacterium UBA7691
GGGAATTAAGTTCCAGGTGACTAGCGGCCTACCGCCTCCAGACGCAACGCAGCCGTCACCATATGAAAATGAAGCGGTCTAGGCGTGGCCCTCGACGTGGATCAAGCCGTCCTCGGGCTGGAAGCGATTCTGATATTTCGGCGCGATGCGCGAAACCGGCAGTAGGATGAACACATCGGTGGTGCCGAATTGCTCATCCACCACGGCGCCATCGCCGATATAGGCGCCGAGCCGCAGATAGGCCTTGATCAGCGGCGGCAGGGCATGAATCGCCGCTTTGGGGCTGACCTGCTCGGCCGGCAGGATATTCATGCTCTCAAAACGCGCCGGCAGGGCGCGCACACGCCAGGCTTCCGGCGGCAGGTGATTGTGATGCAGATAGCTCAGCGCCAGGGCATGCGCCGATGGATCAGTGCCGGCCAGCGAGGCGCAGCCAAACATGAATTCGATGCCATGATCGTCGATATAGGTGGAGATACCGCGCCACAGAAGCTGGATGATGGCATTGGAACGGTAGTCGCGATGCACGCAGGAGCGACCCAGTTCAAGCAGGCCGCCATGCGGACCAACATGCCGCAGCATCGGCCCGAGATCGTATTCCGACGCCGAATAGAAGCCGCCATGGCGTTCGGCCACGCTGCGCCGCAACAGGCGATAGGTGCCAACCGCTTGCTGGCCGCTGGGCAGCGAACGGTCAAACACCATCAGATGGTCGCAGAGATCGTCGAATTTGTCGAAATCGCGCTGGCTCGCCGCCATCTCTGGCGTCGGCTGTGCCGCCATTTCCTCATAGAAGACCTGATAGCGCAGGCGCTGTGCCGCCCGCACATCATCGGGCCGGCGTGTCAGCCGGACCTCGAAACGGCCATCTGCCGAAGCGCATTGCCAGCCCAGCAGAGCCGGGTTGAGCGCTACGGCGGCGGATACGACGAGGGGGACTTGCATGTTCATGCTCCGACTATCCCGCCACACTGTTGAGGGATCATGTCATTTTCGTGACATATAAGTGAAAGCAAGCGCTTTGGTAAGCCGGTACCGTGCTCAAGGATAAAATTCAGCTAAATCAATTTTACGAATTTACCGCTTTACGGGGATTTTTCAACCAGCCTTGTTGTCGCACCCGGGCGCATCAGCCAGGCCAGCAGCGCCAGGCCGGGCAAGGCAGCCAGGGTGGTAAGGACAAAAAACAGCGGCCAACCAAGCGATTCGGCCAGATAACCGGCCGAAGCCGAGAGCCAGGTGCGGGCCACGGCGGTGAGCGAGGACAGCAAGGCATATTGCGTTGCCGTGTATGCCACGTTGCACAAAGCTGACAGATAGGCCACCAAGGCCGCCGTACCCATGCCGCCGGCCAGGTTCTCCACCCCCACAGTGAGGGCCAGAAACCACAAAACCGGCCCGCGCATTGCCAGCGCGGCAAACAGCAGGTTCGAGCCCATTTGCAGCAGGCCGCAGAACCACAGCGAGCGGTAAAGCCCCACAGCCTGCATCAGCCAGCCACCCAGAAACAGTCCCAGCATGGTGGCGCCAAAGCCATACAGCTTGCCGATTTCAGCAATATCCTGCCGGGCAAAGCCAAGCTTGAGATAGAAGCTGGTGGCCAGCGCGCCGGCCAAGCTGTCGCCGAGTTTGAACAGCATCACAAACAGCAAAACCGCCACCCAGCCGCGCCGGCTCATGAATTGCGCAAACGGGCCGGCCAGGCTGACATAGAGCCAGGCCGTCAGCTTTGCCAGGGCGCCGCCCAGATGCGGCCGCTGGTCGAGCCAGGCCTGCGCGGCAGCAAAGCGGCGCTCGGCATCCTCACGCGGCCGCACCGGCGGCTCGCCCACCAGCAGCACGGTGAGCGTGCCGAGCAGCAGCAGCGCGCCCAGGCCGAGATAAACCACCGGCCAGGCGAAATAGGCGCTGGCATAAAGCGCGCCGGCCGAGGAAACCAGCATGCCGATACGATAGCCGAACACGATGCTGGCGGCACCGGCGGCCAATTGCCGTTCGTCCAGGATTTCGACGCGCCAGGCATCAATCACAATATCCTGGGTGGCCGAAGCGAAGGCCACCGCCAGCGCCCAGAAGGCCGTGATATGCAAAGCTTGGCCCGGATCAGATAGCGCCAGGCCGCAAATCGCCAGCAGCAGCAAGCCTTGCGAAAAGATCAGCCAGCCGCGCCGTCGCCCGAGCCGCCGGGTCAAGAGCGGCAGGTCGAGCCGATCCACCAGCGGCGCCCAGAGGAATTTCAGCGTGTAGGGTGTGCCGATGGCAGCAAACAGGCCGATGGCCTTCAGCGAAGTGCCGCTATCGGTGAGCCAGGCTTGCAGGGTCTGGCCGGTCAGCGCCAGCGGCAGGCCGGAAGCAAAGCCCAGCACCAGGATCGCCAGCACCCGGCGGTCGCGATAGACCGCAAAAGCGGCTAGCCAATTTTTTAATCTAGACATGGATTTCTCCCGACCGCTTTCTGGCGAATCAGAGAATAAAATCGAAAACCTTCATATTGCAGATGCATTGATTTCCGATTCGCGAAGCAAATCAGGAAACAAAATATAGATCGCTTTGAAGCCGAGATTTGCACACCTGTGGATAACATCCCGTATATCATTGATTTCAATAAGCCACTTATCCACAGAATTTTTCCGGTTGATAACTTGCGCCACTCGATTGGACATGACGCTATATGTGGTATGCGGTGTTGGGCTTGGTATGAAAGCGGCCCGGTGGTAGCACACCGGGCCGCCCACCTACAAAGCCGCTGGGGTGTTCGCTGCTAGCCCCAGCAATTAGTGAGGTGTGCTTGCGAAGCGAAGCTTCGTTCCCAAGCGTTGCGACACTATCGCAGGCCCCTCACCGGTTCAATCGGCAGCTCCAATGCCAATATTGGAGACCCAGATGGCAAAAAAACAAACCACCACCGTTAAAATCGGACGGGACGCAAAAACCGGTCACTTCATTCCGGTTTCACAGGCTAAATCCCGCCCAAGCACCACCACCGTTGAAACCATCAAAAAATCGAAGTAATCGCCTAAGGAGCAGCGCCAAGAGATTGGCGCTGCTTTTTGCTTTACGCCGTCTGCCGCATCGCTTCGGCGCCGGCCAGGTCAACCGAGACCAGGGTGGAAACACCGCGTTCTGCCATGGTGACACCGAACAGGCGATCCATCCGCGCCATGGTGATCGGATGGTGCGTCACCACCACAAAGCGGGTGCCTTCGGCCAGCACGGCGGTTTCCCTTGCCATTGCTTCCATCAGATTGCACAGGCGTTCCACGTTGGAATCGTCGAGCGGCGCATCAACCTCGTCAAGCACGCAGATCGGCGCCGGGTTGGTGAGGAACACGGCAAATAGCAGGCTCAGCGCGGTCAATGCCTGCTCACCACCGGAGAGCAGCGACATCACCTGCAAACGCTTGCCGGGAGGTGACGCCATGATCTCAAGCCCGGCTTGCAGCGGATCGTCGCTTTCCACCAATTGCAGATGCGCCTTGCCGCCGCCAAAAACCTGCACAAACAGCTTCTGGAAATGCTCGTCCACCTGCTTGAAGGCATCCAGTAGGCGTTCGCGGCCTTCCTTGTTCAGCGAGGTGATGCCCTGGCGCAGTTTTTCGATCGCCGCCACCAGATCATTCTGCTCGCTGGTCAGGGTGTTGAGCTTTTCCTCAACCTCCTGCGCTTCCAGATCGGCGCGCAGGTTGACCGGCCCCATATTGTCGCGTTCCTTGCGCAGCCGTTCCAGGCGGTTTTCCACCTGCGGCAGCGGCGGGAAATCCTCGTCGGCATCCACTTCGCCGGCTTTCAGCACTTCATCCGGCGCGCATTCCAGCACTTCGCGGATCCGCAAGGCCAGTTCCTCGCCGCTCTGGCGCTGATGCTCCAGTTCAGCCTCGGCGCGCACGCGCCATTCGCGGCCCTGGCCCAGCATCTGTTCCAGTTCGCGCGCGGTCTTGGCCGCCAGGGCCTGCGCCGCCTCGGCATTGGCCAGATGATCGGCCAGTTCCTGGCGCGCGGTTTCGGCCTTGGCCAGTTCATCCAGCAGGCCGCTGCGCTTGCCTTCAATGCCGGCAGGGATTTCATAAAGCCGCAGCAATTCGGCTTCGGCTTCCTCGCGGCGCAGGCCTAGCTGCTCCAGCTGGCGCCCGGCATCGGCGGCGCGGCCTTCTGCGCCCTCGATCTCCTCGGCGATAACCTGGAGACGCTGAACCCGGGCCACCATGTCGCGGCGCATCTGCTCCAGCGCGGCGCGGGCTTCGGCCAAAGCCTGGCGCAGCGCATCCACATCCTGGCGCAAGGCCGCGATCCGCTCACGCAACAATTCTTCCGGCGGCAGCGCAGCCAGCGCCTCGGCCAACGCCTTAAGCGCGGTTTCGCCTTCCGCGATCTCCAGACCCAGTTGCAGGATCTGATCCGCCAGCGCAGCCAAGCGCGATTGCCGCTCGGCTTCACGGCGCACCACTTCGGCCTGGCGCGCACGGGCCGCCTCCAGTTCACGTTCGGCGCGCGCGATATCCTGGCCGGCCCGCTCACGCGCCGCCTGGCGTTCACGCTCGGCCTGGCCCAAAGCCTGGCCGGCACGCTGGCGCGCCTCGTTGCGTTCGCGCTCCACGGCGGCGATGGCGCCCTGGCCGCGTTCACGCGCCTGATTACGCTCACGTTCGGCCATGGCAATCGCCGCCTGGCCCTGTTCGCCGGCGCGGGCGCGATCCCGCTCCGCCTGCTGCACCGCCTGCTCGGCCTGCTGCCGTGCCTGCTGGCGCTGGCGTTCGGCCTGCTGCACCGCCTGTTCGGCCTGCTGCCGTGCCTGCTGGCGCTCACGCTCGGCCAGCACCACCCCCTGCTCGGCGCGCTGGCGCGCTTCGTTGCGTTCACGCTCGGCCAGCACCACCACCTGTTCGGCACGCTGGCGCGCTTCGGCGCGGTCGCGCTCAGCCTGGGCGATCAGCGCAGCGGCGGCATTACGCGCCTCGTTGCGCTGGCGCTCGGCCTCGCCCACACCCTTGCCGGCTTCAACCCGGGCTTCGTCGCGCAAGGCCTCGGCCTGGGCCACGCCGCCACGGGCATCGCGCTCGCCCTGCACGGCGGCTTCGGTGGCCTGCTTGGCTTCGGCATAGGCGGCCTGGGCATCGGCCAGCTTGATTTCCAGTTCGCGCAATTCCTCGCGCAGATCGGCCAGGCGGTTGCGCTGCTCCAGCTTGATCGAAGCCGGGGTCGGCGCGCCGGCCTTCATGGTGAAACCATCCCAGCGCCATAAGGCACCGGTTTTGGAAACCAGGCGCTGACCCTGGCGCAACTGGCCACGCAGACGCAGGCCATCGGCCTCCTCAACAATGCCGATCTGGCTCAGGCGGCGCGCCAGGGCCGGCGGCGCCGTCACCTGCGAAGCCAGCGAAGCCACGCCCTCGGGCAGCGGCGGCGCATCCGCCAGTGGCGGCAAAGCCTCCCAGAACATCGGCGCGCCGCTATCCACGGCGCTGTTCAATTCATCGCCCAAAGCCGCGCCCAGCGCCTTCTCAAAACCGGGCGCCACCGCCACCTGGTCGATCACCGGGGCGAACATGTTGTTGTCGTCAGCCTTCAGCAAGCGCGCCAGACCGGCTTCCTCGGCCTTGAGCCGGGTCAGTTCACCCTGCACCGCCTGCCAATTGTCGCGTGCCGCCTGCTCCAATTGCTGCATACGCTGGCGCTCGGCTTCGGCTTCCTCAAGCCCGGCCCGCGCTGCCGCAATCAACTGCGCCTGTTCGGCTTCGGCCGCGGCCACCAGGGCGCGCGCTGCCTCGATCTTTTCGGCATGCTCGGCTTCCACACCGGCCAAAGCCGCCCGCGCTGCCTCGATCTTGCCGGTATGCTCGGCTTCCACTGCACCCAGGCCGGCCCGTGCCGCCTCGATCTTGCCGGCATGGTCGTCTTCCACCGCACCCAGGCCGGCCCGCGCCGCCTCGATCTTGCCGGCATGCTCGGCTTCCACCGCGCCCAGGCCGGCGCGTGCCGCTTCGATGCGGCCGGCATATTCGGCTTCCACACCATTCATTGCCGTGCGGGCGGCTTCCACCTTGGCCGCCTGCTCGGCTTCGATCTGGCCCAGTTGCGCCCGCGCAGCTTCCACTCGGGCGGCCTGCTCGGCCTCGATGGTTTCAAGCGCCGCCCGCGCTGCTTCGATCCGGCCGGCAAAATCGCTTTCCACGCCATCCAGCGTGGCGCGGGCCAGATCAACCAACTGTGCCTGCTGTTGTTCGGCGGCATCCAGCGCCGCCCGCGCCGCTTCCACGGCAGCCAGGCGGGCTTCGATTTCAGTGCCGGCATCAGCGGCGGCAGCCACGGCGCCGGCATCACTTTCCAGCCGCGCATGTTCTTCGGTCAGTTCAGCCACACGGGCGCGCAGCCGTTCCAGGCGGCGCTCGGCTTCCTGAATGCTCTGGTTCAGCCGGGTGCGTTCGGCATGTTCGGCAGCGGCGCGCTCGGTGGCGGCATCCAGTTCCTGCTGCCGTGCCGTCACTTCCTGCTGCGCGGTCTGCGCAGTGGTCTCGGCCTGCTCCAGCAGGGCCGGCGCGGCTTCCTCGCGGGCGCGCAACGCGCTGCCTTCTTCGGCCAGGCGCTGCAACAGGGCAGCCGCTGCGGCAGCCAGGCTCTGCTCACGCGCCGCATCGGCGTTGATCTGCTCCAGCCGCTGCTCAACCTGCGCCGCCGCCTCACGGGCGCGGGCCTCCTCGGCATCCAGGCCATCGCGTGCCACCGCCAGGCGATGCAGGCGGGCGCCGGCCTCTGCTTCGGCCTGACGCAATGGCGGCAGCGCTTCAGCGGCAATGCGCTCGGCTGAATGCGCCTCGGAAACCTGCAAGGTGCGGTCGGCAACGGCGCGTTCGGCTTCATGCAAAGCCGCCTCGGCCTGGGCCAAAGCCTGCTGCAACGCCGTGTGGCGCAGATGGAACAGCATCGCTTCGGTGCGGCGGATCTGGCCGGCGATATTGCGGTAGCGGCTGGCCTGGCGCGCCTGGCGCTTCAGGCCCTGCAATTGCTGGTCAAGCTGGCCGATCACATCGACCACACGCTCCAGGTTGCTTTCCGCCGCCTTGAGGCGCAATTCGGCTTCATGGCGCCGCGAATGTAGGCCGGAAATGCCGGCTGCCTCTTCCAGCAACATGCGGCGATCAGTCGGCTTGGCATTGATGATGGCGCCAACACGGCCCTGGCTGACCATGGCCGGCGAATTGGCGCCGGAAGCCAGGTCGGCAAAGAAAAGCTGCACATCGCGGGCGCGCACATCCTGGCCGTTGATGCGGTAATCCGAGCCGCGCTCGCGCTCGATGCGGCGCACGATCTCCAGATTTTCATGATCGTTGAAAGCGGCGGGCGCAGTGCGGCTCTTATTGTCCATCACCAGCGCCACTTCGGCGACATTGCGCGCCGGCCGCGTGGCGGTGCCGGCAAAGATCATGTCATCCATGCCGGCGCCGCGCATGCGCTTGGCCGAATTCTCACCCATCACCCAGCGCAGCGCTTCGACCAGATTCGACTTGCCGCAGCCATTCGGCCCCACCACACCGGTAAGGCCGGGATGGATCACGAATTCGGTCGGCTCCACAAAAGACTTGAAGCCGGAAAGGCGCAATTTGGTAAACTGCACAGCCTTACCCTTTCAATACGAATTCACAGTGAATCCGTTATCCGCTCAGCGCTTGCGGAGCAGGAAGATCGAAATGCCGGCCACCAGCAGCACCACGATGGCGATGGCGATATAGGTTTTGGCATTGCCGCCGAGCCAGTCGCCGGAACCCGCCGCCTGCGGCAAGCCGCCGCCAGCCGGCGCGGCGCTCTTGGCGCCGCTGGCCACCAGATCGTCAAGCAGCTTGCGGAATTCATCGACATTCGGCACGCCGGGCAGATTCTTGCCATTGACGATCAGCGTCGGCGTGGACGTGACGTTGAATTTCTGATTGCCTTCCAGGCGCGAATTCAGGATGTAGTCGTTGATGGGCTGATCGCTGAAGCAGGCTTCCACCTGTTCCGACGACATGCCGCCCAGGCGGGCAATCTGGGTCAGCGCCGCGCGCGGATCGCTGGCCGTGGCCCAGGCGCGCTGCTGGCTGAACAGCACATCCAGGAAACTGAAATAACGCTCCGGCCCCGCGCAGCGGGCGATGGCGGCGCCCGCCAGGGCAAGCTGATCGAGCGGGAAATCCCGGAAGATCAGCCGCACCTTGCCGGTATCGACATATTCGCTTTTCAGCACCGGCAGCACACTGGCATGGAAACTGGCGCAATGCGGGCAGGTCAGCGAGGCATATTCCACGATGGTGACCGGCGCATCGGCACGGCCGATGGCCATGTCCTGCAAACGCGGGTCAGCCGTCTGGGCCTGGGCCTGATGGCCGGCCAGAGCAAACAAAAGGATGGCAGCGAGACGCAGCATATAGTTCATGAAGAGGCTCCTACCCCCAATATCCAGGGTATATTTTACGGATTCCGGCGCCGGGGCTTCAACCCGACTCCCTCTCTTATCCACAGGAATCTGGCGGCAATGGGGCGGGCCTAAACGCTACCCAGAAGGGATCGCCCAAGAGTCTCAAGCGCTTGGCGGAGATTCTTGTCATCAACGTCTGACAACATTTCACCCAGTCGCTTGGCCTCGTCCGGGCTCAGGCGGCGGCTATGCCGCATCGGCGGGGCCGGCGCGACTCGGGGCCGCACCGGCATCTGCTTCAATTTCAGGCCCGCGACCACGCGATAGCCGAAATAGCTGTTGATGCGTTCCACCACCAAAGGCGCCAGATGCTGCAATTCCAGCGCCTGGGCGCCGGTGACCGCCACTTCCAGCGTGGCGCCATGGCCATCCTTGGCGCCGTAATGCAGCTTTTCCGGCTGGGTATCAGCACTGAGCAGCGGGCCGACAATTTCCGGCCAACGCGCCAGGATGTCGCCAAAAGCCGCGCCGCGCCGCTTCACCAGCGGATTGGTCAGCCGCGCCAGCGCCACATTCAGGCCACGCGGCCCGCCTATCCGCTTGGCGGCATCATGCGGCCGCTTGGCGGCGGGTTTTTCAGGATCGGCCATGCCGCAGCATAGCCCAGCGCTTTAGGCGAATGAAGCTCTGCCGCGCAGCTTGCGGGTCACGGCGATGCCAAGGCCGATGAAAACCACCAGCAGAATGCCCTGGGTGATGGTGAAAGGCGGCTCGGCAAGGGTTGGCGCGGCTTCGCGCAAGGCCGGGATTTTGCTGAAAATCTGCGCCACCAACACAAAGAACAGGAAATACAGGCTGGCCACCAGGCCACCGGCATGAACCAAACGCCAAGTTCCGCGCAGATGAAAGTGATAACGCGCCAGCAAAGTGGGCAGCAGCACCAGCAAAGCAACAATGCCGGTGCCATGCGAAGGCAGGAATTGTGTGAACGGAAAGGCGAAGCCGCTGGCCGAGGTGAACAAAGCCGTGCCGAGGAACAGCTTGGCCAGGCCGCCGCCGCGCGGATCGCCTTTCAGCAATTCCGCCACCACCGCCATACCGGCGCCGATAGCGACAAAACTGACCAGCGTATGCACGATGGTGAGGGTAAGGACATACATGGGGCGACCTCCGGCTGGACCTGACGCCACCATGCGCCAGCATTGCACACTGCGCTACTATACAGAGGTTTGATCAGAACCAGGCCGGCTGCATCTCCAGCGTGGCCGGCTCCAGCCGCGCCAGCAAGGGCAGCCAGTAATCCAGCTTGGCCAGTTCATAGGCATAGAAATAGCGGCAGGCGGCCAGCTTGCCCTGATAGAAATCGGCATCGCGCTGCGCATCATTGTGCAAGGCCGCCGCTGCCACATTGGCCTGGCGCAGCCACATCCAGGCAATCACCACATGGCCCAGCATGTCGAGATACAGCGTGGCATTAGCCAGATAGAGCGCCAGGCGGCCGTCTTTCATCGCCGGCAGCATGGCCTGGGTGGCCTGTTCCACCCGCTGCAAAGCCGCTTCCAGCGCGGCAGCGTAAGGCGTCACCAGCGGATCAGCGGCGGCGGCAATATCGGCGCGGATGGTGGCCAGCAGCAGTGCAAAGCCGGCGCCGCCCTGCATCACGATCTTGCGGCCGAGCAAATCCATGCCCTGCACGCCATGGGTGCCTTCATGGATCGGGTTGAGCCGGTTGTCGCGGTAATACTGCTCCACCGGATAATCCCGCGTATAGCCATAACCGCCCAGCACCTGGATGGCGTGCTTGTTGGCTTCCAGGCAGAATTCGCTGGGCCAGGATTTCACCATCGGTGTCAGCATATCCAGCAGCAAGGTGGCCTGCTGCTTTTCCGCCGGCGAGGCGGCGGTATGTTCAATATCCACCAGATGCGCGGCATAGAGGCACAGTGCCAGCGCGCCTTCCACCGCCGCTTTCTGTGCCAGCAGCAGGCGGCGGATATCGGCATGCTGGATGATCGGCAGCGGCGCCGAGGCCGGGTCCTTGTTATCCGGGGCACGGCCCTGTAGGCGCTGGCGGGCATAATCCAGGCTGTAACGATAGCCGGCGATGCCCAAAGCCGTGGCGCCAAGGCCAACGCCGATCCGCGCCTCGTTCATCATCATGAACATGTATTCCAGGCCGCGATGCGGCTGGCCGATCAACTGCCCGATACAATCGCCATTTTCGCCAAAAGACAGCAGCGTGTTGGTGGTGCCGCGAAAGCCCATCTTGTGATTAAGCCCGGCAAGCTGCACATCATTGCGCGCACCCAGGCTGCCATCGTCGTTGACGCGGAATTTCGGCACCGTGAACAGCGAGATGCCGCGCACCCCGGCCGGCGCGCCATCAATCCGGGCCAGCACCAGATGCACGATGTTTTCCGACAATTCATGTTCGCCGCCGGAAATCCACATCTTGCTGCCGCTGATGCGATAGCTGCCATCGGCCAGCGGCGTGGCGCGGCTGCGGATATCGGCCAGGCCCGAGCCGGCCTGCGGTTCAGACAGGCACATGGTGCCGAAAAAACGCCCGCTCAGCATAGGCGCCATGTAGCGCGCCTTCTGGTCGGCATTGCCGAAGGCGCCGATCAGGTTGGCGGCGCCGATGGTGAGGAAGGCATAGCCGGTGGAGGCCACATTGGCGGCGTTGAAACAGGCAAAGCAGCCTTGCAGCAGGCTCCAGGGTAATTGCTGGCCGCCCTCGTCATAAGGCCGGTGCGCTGCCATGAAACCGGCACCAACAAACTGATCCAGCGCCGCCCGCACCTCCGGGATAATCGTCACCGTCTTGCCGTCGAAGCTCGGCTCATGCAGGTCGTTCTTGCGGTTATGGGTCTGGAAATGCTCGGCGGCGATAACCTGGGCGGTATCCAGCGCGGCGTTCAGGGTTTCGCGGTCGTGATCGGCAAAAAACGGGCGTTCGGCCAGCTGCTGCACCCGCAACAGTTCAAAAAGCTGGAAATCCAGATCGCGGCGATCAATCGTGCTGAGCGTGTTTTCGGCGGCCATGGCTTCTCTCCCGGTTTCCGGGCGCGACGCTGCCCGATTCCCCAGCCAGCGTCAATTGATTGATCCGGCGCCGCCCGGGGGCTATAAGGCGGCAGCTTTCCCGCCTATTTCCAGCCTTTGAGGCCCGCATGATCCCGCGCTACACCCGCCCCGAAATGGCCGCCATCTGGGAACCGGAAATGAAGTTCCGGCTCTGGTTTGAGATCGAGGCACATGCCTGCGACGCCCAGGCCAAGCTGGGCGTGATCCCGAAGGCGGCAGCCAAGGAAGTGTGGAAGAAGGGCCAGTGGGAAATCGACCGCATCGATGCCATCGAGCGCGAGACCAAGCATGACGTGATCGCCTTCCTCACCAACCTAGCGGAATATGTCGGCCCGGCAGCGCGCTTTGTGCACCAGGGCATGACATCCTCTGATGTGCTGGATACCTGCTTCAACCTGCAACTGGTGAAGGCAGCCGACCTGCTGCTGGCCGGCTGCGACCGCGTGCTCAAGGCCCTGGCCGAGCGCGCCTTCGAATACAAGCTGCTGCCCTGCATCGGCCGCAGCCATGGCATCCATGCCGAGCCGGTGACTTTCGGCCTCAAGCTGGCTGGCTATCATGCCGAATTCCAGCGCGCCCGCCGCCGCCTGGAACTGGCACGCGAGGAAGTGGCCACCTGCGCCATCTCGGGCGCCGTCGGCACCTTCGCCAATATCGATCCGCGTGTGGAAGAGCATGTCGCCAAGCAGCTTGGCCTGCGCCCCGAGCCGGTCAGCACCCAGGTGATCCCGCGCGACCGCCATGCCGCCTATTTCGCCCATCTCGCCGTGGTGGCTTCCTCCATCGAACGGCTGGCAACTGAAATCCGCCACCTGCAACGCAGTGAGGTGATGGAGGCCGAGGAATATTTCTCGCCCGGACAGAAGGGCTCGTCGGCGATGCCGCACAAGCGCAACCCGGTGCTGACCGAGAACCTGACCGGCCTAGCCCGGCTGGTGCGTTCGGCGGTGGTGCCGGCGCTGGAGAATGTGGCTTTGTGGCATGAGCGCGATATCAGCCATTCCTCGGTGGAGCGCGGCATCGGCCCGGATGCCACCATCCATCTTGATTTTGCGCTGCACCGGCTGGCCGGCGTGGTCGAAAAGCTGGTGGTATATCCGGAAAACATGATGAAGAACCTGGACCGCTTCGGCGGCCTGGTGCATTCACAGCGTATCCTGCTGGCGCTGACCCAGGCCGGCCTGAGCCGCGAGGACAGCTACCGCCTGGTGCAGAAGCATGCCATGGTGATCTGGCGCGAGGGCGGCGATTTCCTCAAGCTGCTGCAAGGCGAGCCGGAAGTGACCGCCAAGCTGAAGCCGAAGCAGCTCGCCGATCTGTTTGACCTCGGCTACCACCTCAAGCATGTGGACACCATCTTCCGCCGCGTGTTTGGCCCCAAGGCCGTGGCGGCGCATGCCAAGGCAGTGAGCAGCAAGCCGGGCAAGGCGCGCGCCAAGGTGAAGAAACCGGAAAAAGCCAAGAAGGCCAGGAAGCCGAAAGCAAAGGCAAAGGCAAAGCCGAAGAAAGCCTGAGCCGGCCGCATCATTGACACCCGCGCCACGATCCATGCAGTCTCTTCCTAATGATAACAAAAGGGAGAGACGCCATGATCGAGGCCCTGCGCACGCCAGACGAGCGGTTTGAGAATCTGCCCGGCTATGATTTCAAGCCGCATTATCTTGAGCATGCCAATGGCCTGCGCATGCATTATCTGGATGAAGGCCGCCATGGCGGCAAAACCTTCCTCTGCCTGCATGGCCAGCCGACCTGGAGCTATCTTTACCGCCAGATGATCCCGCTGCTGGTGCAGGCCGGCCATCGTGTGGTGGCGCCGGACCTGTTCGGCTTCGGCAAATCCGACAAGCCGCGCGAGGATGCGGTCTACACTTTCGATTTCCACCGCGACAGCCTGATCGCGCTGATCCGGGCGCTCAACCTGCAAAACACCGTGCTGGTATGCCAGGATTGGGGCGGCCTGCTCGGCCTGACCATCCCGCACAAAATGCCGGAACGCTTCAGTGGCTTGCTGGTGATGAACACATCCCTCGCCACCGGCGATGCGCCGCTGACCCAGGGCTTCCTAGATTGGCGCGCCTGGAACAACAAGAATCCCGATATGGCGGTTGGCAAGCTGATGCAGCGCAGTTGCCCACAGCTATCGCCGGCCGAGGCCGCCGCCTATGACGCGCCCTATCCCGATCTGCATTACAAGGGCGGTGTGCGCCGCTTCCCCAATCTGGTGCCGGATAATCCTGATGCGCCAGGCACCGAAACATCGCGCAAGGCGCGGGATTTCTGGCGCAATGACTGGCAGGGAAAAAGCGCCATGGTGATCGGCATGGCCGACCCGGTGCTGGGCGCCCCGGTGATGCAGGCGCTGCATAAACAAATCCGCAATTGCCCGGCCGCCATCGAAGTGGCCGAAGCCGGGCATTTTGTGCAGGAATGGGCGCCGCTTTTCACCACGCAGGCGCTGGCTTTGCTGGATTGAGACAAAAAAACACCCCCGCCAGGCATGGCGGGGGTGCTGGAAAAGTTGGACTGCTGCTGGGTAATTACTTGGCGAAGATCATCTCGTCATGGGCGAAGGCTTTGAATTCCAGCGCGTTGCCCGAGGGATCGAGGAAGAACATGGTGTATTGCTCGCCGACCTCGCCTTCGAAACGCACATACGGCTCGATGACAAATTTGGTGCCGACCGACTGCATCTTCTCGGCCAGCGCCTTCCATTCCGGAATATTCAGCACCACGCCGAAATGCTTCACCGGCACGGCATGATCGTCCACATCGCTGGTCTTGGCATGGCCGCATTCTTCCGGCGCCAGATGCGCCACGATCTGATGGCCGTAGAGGTTGAAGTCCACCCACGTGCCGGCGCTGCGCCCTTCCGGGCAGCCCAAGAGATCGCCGTAGAACGCCCGCGCCGCGGCCAGGTCGTGCACGGGAAAGGCGAGATGAAACGGGCGCAGGTCGGGCATGGCATATTCCGGCTGATGTCGCGCCATCATAGACCATGCGGGGCGCCCGGCCACAATCCCGCCTGAATCCGCTCCGAAACTTACCGGCACGACAGCTATTTGTCGTCGCGGCGGGGGGAAATGCCATGCGGGCCAGGTGGAAGCGGTTGCTCTCGGGAGGCGTGCTGTTCTGGAGCGCGGCCACCGCCGCCTGCGGCATGGCCAAGNNCGGCTTGCCGCCATTCGGCAGCATGCTGGTTTCGGGTTTCGCGGTCGGGGTCAGGGCATTCATGGCTGGCTCCAAATCTGGGGGGCGTGTCAGCGCCGATCCTAGCCGCTGGCGCCGGCGCCGCAACCGATTTAAACTCGCCCAGCCATGAGTTTTCCTCATAACAATCCACCCGGCGAGAGCGGCCCGCTGCCATCGCTAAACGCCCTGCGCGCCTTTGCCGCCGCCGGGCGCCATCTCAGTTTCACCCGCGCCGCCGCTGAACTGCATGTCACCCAGGGCGCGGTGAGCCGGCTGGTGAAGCAGTTGGAAGCCGATCTGGGGGTGCAGCTTTTCCGCCGTGGCCCGCGCGGCCTGGAACTGACCGAAATCGGCGCCGCCTATCTGCCCGCCTTGCAGGATGCCTTCGAGCGGTTATTTGCCGCCACGCGGCTGGTGGCCCGCGCCGGGCGCCCGGCCAACCGGCTGACCATCGCCACCCTGCCCACCCTGGCGATGCGCTGGTTCATGCCGCGCCTGGCGGATTTCCAGCGCCGCCACCCGGAAATATCGGTGGATGTGACCAGCGCCGACCGCCCCATCGACTTCGCCCGCGAGGCCATCGATGTGGGCATCCAATATGGCCCGCCGGCTGGGCGTGACACCTGGCCCGAGGGCCTGGCCGCCAGTTTCCTGTTTCCCGAAACCGTGCTGCTGGTGGGCAGCCCCGCTTTGCTGAAAAGCCGCCCGGTGAAGCGGCCCGAGGATGTGCGGCGCCACACCCTGCTAACCCATTCCACCCGACCGGAAGCCTGGGTGGAATGGTTTGCCGCTGCCGGGCTGAAGCCGGCGCCGCAACAGCATGGCCCCGGTTTTGAGCATTTTTTCATGTCGATCGAGGCGGCGGCCAATGGCCTTGGCCTGGCCCTGGTGCCGGATTTTTTCATCAGCGCCGAATTGCGCGATGGCCGCCTGATCGAACCCTTGCCCGAGCATCGTGTGCAGCGGCGCGGCGGCTATTATTTGCTGCACCAGCAGGGCCGCGAGCGCGAACCGGCGATCCGTGCCTTCCGCGACTGGCTGCACAACAGCCAGGAAATCAGCTTGTGATGCATGACACAGCCAGCAGCCCCGGCATTGGCTAAGCAATAGTCTCACATTCAGTGACGAGTTCGTAACCGCCATGTTTGCCAGTCTGCGTCAATCGCGCTTCTATCCGCTGCTGCTGCTCGTCGCCACCGGCACCACGCTCGGCCTGTCCACGCCATTTGCCAAAGTGGCACTGGACCAGGGTATTTCGCCGGTCGCCTTTGCCTTCTGGCAGAATTTAATCGGCGGCCTGCTGTTGCTTGTGCTGGCCTGCGCCACCGGCAGCCGGCCCGTGGCATCGGCACAGCATCTACGCTTTTTTCTGATCAGCGGCTTCATAACGCTGGCATTGCCGCATGTGCTTATTTTTCTTGCCGTGGCCCGCATCGGGGCCGGACTGCCGAGCGTTGTCTATGCCTTCCCCACCCTCCTCACCTACAGCCTTGCCCTGCTGCTTGGCATGGAAAAACTTGTCTGGCGGCGCGCTGCCGGCATCGGCCTCGGGCTGGTCGGCATCCTGCTGATCCTGGTGCCGCGCAGCGGCCCGGTCGCCGGGCCGGATTTACCCTGGATGCTGCTGGCCTTCATCGCGCCGGTTGCCCTGGCCATTGGCAACATCTATCGCACCCGTGCCTGGCCGCAGAATGCAGCGCCATTGCTGCTGGCGGCGGGTACACTTCTGGCTGCGGCGCTCTGGCTGCTGCTGGCCGGTGGCGCCATGGCGCTGGTTTCCGGCCCAAGGCTCTATCTGCCTGGCCGCGGCGAAACCGACTGGGTGCTGCCGGTGGCTGGCGTTTTTGCCTGCCTGAGCTTCATCACCTATTTTGAATTGCAGCGCGTAGCCGGCCCGGTCTATCTGAGCCAGATTGGCTATGTCATCACCACCACAAGCCTGATGATCGGCGCGTTGCATTTTGGCGAAAGCTACAGCTTGCTGGTCTGGGGTGCCCTGCTGGTGATTATTTTTGGCATCCTGCTGGTCAATCAACGTCCCAGCCAGCGGTAATCTGGGCTTTCACAGCGACCCGGCCGCAGGCTAAGCTAGCGCAGATCAGGAGTCTGCCCTATGCGCAAAGCGTTGTTTACCTTGCTGTTTTGTATGCTGCCCATTCTGGCAGTTGCGGCCGATAAGCTGGATTCCCGCCCGCGCGTGGCGGTGATTTCGGCCTTTGGCCCGGAATGGCTCGCCCTCAAGGCGGCGCTTGCCGAACCGCAGAGCCATGCTGTGAACGGCATCGAATTTGTCACCGGGCGGCTTTCGGGCCGCGATGTGGTGTTGTTCCTCAGCGGCATCAGCATGGTGAATGCCACCATGAGCACCCAGATCGCCCTCAACCGCTTCGATATCAGCGGCATCGTTTTCAGCGGCATTGCCGGCGGGGTTGATCCTGGCTTGAATGTTGGCGATGTGGTGGTGGCGGATAAATGGGCGCAATATCTGGAAGCCACCTTTGCCCGCGACCTCGGCAATGGCCGTTATGAACTGCCGCCCTGGAAAAAACCTGAACAGCCGAATTACGGCATGATCTTCCCCAATGCGGTGGAAGTGCGGCGCGCCAATGCGGCGCCGGAAGCCAAATTCTGGTTTGAGGTTGATCCCGGCATGCTGGCGGCAGCGCGGCGACTGAATGATGTGCCGCTACAGCATTGCACCAGCGGCAATACCTGCCTGGAGCAGAAGCCGCGCCTCGTGCTGGGCGGCAATGGCGTTTCCGGCCAGGCCTTTGTGGATAATGCCGATTTCCGGCGCTATGTGTTTGCTGCCTTCCAGGCTCGCGTGCTGGATATGGAAAGTGCTGCGGTGGCCATGGTGGCCTATGCCAATGGCGTGCCGTTCATCGCCTTCCGCAGCCTGTCCGATCTGGCCGGCGGCGAAAAAGGCGGCAACGAAATGGCCACCTTCATGCGCCTGGCTTCCGATAATTCCGCCGCAATGGTGCGGCGTTTCCTGGAAGTATGGGCGCCGCCGCGCTGATTGTAGCACGCGGCTGAACCAGACTAATCCCCGGCGCGTGGCGTTACCGGCGCGCGTTCCAGCATGGTGCCGACGCCATGCGCGGTGAACAATTCCAGCAGCAGCACATGCGGCACGCGGCCATCCAGGATATGCGCCGCATGCACACCGCCGCGCACTGCATCCAGGCAGGTTTCCAGCTTGGGGATCATGCCGCCCGAAATCGTGCCGTCGCCCATCAGCATCAGCGCTTCTTTCGGCGTCAGCTTCGGGATCAGATGCTTTTCCTTGTTCAGCACGCCGGCCACATCGGTGAGCATCAGCAGCTTGGCCGCGCCCACCGCCGAGGCAATCGCGCCGGCTGCCGTGTCGGCGTTGATGTTATAGGTTTCGCCATGCTCGCCGATGCCAATCGGCGCCACCACCGGGATGATATTGGAATTCTGTAGCGTGCGCAGGATATCCGGGTTGACCTTGACCGGCTCACCGACAAAGCCGAGATCAAGCAGCTTCTCGATATTCGAGCCGGGATCGCGCACCGAGCGGCGCAGTTTGCGCGCTTCGATCAGCCGGCCATCTTTGCCCGACAGGCCGATGCCGATGCCGCCGACGCTGTTGATCGCGGTGACAACCTGCTTGTTGATCGAGCCGGCCAGCACCATTTCCACGATCTCCACCGTGGCCTGATCGGTAACACGCAGGCCATCGATGAATTCGCTCTTGATCTTGAGCCGGTCGAGCATGGCGCCGATCTGCGGCCCGCCGCCATGCACCACGATGGGATTGATGCCCACCTGCTTGATCAGCACCACGTCGCGGGCAAATTCCTGCGCCAGATGCTCGTCGCCCATGGCATGGCCGCCATATTTGATCACCATGGTCTGACCGGCAAAGCGGCGCATATAGGGCAGCGCTTCCGACAGCACCTTGGCGGTTTCCTGCAAATGCGATTCCAAGGGCTTGGGGCCAGCGGTTTTCATTGGGCGTTTCCGTTTCTGGACGAAATCGGGCCTATATAAAGCGGTTTAAACCAGCCCCGCAAGCTCGGCGCGGAGTTCTGGTATGCCGAGCGCCTTTTCGCTGGAAGTGAACAGCACTTCCGGATGCGCGGCAACGCGGCGGCTGACCTTGGCGCGGGTTTCAGCCAGGCGCGCGGCAGCCTCGGCCGGCTTCACCTTGTCGGCCTTGGTCAGCACCACCTGATAGACCACCGCCGAGGCGTCGAAAATCTCCATGATGTCGAGATCGCTGTCCTTCAGGCCATGGCGGCCATCCACCAGCAGCAGCACACGGCGCAGGTTGGGCCGGCCCTTGAGAAAATCCACCGCCAGGCGGGTCCAATCGGCCGCCACCTGCTTGCCGGCCTGCGAATAGCCATAGCCCGGCAGGTCAACCAGCATCAGCTTGCCGCCGAGCGAAAAGAAATTGAGCTGCTGGGTGCGACCCGGCGTGTTGGAAACACGCGCCAGGGTTTTGCGCCCGGTAAGCGCATTGACCAAGCTGGACTTGCCAACATTGGAGCGGCCGGCAAAGGCGATTTCCGGCAAGGATGGCGCCGGCAGCATTTCGGCGATCATTGCCCCGGCGACAAAATCGCAAGGGCCGGCGAAAAGCAGCCGGCCCTTCTCGATCTGTGCCGCGCTGTATTGCGGCTCGCTCATCCTGGCGTCACTTCGCAGGCGGCGGCGTGGGATCGGCACCGCCGCCGATCTTCACACCCATGCGGCGCATGATGATGATCTGCTGGATGATGCTGAGCGTGTTGTTCCACGACCAGTAGATCACCAGGCCGGAAGCGAAAGAGCCAAGCATGAAGGTGAACACCACCGGCATGAGGGCAAAAATCTTCTGCTGCACCGGATCCGGCGGCTGCGGGTTGAGCCGCATTTGCAGCCACATGGTGATACCCATAATGATCGGCCAGATGCCGAGCGACAGGATATGCAGCATGCCGCCGAAGGCAAACACCGCCGGCACATCATAGGGCAGCAGGCCGAACAGGTTGATCCACGAGGTTGGATCAGGCGCCGAAAGATCGTGAATCCAGCCGAAAAATGGCGCATGGCGCATTTCGATGCTGATATACAGCACCTTGTAGAGCGCGAAGAAAACCGGGATCTGCAACAGGATCGGCAAACAGCCAGCGGCCGGATTGACCTTCTCCTTCTTGTACAGCTCCATCAACTCCTTCTGCATCGCCTCGCGATTTTCGCCATGGCGCTCGCGCAGGCGCTGCATTTCGGGTTGCAGCTTCTTCATCGCGCTCATCGCCACATAGGATTTGTAGGCGAGCGGGAAGAACAGCAGCTTCACGATCACGGTGACAATCAGCATGGCCACGCCGATATTGCCGGCCCAGCCATGGAACCAGTGAATGGCAAAAAACATCGGCTTGGTCAGATACGGGAACCAGCCCCAGTCAATCACCAGGTCGAAGCGCGGAATCTGGTGCCGCTCCTCGTAGCGATTGACCAGTTCGGTCTGCTTGGCGCCAACGAACAGCAGGCTGGCCGATTGCGCCTTGGCGCCGGCTGCCACGGCCACGCCGCCGCCGAGCCAATCAACCTGGAAACGGTCGGCGCCCGGCGTGCCGCCATGGGTGAAGCGGCCCTTGATATTCTGCTCAACACCCGGCACCAGCGCGGTGAGCCAGTATTTGTCGGTGAAGCCGAGCCAGCCACCCACCGAGTCGAATTCGGCATTCTTCTCCTTGGCCAGATCGCCATAGGGCACTTCCTTCAACGTGCCCTTCTCATCCGCTTTGGGGCGGAACACGCCCAGCGGACCTTCATAAAGGATATAGAGGCCATCGGTCTTGGGCAGGCCATGGCGCGACAGCAGCGCATAGGGGAACAAAGTGAGCGGCTTGTCGCTCTTGTTCTCGATGCCCTGCACCACGTTGAACATGAAATTGTCGTCGAGCGAGATGGCGCGGGTGAATACCAGGCCCTCGCCGTTATCCCAGCTCAATGTCACCGTTTCGCCGGTCTTGAGCGTGGTCTTGTCGGCGCTCCAGCGTGTCTGCGGCCCGGGCAGCTTGGTGCTGTCACCCGGCGCCGCAGTCCAGCCGAATTCGGCATAATAGGGATGCGGCGCGCCAGCCGGCGACAGCAGCGTGATCGGCGGGCTGTTGGGCGCCAGCCCTTCCTTGTAGTCGGGCAGGATCACATCATCGACGCGGCCACCGACCAGATTGATCGAGCCGCGCAGGCGCTGGCCTTCAATCGTCACACGCGGGGTTTGCGCCACCACCGCCGCGCGGCTGGCGCCCGTGGCAACCGGGCCGGCGGCGCCGGGCAGGGCCGGCAGTGCGTTCAGGCCCGGTGCAGCGCCCGGGGCCGGCGTCGGCACGGCAGAGCCATCCGGATTGGTTACCTGCGTGGTGGCGGCCTTCTGCGCCGCCTGTTCGGCACGCAGTTTTTCCTGGCGCGGCGCATCCACGAAGAATTGGAAACCGAGCATGATCGCAAGCGACAGCGCAATGGCGATGATGAGGTTCTTCTGGTCTGACATGCTCTACGAATCCGCCTTGTTGGCCGGGGCGAGGTTACTATCCTGCCCTGGTGGCTCCCCAATCGGAGGAACCGGATCGAAACCGCTGGAACCGAACGGCTGGCAACGCGCCAGGCGCCGCACGGTGAGATACGTCCCGCGCCAGGCACCATGACGTTCCAGCGCCTCCAGTGCATAGCACGAGCAGGTTGGCTGGAAGCGGCAGTTATGCCCTACCCAGGGGGAGAGAAACAACCGGTAGGCCCGGATTGGCAAAGCTACCAGACGTGCGGGAAAGGAATATGACACCGGCGCGGTCACGCGCCCGGCTCCGGCGAGACGGCCAGCACCGGCGCAGCCTGCCACAATTTAAGCCGCCGCAGGGCGGCTTCCAGATCGCGGCGCAATTCAGCAAAGCCACGTTCCGGCGTGGCCTTGCGTGCCACCAGCACATATTCATGGCCGGGCGCAGCATGCTGCGGCATGATTTCACGCGCCAATGCTTTCAGCCGCCGGCGGGCGCGGTTGCGCAGCACGGCATTGCCGACCTTGCGCGAGGCGGTGAAGCCGACGCGGATAGCTGCACGGGATGAGCTTTCGGGTGCCAGCGCAGCTTGCAACAGCAAGCCCGGCTGGGCCGAGCGCCGCTCAGCGCCCTGCACCCGCAGATACTCCGCCCGGCGGCGGAGCCGTTCAAGGCTGTCCGTCGCCATCAGGCGGTGCCGCTCGGGAAATCAGGCCGAGAGCTTCTTGCGCCCGATGGCGCGGCGGGAAGCCACCACCTTACGACCACCAACGGTGGCCATACGCGCGCGAAAACCGTGGCGGCGCTTGCGCACCAGCTTGCTGGGTTGATAAGTCCGTTTCACAACCGCTCTCCATCGAAAAGCGTAAAAAAGGGCCTTTGCAGGCCCCGCCAAATTCGTGCCGCTGTATAAGGGCTGGCGCAGCGGGAGTCAACGATATAAGCCAGCAAAGCTTTTAGGGGCCGAATCTCGTTGACGGATGCGCCCCGACACCCTATAACCCGCCCCGATTTTCGGATTCCCAGCAGGGATTTCGGATTCCTATTGGGCAGTTTGCTAGAAAGAGGTCTGTCATGGCTCGTCGCTGCGAAGTGACCGGCAAGGGCGTTCAGTTCGGCCACAATGTGAGCCACGCCAATAATAAGACGCTCCGGCGTTTTATGCCGAATCTGCATGGGGTTACCCTGATTTCCGAGGCTCTGGGCCGCAACGTCAAGCTGCGCCTCTCCGCGCAGGGCCTGCGCTCGGTGGAGCATAACGGTGGTTTGGACAATTGGCTGGTCAAGACCGCCGATGCCAAGCTTTCGATTGATGCCAAGAAGCTGAAGCGTCAGATCAAGAAGGCCCGGGCTGCCGCTCCGGCAGCCTGATCTAACCTTCCAGAACTTGAAACGCCCGCACGGCCAAACGGTCGAATTGCGGGCGTTTTAGTTACATTCAGCCCTTCTCCGGCAATCTGAACAGCAAAAGCAGGCTGCGCTGGAACGGGCTTTGATTGTCATCCGACATCAAATAGAGCCACAGCGTGCCATCTTCGGCGCGGCGCACATCCATCGCCTCCAGATTGTCATTGGCATAAGGCCGGCTCCATTCGGCCAGGATTTCCGCCGGCAACACGCTGCCATCTGGCGCCATGCGCAAATCGGCCGCCGCGACTCGGCTGAGCCGGGCGCCCCAGCCATTTAGCCAGCGAAAGGCGCGTTCCAGCACCAGCAGGCCACCATCCGGCAGCCCCACTGCATCGGTGGGAAAAAAATCACCCCGGCGCTGCCAGGATAAACGTCGCCAGGTTTCACCCTGCTGCAACCAGACCGGCGAAACCCCGGATTCGCCGGGCAGCGATTCTTCGGCGATCAGCAGCATGGCACCATCAGGCGGCAGCACCGCCACACTTTCCAGGCCGCCATTCTCCGGCAGCTTGGCGGCCTCAGGCGGCAGCCGCAGCCGTTCTTCGGCCGCCCCCGGCGCCGCCCCCAATGCTGGAGGGCGATAGCGCAGCAGCCGATGACGGCGCTCAAAACCAACCAGGAAATCGCCATTGCCAGCACGCCGCAGCGATTCGGCATCAACCCACTGGCCTCTCAACCGCCCTGACGTTCCGACTCCGAATAACGGTGCCAGCCAGGCCCGCTCAACACCCTGCGGCAATCCGGCGGCATCACGCTGCAATTCCAGCCGCAGCCAATGGCCGCGATCCGATACCGCCCATAGGCCGCCGCCTGCGTCATCAACAACCAGCCCGGAATAACCGCCAAAGTCATTATCGCTGGCGGCAAGAATCAGGCCGCCGAGATACTCCAGCCGGCCCAGCCGGCGCTCGGCCGGGGCTTCCGGATTGAGCTCCAATGTCAGGCTGCGGATCACCATCGGCCGGGCCGTTTCCGGCATCTGGCCCCAGGCCGGACTATATACAGCCCAGAACAGCAGAATCAGGGCAAACCGCGTTGGGCAAAAGGCCGCAAATCCTGTTACTCTCGGCATCGGAAACCCTCTAACCCGGCGGTATGCCACGTCATATGCAGAAGCGTAGCAACATCACGCTGTATTTGTCTGCCTTTCTGGGCCTGGTGCTGCTGCTGCTGGCCGGAACAGTGCTGCTACAGCTTTATCGCCAGCGCGTGGATACGCTGGGCCAGGCAAGGCAGCAGGCGGCAGCCACGGCGCAATTGCTGGACGAGCATGCCGCGCGCACCTTTTCCAGCGTTGATCTGTTCCTGCAATATTTCGCCGATGGTGTTTCCGATACCGGCATGCTGAATCCGCTGCCGCTGGCCGATATTCGCCGCCGCATGAACAGCATGATGAGCGAGTTGCCGCAGCTCCGCGCCTGGCTGGTGTTGAACCCGGCCGGCATTGCGGTGCTGGACAGCGCCGCCGATCCAGCGCGCTCCTTGCAGGCCGCCGACCGCGAATATTTCCAGGTTCATGTTGAGCGGGCAGATGCCGGCCTGTTCATCGGCCCGCCGGTGCAAAGCCGGCTCAACGGCAAATGGGCGCTCAGTGTCAGCCGCCGCATCCGGCAGGCAGATGGCAGTTTTGGCGGCGTGATCGTGGCGGCGGTGGACCCGGAATATTTCGCCGGCGTTTATGAGCGCATGCAGCCGCAGCCGCATTCGCTGCTGGCTTTGTATCGTGCCGATGGCACCCGGCTGCTGCGCCACACGCCACAGCGGCTTGATATCGGCGGCCATCTCGACAATCCAGATTATCTTGCCATGCTGGAGCGCGCGCCGCAGGGCCAGTTGCTTTCCAGCGGCAGCAATGACGGGGTGCAGCGCTTTGTTGCCTATCGCCGTGTGCCGGGTCTGCCGCTGGTGGTGGTGGCCGGGCTGGCACCAGACGATGTGCTGGCCAGCTGGCGCCAGAATGTGATTGCCTATGGCGCCCTGCTCGCCGCCGGGCTGCTGATCAGCATCTGCCTGGGATTTCTGCTGCGACGCCAGATCGGCGCCACGCGCCAGGCTGAACAGCGGCTGACCGAGGCGCTGGAGCACATGCCGGATGGTTTTGTGCTCTATGACGAACATGACCGGCTGGTGCTGTTCAACAGCAACAGCGCCGATATTTTCCCGTCACTGAACGCGCCGGATGCCATCGGCCGCACCTATGCCGACCTAATCCGCGCCGCGATTGACCAGAACAGCTTCACCATGGATCAGGCCGATTTTGGTCTATGGCTGGAAAAGCGTGAACGGATGTTGCGGCAGGACCGCCAGGGTTATGCCGTGGAACGCCGCTTTCCCGATGGCCGCTGGCTGCGCATTTCAGAACAGCCAACCGGCGATGGCGGCATGGTTGGCATCCTGACCGATGTGACCGCACTGAAACATGCCGAACAGCGGCTGCGTGATGCCATCGAGACTATCGACGAAGGCTTTGCGCTCTACGATCCAGGCGGTTTCCTGGTGTTGGCTAACCGCCGCTTTTACGACCTCACCGGCCATGATCCCAAGCTGGTCAAACCCGGCATCCACGGGCTGGAACTGGTGCGCCGGGTGGTGGAGGAAAAACTCTGGCAAGTGCCGCCCAGTGAAGCCGCAGAAATGCGCCGCCGCACCGAGGAGGATTTCCTCAACCCATCCGGCCAGCCGCTGGATGTGGAATACCGCCCGGGCCAATGGATGCGTGTAACGCGGCAGCGCATCGCACAAGGCGGCATGATTGCCACCTTTGCCGATATTTCCGATATCAAACGCGCCGAGCAGCGCCTGCGCGATTCGATTGAAAGCCTGCCTGACGGCTTCCTGCTCTATGATGCCGATGGCCGCATGGTGCTGGCCAATCACCGCTTCTACCAGATCAGCGGCCACGATCCGGCGATCATCCGCCCCGGCGCGCATATGGAATTGCTGTTTGAGGAAATTGTGCGCCGCCGCCTGGTGGATAATCCGGCGCTCGACCAGCTCAGTTTCCGCCAGGCCCTGCGCCAGACCCTGCATGATCCGGATGGCAAACCACTCATCGCCGAGCCGCGCCCCGGCCTCTGGCTGCGCATCACGCGCCATCGCATTGCCGATGGCGGCGTGATCTCGATCTTCTCTGATATCAGCGAGGTGAAGCGCGCCGAGCGCCAGTTGGTGGATGCCATTGAAAGCATCTCCGATGGTTTTGTGCTCTATGACCGTGAGCATCGGCTGGTGCTGTGCAACAGCCGTTTCCGCGACTTCCATCCCGAAATCGGCCATCTGCTGCTGCCCGGCACGCCGTTTGCCGATATCCTGCGCGGCAGCATCGCCGGCAAGCTGGACGACATGGCCAATGGCGAGATTGATGCCTGGCTGGCCGAACGGGTGGAACTGGGCCCAACCAGCAGCGGCAGTGCTGAACTGCGCCTAGCCGACGGGCGCTGGCTGCGCACCTCTGAACGCCCCACCGCCGATGGTGGCATGGTCGGCATCAGCACCGATATTTCGGCCCTGAAGCAACAGCAGCGCGCACTGGAAACCAATCTGGCCGATCTCGCCACGGCCAAGCGCCAGGTGGAGGATCAGGCGGCGCGGCTCAGTGATTTGGCCGACCGTTACGCGCTGGCCAAGGATCGTGCCGAGGCGGCGAATCGCGCCAAGGGCGATTTCCTGGCCATGATGAGCCATGAAATCCGCACGCCGCTGAATGGTGTGCTCGGCTCGATAGGTTTGATGAGTGACACAGTATTGGGGGCCGAGCAGCGCAAATTGCTGGAAGCGGCGCGTGAATCTGCCGAGCATCTGCTGACGCTGCTGAACGACATCCTGGATTTCTCCAAGCTGGAAGCCGGCAAGGTGCGGCTGGATGAAGTGGATTTTGACCTGCATCGCCTGGTCGAAAGCATCACCTTCATGATGGGGCCGCGCGCCGTCACCAAGGGTATCGCACTGGATGTGGCAATTGCCGCCGATACGCCGCGTTATCTGCGCGGCGATCCCAGCCGCATCCGGCAAATTCTGTTCAACCTGGTGGGCAATGCGATCAAGTTCACCGACAAGGGCGGTGTGACCATCGAAGTGACGGCGGCGCCGCTGCGGGAAGCTGGCCGCTACAAGGTGACCTGGGCGGTGCAGGATACCGGCATCGGCATCGCCGCTGACAAAATCGCTGACCTGTTCACGCATTTCACCCAGGCCGACCGCTCGATCAGCCGCCGCTTCGGCGGCACCGGGCTGGGCCTGGCGATCTCCAAACAATTGACCGAATTGATGGGCGGCGGCATTGGCGCCGAAAGCGAGGAATGGCATGGCAGCCGCTTCTGGTTCAGCCTGACACTGCCCGAGGGCGAGGCCCCGGCACAGGTGGAAACCCGGCCGAGCGAAGAATTGCGCCACAACGCCCTGGGCCGGCCGCTGCGTTTGCTGGTGGCCGAGGACAATCAGGTCAACCAGATGGTGATTGCCACCATGCTGCGCCGCCTGGGCCATCATGTGCATATGGTGAATAACGGCCTGGAAGCCTGCGCCGCCGTGCAGACGGCGCCGTTTGATGTGGTGTTGATGGATGTGCAGATGCCGGAAATGGATGGCATGGCTGCCACCCGCGCCATCCGTCGCCTGGCGCCGCCGGCCGGCAACCTGCCGATCATCGCCCTCACCGCCAATGCCATGGAAGGCGACCGCGCCATCTATCTCGCCGCCGGCATGAACGGCTATGTCGCCAAACCGATTGACCTGGGCCACCTGATGGCAGCAGTGAACGACGTGCTGGGCGCCCCGGCTGCCGAGCCTGAGCGGCCGGTTGAACCAGCGCCGGCGCAAAAGCCCAACCAGGAAGGCCTTAGCGAAGCGGCGCGCAGCAAGCTCGGCTCGCTGCTCGCCTCGATCAAGAAGATCGGCTGAACCGTCTCAGCGTTTCAGGGCTTCCGCGCTGCGCACCAGACGGATGAATTCTGCCCGCCAGCCGCCTGGGTCGTTGCCCTTGCCCGCCTCGGCCAAAGTCGCCACCTGCGCCAGACTGAAGCCGTTCAGGTAGGGGTCGCCACGCAATGCCTGCGAGAATCCGGCCACCGCAGCGGCGAAACGCAGATCAGCGGGGGCTGTTGCGGCGGTGTGACCATCGTGCTCCAGCACCGCTCGCGCCAGTTCGCGGCTTTCTGCTTCGCCGGGCCGCTTGTAGCGCAGTCGGACAAAGGCGATTTCATCCCCGGCCCCGGCTGCGGTCCCTGACTTGGCAATAGCCGGCTTGCCGGCTTCCGGGGCGGGCGCGTAGCGCAGTGGATCAAGCCTCTGCCCCTTGCCGCCGGGTGCGGTGATCTCGTAAAGCGCGGTGACACGGTGGCCATCGCCAATTTCGCCGGCATCTACCGCATCATTTTTGAAATCCTCGCGCAGCAAGGTGCGCGTTTCGTAGCCGATCAGCCGGTATTCAGCCACGTGGGCCGGATTGAATTCGACCTGAAGCTTCACATCATTGGCAATCGGCACCAGAGCAGCATCGATCTGATCCACCAGCACGCGGCGCGCCTCTTCCAGGCTGTCGATATACGCCGCACTGCCATTGCCTGCCTGGGCCAGTGTCTGCATCATACTGTCGTTGAGATTACCCAGCCCGAAGCCCAGCACCGAGAGATAGATGCCGGTCTTGCGTTTAGCGGCGATAAAAGTTTGTAGGCTGGGTGCATCCACCGTGCCGATGTTGAAATCACCATCGGTCATCAGGATCACGCGGTTGGCAGCGCCGGCAACAAAACCACTTTCGGCCTCGGCATAAGCCAGCCGCAGGCCATCACTGCCGAACGTGCCACCACTCGCCGCCAGACCATCAATGACACGTTCGATTTTGGCGCGTTCCGCCACTTTGGTGGAAGCCAGCGCTACCGCTGTGCCATTGGCATAGGTGACGATGGCAACCCGGTCCTCCGGCCGCAGCGCAGCCAGCATCTGACGCATCGCAGCCTGAGCCAGCGGCAACCTGTCAGCCGATGCCATCGAGCCGGATACGTCGACCAGAAAGGTGATATTCGCCACCGGGCGTTGCTGTTGCTGGTCGGCCGGGCTGTAGCCTTGCAGGCCGATCCGCAACAGCCGGCTATGCTCGTTCCACGGCGTCGGCATCAGCGCCACATCAATGGCAAAGGGTGTGCTGGCATCGCGCGGCTTGGCATAGTCATAGGCGAAGTAGTTGATCATCTCCTCGCTGCGCAATGCCTGTACCGGCGGCAGGCGCCCCTCGCGCAGGAAACGCCGCACCAAGGCATAGGATGCCGTGTCCACATCCACGCTGAAGGTGGAAACCGGCGTATCGGCCACGCTGCGCACCGGATTGGCCGGCGCGTTGGCATAGCGATCCTGGGTCGGCATGGCGTGCCCACCCATTACCACTGGTGCTGCGGCGATATATGGCCCGGGCACAAAACGGCCACGCTCCGTGGCAGGCGCCGCCGATGCAGCGGCGGGCATNNTGCTGATTACCATGGGAGCGGCAGCTTGTGCCGGCACTATGCCGCCGGCAGAGGCGGAACTGCTGGTAGCACTGTTTTCCGGGGCTTTTTCGCAGGCCGCCATGGCCAAACCGGCCATTATCAGGGCGGCAATAGTGGCCGCCATATTACGATTACTGTGCATGGGCACCTCCCTGGTTGAAACCGCTGGGAGCATGCGATCCGAATTGTGGCGCAATCGCGCCACCGGTTTGGTGAGATTGTGTTGCGCATCACTCGCTCGCCCATGTGGCGAAAAAGCCACACTGCACTCTCGCTATTTCTATTTCTCCAAAATGCCTAGCGACGTGGAGCCTTTAAATTCCAATTTTTTCACCGCAACTTCGCCGGTGACAGAGTTTTCCATCCAGACAGCGGAATACTCCTCGCTCAGTGTGCCTCTTACAACGTAGCGTGCGCCCGGCTCAGGGGTGAATTCTAGATCGCCAGATATCTGGTAGATTTTATTCACCAGTTCCAGGATTGGCGCCCCGTATTGCCGCCTGCCTTTCAAGGTGAATTTTGCCGGCTGGGCAGGAACGAGGCGAGACAATGCCACAGGTCTCTGGGAAAAGCCCTGGCCCTGATTTGCCATGCGCGTGCCACCGATGCTGTCATCGATCTGCCGATCATTGATGGCAGTTAGAACAAAGAAATCGGCACTCACGCCGCTACGCTGGCTAAAAGTATCCGTTACTGTGGCCAGGGGCCCGGTATAGCCTTCGGGGATTGGGTTATGCGTACAGGCAGCCAGAAAAACCAAAAGTGATGAAATGATACCTAAGCGCAGCATAAAAACCCTCCGAATTTACCTATGCGGGTTATCATTGCGAAATAATAACTTTTTACAAGAACTTTACATCGACATATGCGTGTCGACAGGAATGCCTGAAAATCCAGGCACCCTGTCGAATGTGGTCACGCCGCGCGGCGCCGGCCTCGGCCTGTGCCGGCCTTGCCGGCGCCCTTGGCGCCGGGATCGTCCTCGAACAATTCGGCCAGGCGCTCCATCATCACGCCGCCAAGCTGCTCGGCATCCACGATGGTGACGGCGCGGCGGTAGTAGCGTGTCACATCATGGCCGATGCCGATGGCGGTGAGTTCCACCGGCGAGCGGCGCTCGATCCATTCGATCGTTTCGCGCAGGTGGCGGTCGAGATAATTGCCCGGATTGACCGAGAGTGTGCTGTCATCCACCGGCGCGCCATCCGAAATCACCATCAGGATGCGGCGCTGTTCCGGCCGGGCGATCAGCCGGTCATGCGCCCACATCAGCGCCTCGCCGTCGATATTTTCCTTCAGCAAACCCTCGCGCAGCATCAGGCCGAGATTGCGCCGGGCGCGGCGCCAGGGCGCATCGGCGCTTTTGTAGACAATATGGCGCAGGTCGTTGAGGCGGCCGGGCTGGGCCGGCTTGTTTTCGTTGAGCCAGCGTTCGCGGCTCTGGCCGCCCTTCCAGGCGCGTGTGGTGAAGCCGAGGATTTCCACCTTCACAGCGCAGCGTTCCAGGGTGCGGGCCAGGATATCGGCGCACATCGCCGCCACCGTGATCGGGCGACCGCGCATCGAACCAGAATTGTCGATCAGCAGCGACACGACCGTGTCGCGGAAATCGGTTTCCTTCTCTTCCTTGTAGCTCAGCGACAAGGTGGGATTGGCCACGATGCGGGCCAGCCGGGCGGCGTCAAGGATGCCTTCCTCAAGATCAAAATCCCACGAGCGGGTCTGCTTGGCCAGCAGGCGGCGTTGCAGCCGGTTGGCGAGCCGGCCAACCACACTTTGCAGATGATTGAGCTGCTGATCGAGATGATTGCGCAGCCGGCCCAGTTCATCGGCATCGCAGAGATCGTCGGCGCCCACCACTTCGTCGAACTGCTTGGTGAATGCCTTGTAGGCCGCCTCGCGGTTATGGCCCATCATGTCGCTGCTGGGCGGGCGGCGGCCCTTGCCGGCTTCCTCGCCGGAGCCGGCAACCTGCTGCTCCATGCCGGCTTCGGCTTCCATTTCGGCGGCATCGCCGCCGCCGGCATCGGAAGCATCGGCCTGCTGCTCGCCCTGGGCCGAGGATTCGCCATCCTGGCTTTCCTCGCCCTCGGACTGGCTCTGCGGCTGCTGGCCCTGATTCTCCTGGTCGGATTCGTCGTCATCCTCCGACATGTCGCCGCTTTCCTCGTCGGCGAGATCAAGATCCTTGATCAGCTTGCGCGCCAGCTTGGCGAAGGCGCGCTGGTCCTTGATATTGTCAAACAGCCGGTCGAGATCGGCGCCGCCCTTTTCCTCGATGAACGGGCGCCACATCTCCACCATGCCGCGCGCCGCTTCCGGGATCGGCAGGCCGGTCAGCCTTTCGCGCGCCAACAGGCCAACCGCTTCAGCCAAGGGTGCCTCGGAGCGATCCTTCACCTTGGCAAAGCCACGGCTGCGGCAGCGCTCGTCCAGCGCGGCGGAGAGATTGCTGGCCATGCCGGGCATGCGGTTGGCGCCCAGCGCCTCTACCCGCGCCTGCTCCACGGCATCAAACACCGCGCGCGCGGTGCCGCCCTGCGGCAGTAGCTTGGAATGCAGCTTGTCGTCATGATGCCTGAGCCGCAACGCCATCGAATCGGCCAGGCCGCGCAATTGCGCCACCTCGGCGGCCGGCAGATCCCGTGCCGGCACCGGCAGGCGGGCGCGCAGGCCACGCAGGCCCGGGGTTTCCGGGCCGAAGCTGACCTGCAATTCGCGCTCGCCGGCAATCGAGCGCGTGGCATTACCCAGCGCCCGCTTGAACGGCTCGATCGGCGACTCGGCTTTGTTGGCCATGTTACTTCAGGTCGAGCTTCGCAGCGGTCTCGGGCAGTTCCTCGCCGAAGCAGCGCTGATAATATTCCGCCACAGTGGCACGCTCCAACTCGTCACACTTGTTGAGGAAGGTGACGCGGAAGGCGAAGCCGATGCTGCCGAAGATACGGGCATTTTCAGCCCAGGTGATCACGGTGCGCGGGCTCATCACGGTGGAGATATCGCCGTTGATGAAGCCGGAGCGGGTCAGCTCGGCCACCGCCACCATCTGCGCGATGGCCTTGCGGCCGGCGGCATCCTGGTAGCTCGGCGACTTGGCCACCACGATGGCCACTTCATCATCGGCCGGCAGATAATTCAGCGTGGTGACAATCGACCAGCGGTCCATCTGGCCCTGGTTGATCTGCTGCGTGCCATGATACAGGCCGGTCGTGTCGCCCAGGCCGATGGTGTTGGCGGTGGAGAACAGGCGGAAAGCCTTGTGCGGGCGGATGACGCGATTCTGGTCGAGCAAGGTCAGCTTGCCCTCCACTTCCAGCACACGCTGGATCACAAACATCACATCCGGGCGACCGGCATCATATTCGTCGAATACCAGCGCGACCGGCGATTGCAGCGCCCAGGGCAGGATGCCTTCGCGGAATTCGGTCACCTGCTTGCCATCGCGCAGCACGATGGCATCCTTGCCCACCAGATCAATGCGGCTGATATGGCTGTCGAGATTGACACGCACGCAGGGCCAGTTGAGCCGCGCCGCCACCTGCTCGATATGGGTGGATTTGCCGGTGCCGTGATAGCCCTGCACCATAACGCGGCGGTTATAGGCAAAGCCGGCCAGGATCGCCAGCGTGGTTTCGCGGTCGAAGCGATAGGTCGAATCAAGATCAGGCACATGCTCTGAACGGTGCGAGAAACCCGGCACCATCATGTCGCTGTCAAAACCGAACACGTCGCGCACGGAAATCTTCACATCCGGCAGGTCGGGCATGCCGGCACCGCTAAAGGGAGCATTCACAGGCTTGGTCTGAATGGCCGTCATCGTCACTTCTCTTTGGCTATCTTTTTTGTCTGGGTCTCAGAAACAGGCTTCCCGGGATAACTGGATCAAGTATAGCCCCGGGTTTCGAGATAGGCATAGGCTTGGTTGATGGTTTTCAGCCTTTCCTCGGCTTCGCGGTCGCCGCCATTAGCATCCGGATGGTACCGCTTAACCATCACCTTGTATTGCGCCTTGATATCGGCCCAGCGCAAAGGCGGTTTCAGGGTCTGAAGGTCAAAATCCAGTTCCAGCAGGGCTTCGCGCTCGCGTGGCTCAAAAACCGGCTCGGCCCGGTGGCGCCGCCCGGCATTCAGCACAATGCCCACATCGGCCAGGATGCCGAGATCGTCCTTGACCCAGACCTGCGGTTCCTCGCCGCCATGTTCGGCCGATTTGGTGCCGAAGGTCCAGGTCGGGCGGTGTCCGATCACATCCTCGCGCTGATATTGCTCCACTTCCTCCGGGCTCATGCCGCGGAAAAAATCCCAGCCGAGATTATATTGGCGCACATGTTCCAGGCAGAACCAATAGCGGCCATCGCGTGGTTCACGGCTTTTTGGCGCCGGAAAGCGCCCTTCCTGGCGACATTCCGGATGATTACAGACATGCAGCCGGGCATTCAGACCCTCGGCGGATTCCGCCTCGGCGCCAATAAAATGCCCTTCGCGTGCTGTCTGCCGCGCTGATCGTGCCCGTGCCATGGCGCAAGAGTATGGGACCAAGGCGGTGCATGGCAAGGCGAAGCCGCGCTTGACAGGGGCGACAACGCCACTTAAGCGGGTCGGCATGAGCATCCAGGACCGCATCCGCACCAAGCTGACCGAAGCCCTCCAGCCGACCCGGCTGGAAATCGAGGATCAATCCAGCCAGCATGCCGGCCATGCCGGCATGAAGGGATTGAAGCCCGAGGAAACCCATTTTGCCGTGGCTGTGGTTTCCGCAGCCTTCCAGGGCCAGGGCCGCGTGGCACGGCAAAGGCTGATCTACAAATTGCTGGCCCAGGAACTGGCCGATGGCGTTCATGCCCTGGCGCTGACGGCGCTGACGCCAGAGGAAGCTGAAAAACCCCTGTAATCTGATTTTCTTTCAGCCTGCATACTTTTATGGAGTCTGATTAGTCGAGCACAACTTTTTGTTTGCCCTGCCGCTCAGCATATATTAAATGTTGTGCTTATGACGCAGACACACCCCAATACTTCCGCCACCGGCCTGCCAAAGCAGCTCCAGCGCCCCAGTCTGGTCACGCGCAACATCCGGCTGGGCCAGATGCGCACCAGTGTACGGCTGGAGCGGATCGAATGGCAGGCGCTGGATGTGATCTGCCGCCTGGAAGGGGTTGACCGGCATGGCTTTGCCGCCGCCGTGCAGGCCGATCCGCGGCGCAGCGAAAACACCCTGACCTCACGGCTGCGCAGCGCCATCCTGGCTTATTACATGGCGGCGGCCGGGCTGGAGCATCATTCCAGGGCGAGCAGCAGCAGCAGGGGCAAAGTGGCAAACGAGATCAGGGTGGAAACCACCACCAACCCGGCCACCGCTGCCGGATCGCGATTGTAACGCGCGGCAAAAATCGCGTTCATCACCGCCACCGGCATGGCGCATTGGATGATCAGCACACCACGCGCCACCCCGGTAAGGCCAAAGGCCCAGGCCAGCGCTACGCCCACCGTCAGGCCGAAGCCGAGCCGCAGAGCCGTGAGCAGCAGCGCCACCCGCAATTCAGTGACACGCAGGTTGGCCAGCGACACGCCCAGCGTGAGCATCATGAGCGGGATGGCAATCGAACCGGCAGTTTCCAGGCTGCGCATCAGGAACAGCGGTAATTCCACCTGGAAGATGTTGCCCAGCGCCGCCAGCGGTACGGCATAAACCACCGGCGAACGCGCCACTTCGCGCCAATTGCCGCGCCCGGCATAGATCGATTGCCCAACGGCAAAATTGCCGAAAGACGTGATGGCGAAAAACACCAGACCCAGCGCCAGACCGGGCGCCCCGAAGGCAAACAGGCACAGCGACAGGCCGGCATTGCCGGTATTGGGAAAACCCAGTGAGGGCAGAAAACTGCGCATCGGCAGTTTGAGCAGATATAGGGCCGCCGCGCCCAGCAACAGGAAACTGCTCAGCGCGAGCAAAGTGGCCAGGGCCATCAGGCCGAGATCGTCGCGGCTGATATCGGCCTTGATCAAAGTGGCAATCACCAGGCAGGGCGTGCCGATATTGGTGGCCAGCAGGCCGATACTATCCGTGGGGAACGGCAGCCGGCGCTTGGCCCAGATGAAGCCGAGGCCGGCCAGCACAAAGATCGGCGCAATCACCGCAAAAATTTCCGCCATCATCGCCACGGGCTATTCCCCGCCGCTTTGCAACGGAGTCAGTTTCAGCACGGTGATCTGGTTGCGCTGGCGCCGCAGCACCTCAAAGCGGAAATCGTGAAACACAAAAACCTGACCCTGATCCGGGATCACCTGCGCCTCATGCAGCACCAGCCCGGCGATGGTGGTGGCATCATCATCCGGCAGATGCCAGTCAAATTGCCGGTTGAGATCGCGGATCGTGGCGGTGCCATCCACCATCAGCGTGCCATCGGCCTGCAAACGGTAGATACGATTGGCAGTATCGTGTTCGTCGCGGATATCGCCGACGATCTCCTCCAGGATATCCTCCAGCGTCACCAGGCCGAGGATGGCGCCATATTCATCCACCACCAGGGCAAAATGGGCGCGGCGCTGGCGGAAGGCATTGAGCTGCTCACGCAACGTGGTGGTTTCAGGCACAAACCAGGGCGGCAGCAGCAATTTGCCCAGATCAAGCCGCGCCACATCAAAATTCAGGCTATGCAATTCGCGCAGCAGATTCTTGGCATGCAGCACGCCGATGACATTTTCCGGTTCACCCTGCCAGACCGGAATCCGGGTATGGCGCGAAGCCAGCACCTGGGCAACAATCTCGGCCGGAGGCAAAGCGGCATCCAGCATTTCCATCTTGCGCCGATGCACCATCACATCGCCGACCGGCACCTCGTCCAGATCAAGGATCGAGCCGAGCATGTCACGTTCATGCTTGACCAACGCACCCTGCCCGGCGGTTTCCTGCAACTGATGGCGCAGCGCTTCGCTGGCGCTCTGCTCGCGGATCGGCAGGCTTTCACGCGGCCCCCGCGAACGCAGCCAGCGCAGCAAGGCCGCGCGGATCAGCCGGACCAGACGGAGGATGCGACCGGTCATATGCGAGATCCGGTCATATGCGAGATCCAGTCATATGCGAGGTCCGGTCATATGCGAAGCCGGCTCATGCCTGCCGCAACATGGTCGGGCCACCATCGGATGCTGCTTGCGGCAATTCATCCCGCAACAGCGCCAGCACCGCCGGTGCGGTCACGTCGTTGCGCTGCACGGCATGGCCCAGGGCCTCGGCCAGGATGAATACCAGCTTGCCATCCTGCACCTTCTTGTCCTGCTGCATGTGATGCAGCAGGGTTTCGGCGCTGAAGCCAGAGGCGCCATCCACATCGGCCAGGCCGGCCGGCAGGCCGCTCTGGCGCAGATGCGCCTGCACACGCGGCGCCAAAGCCGCATCGCACAGGCCAAGCCGGCCGGAAAGCTGGAATGCCAGCACCATGCCCACGGCCACGCCCTCGCCATGCAGCAGGCGGGCGGAATAGCCGGTTTCAGCTTCCAGCGCATGGCCAAAGGTGTGACCTAGATTAAGCAGCGCGCGTTCGCCTTCCTCGCGTTCATCGGCCGCCACGATCCGCGCCTTGTGGGCGCAGCAGCGTGCCACGGCTTCGGCGCGCAAGGCCTTGTCGCCGGCCAGCAGGGCAGCACCATTGGTTTCCAGCCAGGCATAAAAACCAGCATCGCCGAGCAGGCCGTATTTCACCACTTCGGCATAGCCGGCACGCAATTCACGCAGCGGCAGCGTGTCCAGCGCATCAATATCGGCCAGCACCAGACGGGGCTGATGGAAGGCGCCGATCAGGTTTTTGCCATAGGGCGAATTGATCGCGGTTTTGCCACCCACGCTGCTATCCACCTGGGCCAGCAGGCTGGTGGGAATCTGGATAAAATCCACGCCACGGCGCAGGATCGAGCAGGCAAAGCCAACCAGATCGCCGATCACGCCGCCGCCCAGCGCAATGACATGATCGCGGCGTTCCACCTTATGCGCCAGCAGCGCATCACAAACCCGCTCCAGCCCGGCAAAACTTTTCTGCCCCTCGCCCGGCGCCAGGATCACCGTTTCATGGCGGATTCCGGCGCCATCCAGCGCCGCCTGCAACGGCGCCAGGCGGTGCCGCGCCACATTCTCGTCGGTCACGATCACGGTGAAAGGCCGACGCAGGATCGGCGCGATCAACTGGCCGGCATTGGCGATCAGCCCGGCGCCGACATGGATGTCGTAGCCACGCTGGCCAAGTTCAACGCGAATGCGATGCGGTTGGCTCATGGTCTCAATCCCCGTCGGTTTCGGCCACGGCCTTGGCGTTATAGCCCGGCGGCAATTCAGCGATGATACGTTCCACCACACCTTCATGCGGCCCATCGCCGGTCAGCACGGTCAGGTCAGATTCGGCATAAACCGGATAACGCTGCTCCATCAGCCGCGCCAGCACACTGCGCGGATCGCCCTGCTGCAACAGCGGCCGGTTGCCGCGCCGGGCGCAGCGTTTCACCAGCACATCCAGTTCGGCCTTGAGCCAGATCGACAGACCACGCTCACGGATGCGGGCGCGGGTTTCATCATTCATGAAGGCGCCGCCGCCGGTGGCCAGCACGATCGGCGATTGTTCCAGCAGCCGGGCAATGACGCGGCGCTCGCCATCGCGGAATGCGGCTTCGCCATGTTCGGCAAAAATATCCGGGATGCTGGCGCCGGCTGCCTTCTCTATTTCGGCATCGGCGTCAAAAAACGGCAGGCCAAGCCGCATCGCCAGGCGCTTGCCGACCGAACTCTTGCCGGCGCCCATCAGGCCAACCAGCACCAGGCTGCGCAGCGGCACATTTTCTGCCAGGGCAGCCGGCTCTGGCGTACTGGGTAATTCGGTTGTTTGCACACGATCCTCGTTGCTTGGCCCTGGAACGGGCCTTGGCTTGCCGGGCCGATTGCTAGGCCCGGGCCGGAACGGTAGAATACTTGAACCGTTCGTTAATTCAAACGCGGGCGGATTTTGCTGTTTGAGGTTGCCATGAGTCGCCTGCTGCTGATTTTCCTTGCCGTTCTGGTGCTGATTGTTGCCGGTGGCGGCATTTTCCTTGCCACCTGGGACATTCCGGCGCCAACAGCGCGGGTTGAGAAAACCATTCCAAACGACCGATTGGGGAAATAATCATGCGCAGGCTGTCCGTTTCCCGCCCGGTACGGGGCTTGCCCGGCCTGGCGCTCCTGGCCAGCCTTGCCCTGATCGCGGCCCCCATCCAAGCCCAGCCGGTGCGGCTGACGCCGGCACCCTCGGCCACGCCAGCGCCGGACGAGACCCCGGCCCCTGGCCCGGGCCAGGTCAATACAGCCCCGGCCCCCACACCGGCCCCGGCTGCTGCTGCCGAGACGAAACCGGCCGAGACGCCGGGCCCTAGCAGTGGTAGTGGCGGTGGTGGCGTGCAGATCGAGGCGCTGAAGGCGCCCGATCCATCCAGTGCCGGCCTGCTGGCGGAAGACAATGGCGGCCTTGGGCCGCGCATGTGGGGCAATACCAGCCGGGCACAGGCCGAGCGTGTCATCACCCTGCTGCCGGCCCCGGTGGCTTCGCCCGGCCTGCGCCAGTTGCAGCGCCGGCTGCTGCTCAGCATCGCCGAAGCGCCCGGCGGCGGCCAGGCCGCGCCGAGCCTGCTCGGCCTGCGCGTGGAACAGCTTTATCGTCTGGGCGCCGGCACCGAGGCCGCACAATTGGGCATGCCGCGCCCGGCCATGCTGCGCGATGCGGTATTCACCCGCCTGCCGATTGATCAGGCGCTGCTCAGGCACGATATCAACACCGCCTGTAGCCTGGGCGCACAGGCCTTGCGCGAGGATGCCGCCGCACCCGCCTGGCTGCGGCTGGCGGTGTTGTGCCGCTACAAGGCCGGCGATATTTCCGGTGGCGACCTGGCGCTGAGCCTGTGGCGCGACCAAGGCGGCGAGGATCGTGGTTTTCAGGTTCTGGCTGCTGCCTTGCGCGGCGACGACCGCGCCAAGGTGGAAAGCCTGGGCCATGATGCCCTGGCTGTGACCATGCTGCGCGAGGCCAAGCGGCCGCTGCCGCAGGGCAGCCTGGATGTGGCGCCGGCAGCCCTGCTGCCGGCCATTGCCGAACTGCCTGATCTGGAACCCGACACCCGATTGCAGGCCCTGGAACGCGGCGTGGCTTTGGGCGCGGTGCCGCTGGCGCGGCTGATTTCGGCATACAGCCAGTTGGAAATCAGCGAAGCACAGCGCGCCGATATCGCCGCCGGCAAGATCAAGGGCGCCCGCGCCGCCGCCTATCTGTTCAAGCAGGCACGCGAACTGACCCTGGGGCCGGCCCGGGCCGAAGCCCTGAAGCGCGCCTATGAACTGGCCGTGGCACGCGGCACCCTGTTTGTGACCGCCGCCGCCTTGCGCGACAGCCTGCGTGACCTGCCGGCCGGGCCGGAAAGCCAGGAAGCCGCACCCGCTGTGATCCGCCTGGCCCTGGCAGCCGGCGAAACCGGCACGGCGCGGCTGTGGCGCAACACCCTGCTGAGCCAGGGCGATGCCGCCGCACAGGCCGGCATGGCCCGCATCTGGCCCCTGTTGCTGCTGGCCGAAACACCCGCCAGCACCTGGCCGGCACAACAATATGAAGCCTGGAGCGCCGCTTTGGGCGACCTGCCGGCGCCACGCCGGGCGGCTTTGCAAGCCCTGGTGCTGATCCTGGCCGAAGCCAGCGGCGTGGCCGTGCCGGCGGAAACCTGGCAGGCTTTGGCGCAACCCGGCCTGGATTCTGCCGGCAACGCCCCGCCGGTGGCCTATTGGCGCAATCTGCTGCGCGCGACCGAAAGCGGCAGCCGCGCCGAAACCGTGGCCCTGGCGCTGGTGCTGCTGGGCGGCGACGGCATGGCCAAGGCCGATCCGGCCAGCCTGGCCACCGCCTTTGGTGCGCTCAAGCGGGTGCGCCTGGAAACCGAAGTGCGCGCCCTGGCGCTGGAAGCGGCCTTGGCCCGCGGCCTCTGATCTTGCGCGGCCAGCGCCATATCGAGAGTTTCCTGGAAATGCTGGGCGCCGAACGCGGCCTGGCCCGGAATTCGCTTGAAGCCTATGGCAACGATCTGGCCGATTTCAGCGGCTTCCTGATCGCGCAGAATGAAAACCCGGAGCAGGTTGGCGCCACGGCCCTGCGCCGGTATGTGCAGGGCCTGAGTGATGCCGGGCTGAAACCCGCCACCATGGCGCGGCGGCTTTCGGCGCTGCGGCAATTCTTCCGTTTCCTGGCCAGCGAAGGCATCCGGGCCGACGATCCTTCGGCCTTGCTGGATGCGCCCAAGCGTGGCCGGCCGCTGCCCAAGCTGCTGAGCGAGGCCGAGGTGGATCGGCTGCTGGCCGAGGCGCGGCGGCTGCGCGACGATCCGGCCGAAAGCGCCCGGCTGACCGCCTTGCTGGAAATCCTCTATGCCACTGGCCTGCGGGTGAGCGAATTGGTGGGCTTGCGCTTCCCGCCCTTTGGCGACGATCCACGTTTCCTGCTGGTGCGCGGCAAGGGCAACAAGGAACGGCTGGTGCCGCTGAGTGCGCCGGCCCGCAGCGCCTTGCTGGATTACGCCAAGGACTGGCGCGGCGAATTCATAGCCGCCAGGCAGGCATCGCCCTGGCTGTTCCCGTCTCGCGGCGAAAGCGGCCATCTGACCCGGCAGCGTTTTGGCCAATTGCTGAAAGACCTTGCTGTTGCAGCCAAGATCGATCCGGCCAAGGTGTCGCCGCATGTTTTGCGCCATGCCTTTGCCAGCCATTTGCTGGCACATGGCGCCGATCTGCGCGCCGTGCAGAAGATGCTGGGCCATGCCGATATCAGCACCACGCAGATCTACACCCATGTGCTGGAAGCGCGGAAACAGGCCCTGGTGCAGGCGCATCACCCGCTCGCCCGGGGCAGAAGCCCGGCCGGGGCCAAAGAGTAGCTCTTGCCAAGCCCCCGCCGGTTCGTTAGCAGTTGCAACACACCAGCAGGGAGAAAAAGCGCGCCATGAGCTTCAAAACCGTCACCCAAACCACGCCCCGGCTCAACCGCTGCGAATTGGCGGTGCCTGGCTCCAGCGTCAAACTATTTGAAAAAGCAGCAAAATCCGCTGCCGATGTGGTGTTCCTGGACCTTGAGGACGCGGTGGCGCCCGACGACAAGCCGCAGGCGCGAAAGAATATTGTGCAGGCGCTGCATGATATTGACTGGGGCAACAAGGCCCTCAGCGTGCGGATCAACGGCCTGGATACGCATTACATGTATCGCGACGTGGTGGATGTGGTGGAGCAGGCCGGCGACAAGCTGCACCTGATCATGGTGCCCAAGGTGGGCACCGCCGCCGATATCTACGCGGTGGACATGCTGCTGACCCAGATTGAGACCGCGAAGGGCTTCAAGCGCCGCATCGGCATCGAGGCGATCATCGAAACCGCTTTGGGCATGCAGAATATCAACGAGATTGCCGCCGCCAGCCCGCGCCTGGAAAGCCTGCATTTCGGCGTGGCGGATTATGCCGCCAGCACCCGCGCCCGCACCACCTCCATCGGCGGCCCGAACGCGTTGTATGGTGTGCTGACCGACAAGGACGGCGACAAGCCGCGCGACTATTTCTGGGGCGATATGTGGCATTACGCCATCAGCCGCATGGTGGTGGCGGCCCGCGCCAACGGCATCCGCCCGATTGATGGCCCGTTCGGTGATTTCTCCGATGCGGAAGGCTACCGGGCGCAGGCCAACCGCGCCGCCATTCTTGGCTGTGAAGGCAAATGGGCGATCCATCCGAGCCAGATTCCGCTGGCCAACGAGGTTTACACCCCGCCGGAAGCGGAAGTGGCCAAGGCGCGGCGTATTCTGGAAGCCATGGCCAAGGCGCAGGCCGATGGCCTGGGCGCGGTGGCGCTGGATGGCAAGCTGATCGACATCGCGTCGATCCGCCAGGCCGAAGCGCTGGTGCAGCAATACGAGCTGATCAAGCGCGGCTGATTTTCACTCCCTGAAGTGCCGGCACAGCGCCAGCACCAGTACCAGACCAAGCAGCAGGGCCGCGATCTCCGACCAGGGGCGCGGCCCTGATTGTGCCAGCAGGGCCAGGCCGATCAGCGCCACATTCAGCAGCGCGATCTTGCCGGCCACCGGGGCATGGGCACCGGCCTTGCGCGCGCCCTGCTGATAAAAATGCTGGCGATGCGCCTGCCAGATACGTTCGCGCTTCAGGGCGCGGCGCAGCAATGTGATGGTGGCATCGAACCAATAATACAGCGGCAGGATCAAAGCCGCCGCCCACAGGCCGCTGAGCGCTGCCTGCAACAGCAGGCCACCGAGCAGGAAGCCCACCGGCACCGAGCCGACATCGCCCATAAAAACCTGCGCCTGGCCCCAATTGTAGCGCAGGAAACCCAAGCCGGCGCCGGCCACGATCAGCGCCAGCCCGGCCGGTGCGGCGCCGAACCCGGCCAAAGCGGCGCAGGCCGCCAGCCCCAGCCCGATGCCGGCCATCTCAACGCCGGTGATGCCGTTGATGCCATCCATGAAATTGAACAGGTTGACGAACCACAGCCAGGCCAGGAAACACAGCAGCCGTTCCAGCCATAAGGGCAGCCAATCGGCCAGCATGCCGCTGGCAATGCGCGCCTCGGGCGGCAATTGCCCCAGCACCAGAACCACCGCCAAAGCCTGCGCGCCCATACGCAGGCTGATCGGCAGGCCACCCAGCCGGTCGTCAAACCAGAATAGCAGCGCCAGCACCAGGAAACCCACCAGCAGCAGGCCATTGGCCAGTTGTTCGGTCAATGTCACCCAGGGCAGACCCAGCGCCAGCACCATCGCCACCACGGCGATGCCGCCGCCGCGCGGCGTGGGCTGGGTGTGGCTGGACCGCGCATTGGGCAGGTCCAGCACGGCGCGGGTTTTCAGCCACACTATCAGCGGCAGCAGCAGCAAAGCCGTGCCGATGCCGGCCAGAGCCGCAAAGCAGAGCGCCAAAGGCCAAGTCAGGGACCCGGTCATACCTGCTCTCCCAGCGGCTGCAACACGGCGTCATAAGCCTTGAGGCTTTCCGAGACAAAATGTTCCACCGAGAATTCCGCCTCGGCGATGGCACGGCCACGCCGGCCCAGGGCACGGCGCAAATCAGCATCCAGGATCAGCCGCCGCATTGCCGCCGCTGTGGCCGCAGCATCCTGCACCGGCACCAGCAGGCCATTCTGCTCATGCCGCACCACTTCGCGGCAGCCCGGCACATCGGCGGTGATGATGGCGCGCTGGGTTGCCGCCGCTTCGATCAGGCCGCGCGGCAGGCCCTCGCGGTAACTTGGCATCACGATCAGATCGGCCTGCGCCAATGTTGCCGCCATATCGGTGCTGAAACCCCAATATTCCATCAGGCCGCTATCCACCCATTGCTTGAGCCTGGCTTCGCCAATATCGGTGGGATTATCCGGATCGCGCCGGCCCACCAGCACAAAACGCGCCGCCACGCCTTCGGCGCGCAATTCTGTGGCGGCAGCGGCAAATTCATTCACACCCTTGTCGCCCAGCAGGCGGGCGGGAAACATCACCACAGGCGGCGCCTGGACATGCTCGCTTGGCTCCGGCCGCGCCGGAAAGGCCGCCATATCAACACCGCAGCCCTTGATCATGCACCAACGCCCGGGCAACACCATTGCATTGGCCTGGAACAGCGCCAGATCGTCCGGGTTCTGGAAAATCGCCCGGCCATTCGGATGGCCGAGCGCAAAACGATACAGCCGGCGGATCACGGCACGCAGCAGCCGGGCCTTAAAATCCTGGCGGATGAACACAAAACCCAGGCCGGTGATGGCATGCACCGCCGCCTTCACCCTGGCCAGCCGACTGGCCATGCCGCCCCAGATCACCGGCTTCATCGACACATGATGCACCAGCATCGGCCGCAGCCGGCGCAGCAATGCCAGCAAAGCCAGCATCAGGCGGAATTCCGCCAGCGGGTTCTGGCCGCCACGGGCCAGCGGGATCGGATGCAGGATAAAGCCCTCGGCCTGCAACCGGGCCGCCATATCGGCATCGGGCGGCGCTGCCACATGCACTTCCCAGCCGCGCGCCAGCATGGCGCGGCCCACCGGCAGGCGGTGGGTGGCAAAAAACAATGCCTCATGGACAATGATCAGCAGGCGACGGGCCATGACCGGCTGTACCCTGCCCCTCCGGGCGGGTCAAGAGATTGACACCCCGCAGGCGGCGGGCTACCCCTGCTGCCGGTTCCCCCCAGCCTGGAATTCGCCGTGACCGCTTCATTTCCGCTACCGCACAGCATCGTTGTTGTTGGCCTGGGCTATGTCGGCCTGCCGCTGGCCGTGGCGCTGGCGCGGCATTTTCCGGTGATCGGCTATGATATCGACCAGGGCCGCGTGGCGGAATTGCAGCGCGGCGAGGATCGCACCCGCGAAGTGGAAAGCGCCACTTTGCGCGCCTCGACACTGCAACTGAGCGCCGATGCCGCCACGATCAAGGGCAAGGCGCTGTATATCGTCACCGTGCCGACCCCGGTGGATGAGCGCAACGAACCCGATCTGCGCCCGGTGCGCTCGGCCTCCAAAAGTGTTGGCGCTGCCATGGCCAAGGGCGCCGTGGTGGTGTTTGAAAGCACGGTCTATCCCGGCGTGACCGAGGAAATCTGCGGGCCGATCCTGGCCCAGGCGAGCGGCTTGCAGCAGGGCGTGGATTTTTTCCTCGGCTATTCGCCCGAGCGCATCAATCCCGGCGACAAGGTGCATACGGTGGACAAGATCGCCAAGATCGTGGCCGGCGAGAATGCCGCCGTGGCGGCGATGCTGGCCGAGGTTTATGGCCGCGTCACCAGCGGCGGCATCCATCTGGCGCCAACGATCAAGACCGCCGAGGCGGCCAAGGTGATCGAAAACGCCCAGCGCGATATCAATATCGCCTTCATGAACGAGATCGCCATGATCTTCGGCAAGCTGGGCATCTCCACCCATGACGTGCTGGAAGCCGCCGGCACCAAGTGGAATTTCCTGAAATTCCAGCCCGGCCTGGTGGGCGGCCATTGCATCGGCGTTGATCCCTATTACCTGGCGCATCGCGCCCAGGCGCTGGGCCACGATCCGCGCATCATCCTGGCCGGCCGCGCCATCAATGATGGCATGAGCCGCTTTGTTGCCGAACAGGTGCATGCCGGCATGGGCGGCCCTGGTTCTGCCCCTGGCCGCGTGCTGGTGCTGGGCCTCACCTTCAAGGAAGACGTGCCCGACCTGCGCAATTCCAAGGTGGCCGATCTGGTGCGGGCGCTGGAAAGCCTGGGCCATCGCGTGGCGGTGCATGATCCGCTGGCCGATCCCAACGAAGCACAGCATGAATATGGCATCATGCTCACGCCGCGCCTGGAGGGCTTGGCCGGCTTCGATGCCGTGCTCGGCGCCGTGCCGCATGAGGTCTACCGCAACCTCAGCCCCAGCCAGCTTGCCGCCCTGGTTAAGCCTGACGGCTTGGTGGCCGACCTGAAAGGCATGTGGCGCGGCCTTGAATTGCCCGCCGGCCTCACACGCTGGGTGCTGTAGCGGGATATGACCACGGCATATCCAAGCCTAGCAATGTCAGGCGGAATGCTGTGGCCAAGGATCAGCAGATAGACAATGCACAAAAATGCCGCGAGCAAATGCAGCCTGATTAAAGCATTGAAAAATATAGGTCTGATCGGTAGCTTCTGACTTGCTCCACCCTCCCGAAAACCGATTGATTGCAGCCATGCAGCCCCTCGCCCTTTTCACGATTCTGGCACCGGCGGCTATGCTGGTGGCGCTGTTCGCGCCGAAGGGTTTTGCCCTGATCGGTGCGCTGGGCGGTTTGGCAGCCTGGCTTCTGCTGTGGCGCCAGGGCCGGCTGCATGCGCTGTGGGCATTGCCTTCCAGTCACGTATTGCTCGGCCTGCTTGGCGCCGGGCTGCTTTCGGCGCTCTGGTCGCTTGATGCCGGCAACACATTGCAAACCATGCAGGGGCTGGGCGCGCTGCTGATTGCCGCCCTTGGCCTGCTGGGCCTGGCTCAACTGGCGGAAACTGACCGCTCGGCACTGTGGCAGCGCCGCTTTGCCCTGGCGCTGGTGCTGAGCTTTGTCGCGCTAGCCGCATTGTTGCTACTGGAATTGCTGACACGCGGCGGCCTGCAAGCCTGGCTGATCGGGCAGGCCAAAGGCGAGCCGGCTGATTGGGTGCCGAACCGCACCATCCGCAGCGGCGTGTTTGTTACCCTGCTGTTATGGCCCAGCCTGCTGGCGGCTTGCTGGCTGACCAAACGGCAGCCGGCCTGGCAGAGGGCCGGCCTGCCCTTGCTGCTTTTCGGCATTGGCGCCCTGGCCGCCTATGCCTCGCCGCAGGTGAATGCCAAATTGGCCTTGGCTGGTGGCGGCGCAGTGTTTGTGCTGGTTTGGCTTGGCGGCCACATCGCCACCCGCCTGCTGGGCGGCCTGGCCATCCTCGGCGTGCTGGCGCTGCCTTTTGCCATGCTGCTGTGGTTTGATGCCAGCAGCATCATCGCTGATTACCCGACCCTGCATTATTCGGCCAAGCACCGGCTGCATGTGTGGGAATTTGTGGTGCAGCGTTATGCCGAGCGGCCCTGGCTCGGCTGGGGCATTGATGCCGCCCGCATCCTGCCGGGCGCCGATGCCAAGCTGCCTTCGGGCGGCGAAACGCTGCCAAGCCATCCGCATAACGGCATCCTGCAATACTGGCTCGAACTCGGAATCCTTGGCGGGCTGTTGCTGGCCCTGGCACAAGCGGCAATCTGGCGCGGCCTCAGCCTGCCCGGGCTGAACCGCCTGGGCCGTGCCACTGCCGCCGCTGCCTATGGCACGATGGTGGTTTATTTCCTGGCATCGTTTAATTCATGGCATAGCTGGTGGGCCGGCATGCTGGCGGCCAGTGCCGCGCTGGTGATCGCCGCCACGCGGCTTTATGGCCGCAAAGCAGCCGCCGACTGATTGGCCCGCCAAGCCTGGAACATCAGCACACACCACAGTGCATGCGGCCAGCGCCGTTCACCGGATAGCTGCTGTTGCCATTGGTGGCGGATCGCCGCCACATCCAGCAAACCACTCTGCGCCAGTGCCACCGGATTGAGCAAAGCCTCGGCCCAATCACGCAATGGCCCGGCCAGCCAGCGATCCAGCGGCACGCCAAAACCCATCTTCGGCCGCTCCACCAAAGCCGGCGGCACATGGCGGTGCAGCACCCGGCGCAGGATCGATTTGCCGCCCGCCGGCAGCGCGCCGGCTTCGCCAAATTTCCACGCCGCCGGCAAGCGCCAGGCAAATTCGTACAGCCGGTGATCCAGCAGCGGCACACGCGATTCCAGGCCCACCGCCATGCTGGCACGATCCAGCTTCACCAGGATGTCGTCAGGCAGGTAGGTTTGCGCATCCAGCAGCATCATCATCTGGCGTGGATCATCCAGCGCCGGCCAATCCTGCGGCCGGTCGCGCAGATCGCTGCTGCCGGCGTTATCCGCCATGCTCTGCTGCATCAGGCGGCGATAGATGCCGCGCGTATTGCCTGACCGCAATACCATGGCCAGCTTGTGCAGCCGGTCGCCCAGCATCGGCCGCAATCGGTTCAGCCAGCCAGGCGGCAAGGCCTCGATGGCATTCAGGCCAAGGCCGAGCAAAGGCTGCGGCAGGCTTTCGGCCAAGGCACCCAAACGCCGCGCCAGCGCATAGCGGCTGTAGCCACCAAATAATTCATCGCCGCCATCGCCGGAAAGGCTGACCGTGACCGCGCCGCGCGCCAGTTTGGATACCAGATAAGTTGGAATCTGCGAGGCATCGGCAAAGGGTTCGTCGAACAGTTTGCCAAGCTGCGGCACCACGGCCAGGGCTTCGGCCTCGCCGACATAAAGTTCGGTATGATCGGTGCCAAGATGCGCCGCCACGGCGCGGGCATGCTGCGCCTCGTCGAAACGATCCTCGTTAAAGCCGATGCTGAAGCTGCGCGCAGGCGGACCGCCCTGTTCGCGCGCCACAGCCTGCATCTGCGCCACCACAACAGAAGAATCGATGCCGCCCGAAAGGAAGGCACCCAGCGGCACATCCGCTACCATGCAAAGCCGCACCGCATCGCGCAGCAATGCATCCAGTTCTTCAGTGGCATCCTGCTGGCTGCCACGATAGGGCGTGGCAAGCCCGGCTTCAGCCACCGCCACCGCAGACCACCAGCGCCGCGGCTCGGGCAATTGCCCCGGCGCAATGCTGTTCGCATCCAGTTCCAGCAGGCAGCCAGGCGGCAGCTTGCGGATACCGGCGCGGATCGACCATGGCGCCGGCACATGGCCATAGCGCAACAGCAGGTCTACCGCTGCCGGCTCCAGCGGCGCGGCAAAGCCCGGGCAGGCCGCCAGCGCACCCAATTCCGAGCCAAACAGAAAATCCCGACCACTCCAGCCATAGAGCATCGGCTTCTGGCCGAAACGATCCCGCGCCAGGATCAGGCGCCGCTCACGCACATCCCACAATGCGATGGCAAACATACCATTGGCAGCCTGTAATGCCGCTTCCAGGCCCCAATCTTCAATAGCGGCCAGCAACACTTCGGTATCCGAGCCGCCATGCCATTGCCGTGGCCTCTCAGCTTCAAGACGATGGCGCAGATCACGATAATTATAGATTTCGCCATTATAGACGACATGATAGCGGCCCGATGCCGAGGCCATCGGCTGGGCGCCCTGCTGGCTCAGATCAATGATCGCCAGGCGGCGATGGCCTAACGCGATACCGGCAGCGCCATCGCACCAAAACCCGACGCCATCCGGACCACGATAGGCGATGGCCTGCGTCATGGCCGATACCACTTGTTGCAGCAGCATTGCCTCGGCACCACCCGGACGCAGCATGCCAGCCAAGCCGCACATCAGATTGCCCCCTCAAGCTTTGCACTACGTTGTGGCGTCGTGAACCAGTTTGCTGCCGGCTCCGCTGCTAGCACAACCCTAGTCTTTGCCAATACAGGCGAGATAGTTTTCGGCCACTTCCGCCATGGAATGGGTTTGTATGCAAGCTTGGAAAGCATCATAGTTGAGCGTCACCCGATCCAGCAGCGCCGGAATTTCCTCAGGCGCGTCAAAGCCTAAGCCGCCTGTACCCACCAGCTCCGGGTGGCCGCCAGACTTGAGATAAATTGCTGGCAAGCCGCAATTCTGAGCCTCGATCAATGCATTGGAGCAAGGATCATTCTGACTTGCTGTGATGTAAATGTCGGCTTCGCGCAAATACCGCGCCAATTGCGCGGATGGCACGGCACCAAACTTCTGGATTGATTGGAATTCAACCGATGCGTTGCCGATAAAGCGATAGTCATAGCGGCTCCAATCGAGATTCTGATCAAGCCACTTGTAGACATCCCCACCTTTTCGCGGATTGCTCGACCAGCTTGAAGAAATAAGCCGTATCTTACGTTTTGGATCAAACGCCGCCTTGCCATCACGATTGAAGATCGCTGGATCAGAAGCATTGCGAATCACAACCGGATTGACCGGCGTGTAACCTGAAGTCAGAATATTCTGCCAGGTGAACAAGGACTGGATGACTGTTGCCGTGGCAAATTCGCGATTGATCTCAAAAATCCGATCATCCAGTTCCTTGTCCTTGCCCCGATAGAGATAGATCGGGCCATCGATCCTGTGCACCACGCTGGGCTGCCGCAGCCGCGCCAGCTTATCGAGCAGCTTCATATCGAACCAGAGCGAGTCAAAAATATAGCCATCTATGCCTTCGCCAACGGCATTGTTGAGCACGCGCACGCCCATGGCTTGTAATTCTTTGCGCAGCGCCAGCATGAACTGGTTGCCGCCACCATAGGGTGGCTTAACATATTCACGGAAGATCGAAACCGTAACACCTTTGCCGCTTTGACGGCGTGGCAAGATCCGCTGGGCAAAGCGCAGAATGCGGCTTGGCAATCCGGAAGGCGCCGGCGCAGGCAGTGTTGCCTTAACAATCGGCGATGGCTCCTGGAAAACCGCTACGGAATCAAGATTACTGAACAACGCCTCAACATGTGGCTTGATCGCTTCGGCCGTGAAACCTTCAACCGCACGGCGCAATTGAATCTCGGTTGTTACGGCAAGACTATTGCTGCGGATATCCGACGCGATCACTTCAACCATTTGGTCGAGATCATCACAAAGACCAGATGGTTCCAGAATATCTTCAGCCAAGCCAACACGGGTGCTGACAATCTTGCAGCCTGTACCCGCAGCTTCAAGCAGCGCATAAGGGCCACCTTCCCAGCGGCTGGTGAGCAGATATAAATCTATAGCGCGGTACAAACGGCCCAATTCCTGCCGGGGCAGGATATTGGTCTTGATATCGTCTGCTGCACTTGCTCGGCCGACATAGCTATACGGTACGCCATAGGCATCCAGCTTCTGCCGCAGCCAGTGGCGCCGCGGCCCCGCCAGCAGAACATGCAGGGGCAACGCCTGTTGATGCAGGATACGCATGACTTCAGCAAATATATCCGGCGCCTTCTGGCGCTTCGGTCGGCTGAGATCGGCACCTTCCGTGTCGCGCTGGAAATTACCAATTACATAGGCGTTTTCAGGAATACCTAATTGCCGTCGCAAGTCATCGCGTGGCGGCTCGCCGGCATTAGCCGGATAGAAAAGACTGGACTCGAAACCATACGGCACCAGCTTGGCCGACAGGCCAACGGCCTCTGCCTGGGCCAGCGCCTGTCTTGTATGCCCAACCCAAAGCCCCACCACATCCTTCACGGCCCTGAAACGCGGCCGTGTGATCCAGTGAAAGATCGGGTTATCGAGGCCGCAAAGAACACGCTTACCAGCCAGAGCGGAAACCCCCAGATGCATGAGTCCTTCCCACCAAGGGGAATAAACCACTTCGGCTTCCTTCAATCCGACCAACTCCACCCAGTCAGGCAAAGCTTCGCGCATCACACGCAAATCTTCGTCAAGTGCCCAGCCAAAGCCATCGCCGCCGGTGAGATGAAGTTTGATCCTTTGCATGGTTTTATTGCTCCGCCGATGCCGCACTGGCCGCCACAGGCTTGCGCACCACCGCTCCCCAGCCACTGGTAATATGGGACGACGCTTCTGGAACACGCCGGTCGAGCCACAATGCTAGGTTGACGGTACGGCCGGCCAAGGAGGCCAGCAGGCGCATGGGCAGCGAGGGGTTGCTCCGCCAGGGCAAATTCAGCAGCAGGGTGTGGATCGCCGAAATCGCCCCCCCCAACGGCTCGATCGAAACGACTTCAAAACCCGCGGCAACAAATTCCCGGCGCAGTTTTTCCTGTGTCCAACGCTGAAAATCATGGGGGTCGGCATGCAGCGGATACATGAACGGCATTGTAACAATGCCATGTCCTCCAGGGCGCAAAATTCGGGCCAATTCCCGCAATACCTGCTCCGGGCGCTCCAGATGCTCCATTACTTCACTCAGAACAACGCCATCCACACTGGCTTCCGGCAGCGGTATGGCTTCCGCATCGCACAGGATATCGGGCGCCGCTTCAGGATCAATATTAAGATAACGCCAGCTTTTCATCCGGTATTCGGGTGGGCAGAAACTGCCCTTCTTGTTTACCCTGCGCCCACCCACATCAAGAACATCGCCGTGAATATTAACGACGGCGCGGTTCAGAAACCGATCCAGATATATGCGATGACAGCTCGACACGGCGTCTTGATCCTGCCTAATTCAAAGGTTTACGCGCGACGGCGAGCAGCATGTGGCCAATCAGCGCCCCCGGCATGATCGGCGCCAATGCACGGCTGGCACCACGTGTCAGCAACCAATGGCCGGGCAGTCCGAAATCATGCATGAAGCTGCGCAGCAAGCCTTCGCGTTTTGACAGCGGCTGCAACCGATCCAACTTGAAGCCGCAAGCCTCAATCTCGCGCGCCAATTCGGCACGGGTGAAGCGCCACTGATAGAATCTCGACCGCTTATCAAATGGTTTTGGAGCTTCGAATGCCGCGCGCAAGGATTGTCGGATATTGTCGAATGGCACGGTAATGAACAGGTAGCCGCCGGGCTTGAGAACACGATAAGCTTCCGTCACACAATCCTTCATGCCATTTTCGAAATGCTCGAATACGCCCCAGGAATAATAGGCATCGACATCGGCATCCGGCAGACCGGTCTTGCGGATATCGCCATCCTGAAATGCCACCCCGGGAAATCTCTGCTGGAGCAACGAAATGGTCTTGCGGCTAATATCATAGCCCAGTGACTGAAAACCTCGATCATGGAAATACACGACAAAATCGCCGAGGCCACACCCACCATCGAGCAGTTTGGCGCTGGCCGGCAATTGCCTAATATAGGTTTCAATGGCTCGGTATTCTTCCGTATTCTCGATCTTGCGAGCATGCTGTCCGCGGTCGGCCACTTTATCCCACATCTCGGTCCAGTAGCGTTCCACAAAAGCTGTTTCATCCACAGTATCGTGGCTGCTGATGATGTAATCCTTACGCATCGCTGTAGACCTGCATGACGTTGCTCGCTCCATTTGTCAGGCCGTAGCCCAACTAATCCTTTTTCAGACTGATTGCAGCTTGCTCAAGTCCGGCTGCGCCATAAATCAATTTGCTGCGGGCAAGCCCGGGGCCATATGGCAGTTTCTTCTGAAGAGCGGCGATTTTGGCATGGCGCTCCGGGTGACGCGCCGCAACGTGCAATATGTAGAGATTGCCTAGCGCATCATCATTCCAATCCAGATAAACGGTTCTCAAACCACGATCCGCCAGCAGTCGGATCATGGCCGTAGGTGTGAAGCGCCAGTAATCGTCATACCAAGCACCGTGATGGTAGCTTTGCAGGAATGGCACAATAGAAACCACTACATCGCGGCTTATGAACGTCAAATTATCGAGCGCTCTCGGCAAGTCATAGACATGTTCCAGAACCGTATGACTGAAAACAATATCGAACCTGCCGCGCAGTTCACCTGGCAATTCAGCTGCTTCCAGATCAAGAGCGAATTCACCTTCCAAACCGCATAATGTGCCGTAATTGCTCACGGCATATTCTTCCGCGACCTTGAAATAATCCCGATAATTTCGCCCTTCCTTGTCCTGGTCACTGCCACCGCTGACATTCAGTACCGCGCCGGAGAAATGAGGTGCAATTTCCCGCAACGCAGCATTTGACCAGTTTCGCGCATTGAATTCCGCGCCGGCAAAAAGCTTGAGCAGCAATCTGGTAAGTATCATGTCAGTTTCCAATAACCATGTTGGCCGATCAGGCTGACCTGTTACGGAACAAAACCATTGCCTGAACCGACTCGCCGGAATTGCTCAACGGGTCGCGCGGCAGCCTGTCGCTATATTCCAGCAGATCAAAACGATCTGAAATCAATTGGCGCATTGTTATCGGGGAGATAAACAGGCTGCAATCCCGCAAGCGAAAGTCAGTGGCATTGGTAAGTGCCACGCCTTCTTCCTGATTTTTGCCATAATAGATCTGGGCAATCCCATTCTGGCGCAGAACACGCTTGATATGCGTAAGATAGTAATCAACTTCAGCCATGCCGTCGAAATGCTGAAAAACGATGAAGCTGTAGACAAAGTCCACAGAATTTTCCGGGATTTTTGCGAAGTCGTTACGGTGATAAAGCTGATAATTGCTGACGCCCTGTCGCTCCAGAAAGCGCTCTGTCATCGCAAAATTGGAATGAATATCTATCCCAATCGCTCGCTCAAAGTCACGGGCAGCATGCATCAGCAGGCGACCGCCGCCAAAGCCGATTTCGAGCACCGTTCCCTTTGACAATGCCGAATATGCTTGAGAAGGCGCAAAGCGGTGCTGCCAATCTACGCGGCCGCGCTCCACTGTAGATTCGATTGCGTCGGTGCGATCAAACCAATCCAGGAATTCGACCATATCCCGATAGTCTTTCGGCGTTTCCTCCCAGCTGGCGCGAATATTCACCGGCTGACCGAAAACGCGCTGCATTAGACGGGATTTGAATATTCTTAGTTTTAGCTTATCGACTTTCATGCCGGGCTCCGCATCTCAGCACTTTCCTTGTTTGCGGCATGGCCGCGAGTACCGCGCAGATGCATCGTCTTCCAGAAACGATCAATGGAAATCCTCTCCACGGTCTGGAAATGCTGAAGCATAAGCAGAAACAGGTTTTTCTCATCCCCCCAATGTACGGCTTCGAAGGCACCCGGCGCGGTCATCGCAATATCGTAGATCGCTAGACCGTCTGTTTTCAGAATCCGAGCATGTTCCTTGAAGAAATCCGGCAGATTATAGGCATGATCCACGGCATTGCAGTAGATCATGTCGATACTGCCAACAGCGGCATCCACCTTCATGAAATCACCGGGCACCACGTAAGGATTCTCGGGTCCCGGCTCAAGATCTGTACCCAACGCATTCGCATAGCCCATATCTCGCAACACCTCCACTTCAGTGCCGAACCTGGCGCCAAGGCAAAGAATCTTGGCATCACTCGGCAGATCAATGACGCGGAAGCGCTTCCAGAAATCTAGGCGCTGCCTCAGCAGAACTCTCAGACTGAAGCCACCATATGCCTTCATGATCTCGATGATCTTCTGTTTCTGGTGCTCGACATACTCCTCGTAGGAAGCATAGTCGCGATATCGGAAACCTAAGTCCCCGGCTTCAGCAGCCCAGCCGCCTTCGCCAAAATGCTTTTTCCTGACCGGGTGCTTGTCGCGCTCGTGATTGTAATTCGGATCGTAGAAGCGCTTCAGGCGACGATATCGGTTATTCGGCATCAGCAGCCGAACAGTGCGCAACAGAAACATGCAATCGCGAAATAAGTTCATGGCATTCTCGATAAGGGAGGTAGGTAGGGGGCCGCATTGTCAAACGAACGGAACTGCATATCGCATAAACGGCGATAGTATTCATTATTCTGCAACAGATCAGCATGTTTTCCGATCGCCGCTATGCCACCGTCCTGCATCACGACAATACGGTCAGCATGAAGGATGGTTGCCAATCTATGTGCGATGACAATGGCGGTGGAATTTGTCAGAACCTTGTCGATTGCTTCCTGTACCGCACGTTCAGATTCTGAATCGAGCGCGCTGGTTGCTTCGTCAAGCACCAGAATAGCCGGACTGGCATAGATTGCTCTGGCAATTGCAATGCGTTGCCGCTGGCCACCGGAGAGCTTCAGGCCACGATCTCCTGTTATCGTTTCATACCGTTCGGGCAGTCGGTCGATGAACTCCGCCGCATTGGCAATCGAAACCGAGTGGATCAAATCCTGCTCCCGGCCAGTTTCGCGACCGAAGACAATGTTGTTGCGAATAGTATCATTGAAAAGCAGATTGTCCTGCGAGACAACGCCAAACAAACGGCGATATTCCGATTGACGGTACTCGCGAATATCCACGCCGTCCAAAGTGATGCGGCCTTGATCCGGATCATAAAGCCTAAGCAGCAGATCTACCAAGGTTGATTTGCCAGCACCACTGGCCCCAACTACGGCCAGCAATTCACCTTTGCGCAACTCCAGATTGATGCCCTTAAATACGGATCGCTCCGGCGCATAGCCAAAAGCCACATTCTCGAAGCGAATACTGGTTTGCATGCCGGATGGAATAGTCTTGCCACCATCAGCAAGTTGTGGCCGACGCTCAAGCAGTTCCAGTACACGCCCGGCCGAACCCAGACCTATTTTCATCCGGGTCATAGCCTGGGCGAAACCGGAAACAGGGACAATAGTGAGGCGCACTACGACCATGAACAGGACAAAACCCTGAAATGTCATTTCACCGGCTTGCAAAGCTTGATAGGCCAGCAGCAGCAATGATGCGATGGCCAGCACATCGGTAGCCTTGCGCAACGGCGTTTCGCTGTGCTTAATAAAAAGATAGTTTGCCGTACTGCGACGCACCGTCTCGGCCAATTTACTGAAGCGGCGATGCTCGTGTGCTTCTGCCCCCAGAGACTTGATAACGCGCATGCCCATGATCGCTTCCTGCAACGCACTGACTACGGTTGCCAGTGTTTCGAAACGGCTGCTGACGCTGTCCTTTAGGCGCTGACCAAGGAACTTGTTGATCAATAGATGCACAAAACTTACGGCAATTGTTGCAATTGCAAGGCTGGGCGATGTTTTTAGCAATAGCCAGCCATAAATCAGCACCTGCAATGCGGCCTGTAAGCCCTGACGTATTGCAACATCAATCGAATTCATGGTCTCAACGGCATCAACGAGAAGCCTGTTGGCCAAATCACCAGTACGGCTGTTAACAAAAAAGCCCATCTCCTGCTCAACAAGCCGTTTATTGAGTGCCACCTGTAAATCGCGGTTGGCAAGCCATGTCAGATGGCCGGATAGCGTCAGTGCAAGATACTCGACTCCCCCCGCAGCAATACCCGCAACAGAGAATAGAACCACTGAGACCAAAACCAGATACCAGCCGGCGCTCACTGACGTTTGCTCGCCAGGGAGCAGCGTGAGAATCGTTGCGCCAAGATTATTCAGATTGACTTCATTCCAACCGGCCGCAGGCTTCATTTCAGTCAGCAAACCGATATCCATTGTCGGTGCCAGCAATAATGGATAGGCGCTGTTCAACGTGGCCGAAATCATTGATAAAAAAATGACCAAGACAATGCTCTTCCAATAAGGCAACAAGAAGCGCCCCACTAGAATTCGCAATTCCCCCCAATCCGAACGCCTCATGCTTTCACCACAGAATATGCCAGTCCGATCAACATCGTTTCAGCGCCGCCGTCCGATACAGAGGCCCAGGCTGCCCGCATTCACTTTGAAGTCGCCTTCGATAATCTCCAGCCTGTCGGCAAGCAAAGCCAGTGTTTCACGCCGCAGCGCCAATCCAGCCGGCGTATCAAGACCTGACGCTTCAGATTCAATATAGTCGAAAAAGAGCAAACCACCGGCTTTAAGCCGGCCTAGCAGATATTCTGCAATCAGCAGTGGGTTGTGCAGATGTTCAAAAACTTCCTGAATAAAGATGATGTCATAGAGATCCTTTTTGCCCCGGAGTGGATCATCCATATTGGCAGCATCAATCACAACATGCTCTGCCTCGGTATCGCGAGCAGTGGCGTGACGCAAATAATGAAAAGGAAAATTCGGAATGTCGGCCAACGTCCAGTGCATAGGCACATGATTCAGAAAGCGCCGCCAAGTCATATACATTGGCGCCAAGGCACAGCCATATTCCAGTGCTCGCATACCTGGCTTTAAATAGCGCCATAGCCGACGATTGCGTATTGGATGCAGTGCCTGTCGATATAAAAGCAGGAACGTGTAGCTTATATTTTCCGGTGTTTGCCAATTTTTCAGATGTGTTTGCTTGTCGCCCCAAGTCACATCGGCGACCTCTTGGCTAAGCATACGATAGTGAAAACGCAGGCTGTGGAAGTCCATCGTGGTGAGAGGTCTCCCTCCCAGGAAATTTCCCCAGTAATCCATAAACGGCTCAATCCAGCGCCGATCAGCCGCATTATTTACTAGCGTTTCATGCAAACGCAGTGCGCGCAGGGCAACAAAAAAGGCTAGGTCAAAATTGTTGCTCACCCAGCTCCGCCTTGTAGAACGCCGCTGCACGCTTGCTAACAAACCATCCTGCAATGCGTAGGCAGCGGGTAGATCAATACGCATCTTGTCAAAACGATTGCCGCCAGAGATATGAATAGAATCATTCATTCTTCAGTTCCCTCTAGCCGATCATTACGTTTACGCATCACGCATTGATGGTGAGGAAAATCATGCTCGGGTTTGGACGGGCTGACCCGCAATAAATCAAAACCGCCAGCAACTGCAATATGCTCGGCAAAGCCTTTTGCGGTAGGCCAGTGGAGGGCCTCAAACTCACCGGCCAGCGCGCCCTCTTCATAACCATCCATTAGATCAACAACAAACAGCCCGCCTGGTTTGAGCACTCGGAAAACCTCTGATGCTATGCGCTTGATATCAAAAGCGTGATCCAGGCTATTGCTGAAGACGCAGTCAAGAGACGCATCGGCAAACTGGAGCGCATGAAAATCACCCGTAACAACAAATCGATTTGACTCGCCGGGATTCAGATCGATGCCAATCGCAAAATGACCCAGTTGAATCAATGCCTGCACCTCATGGCCCATTCTTGCAGCTAGGCAAAGGACCGAGCTTTTAGGCATTAACTCGACAAGATACTCAAAGCGCTCTTTGAAACCACTAATATGATTCTCACCTTTCTCGACCAATCTTTTATGTACTAACCCAAGCTTGGTTTTCTGGTGCTCAAGGTAGCTATCATAGGATTCATAGCGCCGCGTCGAAACTTCATCCTGATGGCTCCAGCCCCCCCCCGAAAAGGCGGCTTTTCGATCTGCAATAATCTGCTCCAGGCTTTTTTCCCGTGCCACCTTGGAAAATTGGCGCCAACCTTCCGGGGTGAAAATAAGACCCATCTTTGACGGAGATTTTGCAATTGCGATCATTGCCCGACGAACCGCATCAATCAACATTTCGACCCCCAGCTATCCATGCCAGCATTTTTGATTATTTTGCAGGATGGCGACGAATCTGCGCCACAAGGCTATCGGACAGGTCTGCCGCAGCCAGTCCCTTGGTATACTCTTCAAATACGGCCGGATTTTCTAGAAAATTCCAAATTTTATGGCCACCCGGCTTGCCGTGACGCAACCAGTAAAGATGGTTCGCCAAACCGAAACGGTTATGGCCTGAAATGGTCAGTACCTCTGCGCCAGCGCACTTGATAGCTTCTGAAAGGCTGTGGCGTGAGAAGTAATGCAGATGGTCACGGAAAAAGTGGAATTCACGGTATTTCTGCACATCAAAAAGCGTCAGCAAGGCATCGTTGATGTTCGGCACTTCGATGTAAAGCAGACCGCCGGGCGTCAGCCGTTCAACACAGGTCTTGATAACCGCCACCGGATCCGGAAGGTGCTCAAGGACATGGAACATCAATATGACATCATAGCTGCGATCCAGTTCACCAAGATCGGCATGAGTCTTGTGGCCACGCGCCATCAACCTCTCGCGAAAACTATGTGTCGGTTCCAACCCATCGATTGACGAGGCAAGACCGGCAATCTTCTCCAGCAAGGCTCCCGCTCCACAACCATAATCCAGCACTGTCTTGTTAAGCACCAATGGCCCCACGCGCTTGGCGCGCTCCTGATTTTCATGTTCGTAATGCCGCAAGCGGGCGTCAATGCCTTCAAGGAACGGTTTGCTAAGCAGAAACTGGTCATTGGTGAAATATTCACTGCCGACATGATCGAAGCTGTCGAGGAATACGTGGCCACAATTTCCGCATTGCAGAACGCTGATATCTGCGGTGTCGCGCAGTTTTTCCGGACGTTGCGCCAGATGGGCAGACCGACAGACCGGGCAGTTGTTGAGTATTGGCATATCTGTTCCTGATAGCGTGGCGTTGCGGAAGGAGACTATGGCTTGAGCATTGCCGCGCTCGCCGTTTCCGGCTGCGGCATTAGGGCCTCAATATATGAGCCGAGTAGCTTCACCGGGTCAGCATTCAGCGGCCCGATATAGTATTCGGCATGTGCTATTCCCTTTTTTATCTGGCTGGCTCGGGCAAGGGGAGAGAAAAGCAAGTCCCGTGCTATGGCTACTTCATCTTCTGTTTCACCAATGCAACGGATGCCTCCGCCGGCAATGTAGTGATTGCCGCGTGTTTCGTACAATTCGAGCACCTTGGTTTGCACCAGACAGATTACCGGCACATGCGCCAGCAATGCCTGGACGACCGAACTGGAAACCGTTGTGCTGACCAAGTCAGCGGCACAGCACAATTCGTGCAGAACAGCGTCCTTGACAATATCGCCCTCAACACCCCATTCCGTCATCCATCGCTGCAATTGACGCAAATCCTGCCGCGGATGGGGTTTAACCACCAACCGAACATTGCCAAGTTGATGCACTGCATGGCTAGTCCGCTTGAAAACCTGGCGCAGCGTATCGGTCGAGCGGCCGAGTTTCGGATAACTGGCGAGTAGCAGAACTAACTTCTGATCCTCGGCCAAATTCAACAGGGCACGCTGTTTATCACGAAACACCTGCCTTTGCGCCGCATTGCCAAGAGGTGATTTTAAGGTATCGCCGACAATCCTGAGATGTTTGCCATATTGCGGCGCGAAGACTTCGGCAAGCTGCTGGCCAGCCACTGCAACATGATGCTGTGAGCGGCGGATCATGCCATCCGAACGCCAAGTTGGGCTTAATGTATAATAGGCAAGAGTGGCGGCATTTCGTCGATTTGCAACCAAAGTGATGGCTCTGTTCAACTCAAAATCTTCGAAATTGAGCACGCAACCGGGGCGCAGAGCATCATCAATTGCGTTTGCCGCCATGGCTGCGCCGGCAGCATCCGGCAATGCGGCGCAAAAAGCCGCCTTGAGGTAGGGCCGCACGATATCAAGCAGGGGAATTCCCATTACCGCCAAGTCACCAAGCAGACGATCACCATGCTGACAGAGCCATTGCCATGACTTCTTGCCGACTGCGCTCACTTCCCTCTGGCTTTCCTGCCATTGTTTGATATCGAGCCAATCCGTGATGTGACTAACTTCGCATCCTGCCATGCGCAATTCGGTTTCCAAACGAACATCGCGCAAGGCACATACCACATGGATGGGAATCCCCAGATCGCCACGCAGATGCGGAACCGCCTGCAACAGGCGTATGATAGTCCGGTCGTAATAAGCAATCGCAAGCAATGTATCTTTCCGCGCCACAGAGCCGGCATCAAGCGAGCCTGGCTGCTTTACGGCTGGTCGTTCTGCCCCAAAGCCGTAGGCTGCAGATAATGCGTTATACATGCGCAATTGGCCGCGCGTAATACGTTTTTCCCCCAGGCGAGCCATCAATTGCTCGAACGGTCCTAATGCGCCAGCCTTGAAATACCGGATATGGCGCGGGCCATCCATGCTCCAAAGCTCGGCCTCCCATTTTTCCGGCCGATATTCCCGGTCAATCCTGGCCAGCGCAATTACCTTGGCGTATTCGTGAGTTGCCAAATGCAACCAGCGCAGTTCGGCAATTTCCAGAAGCGAGGAACCGGCAAAGCTGGCTGCCGCTGGCGATGCATAGAGACGTTCACAGAAATCAGCAATCAAACGATGGTCGAGGCCTTCAAGCGCCGCCACCACTCGATCATCAGCAGTAATCCAGCAATCGGTTTCTGGCAGTATGGCCGGCAGGCAGTTCCTGAGATTCTCGCTGCCGATGAACTTGACATGGCGCGCGCCGGACGCCGCATCATTCAGTTGCTTTGACAGGCGACCAAGCCACAATGCCCCGATTTCGGCTTTGATTCTTGCTTTGAAACTGCTGCCGGCGCCCGTAAACAAGGCGTCGTCCCCGGTCAGGTATCGTAGGCGATCATTCATGGCGCAGCCCGACGACCAGCATTCAGTAATTCAACAAAAAGCTGACGATGGCATTCCAGATAATTCTGCCATGAATACTGGGCCGCGCGCTGTTTCGCCACAGCAGACAACTCCTCGCGGCACATCAGCCCCTGTTCGATCGCCGAGGCAAGCTGCTCCGGATCTACGCTGGCCTGATATTCCCATGTGTCCGGTACCTCCAGGGCAATACCGGCATTGGCGATCAATTCCGGCGTTCCGCCCGAATTGGAAAAAACATGTGGCAGGCCGCAGGCCATGCGTTCAATTACTGCATTCGGACAGGGGTCCTTGTATTTCAGATGCAGAGCCAGATCAGCCCGCATCAGATGCAATGGCAGATCGGACGGGCGATACTCACCAAGCCATTCCCCGCCTCCCTCATCCAGCAATGCACGGATTTCCTTCTCAACAGACTGGAACCAGGCCTGTTGCCGCGTCGCTGCTGGAATCCTGCCTGCAATGATAAGGCGGGGTGCCCGCCCTGCCGGATGACGCCGACGCAACAATTTGAACGCCTGAAGCGCGGGTCGCAGAATATGTTCACTATCCGGCGTGAAAACAGCGGATAGCCAGCATGTCCTGCCATCGCTTTGGCGCGGCCCGTGCATCACTGGCGATGGCACGGCATTGTGCAGGATCGTATAACGAGGAGCGACATAACCGGTAAGCGCACGCCCTGCCTCAAGACAGAAACGCGACTGGTAGATGACATGATCTGCAGCCTGCTGTGCCGCCACCAGCCTGTCATTCGACTGACGCCAATCTCCATCATACCAGCCCGGATAATACCAGCCGTTCTGATTGAAAACCATAGGCACAGTATTGCGCCGGCGGAATGCTATAGCGCCCGCCAGCTCTTCCCCATTCCAGGCCGATTGCGCGTATATGATATCGGGCCACAGCAATGCATTGCCGAAGGCAGAGATCATCCGCCGCGTTCGCACTGCCGGGCCGCCAACCGCATTGCGCACGATGCCCCAGAAAGGCCGCGGCTTGCCAACCGGCCTGCGGTGGCCATGGGGCAGCAGCGCGCCAAGTCCGGGGGTGAATAGCAGCATCTTCAGACGCCGCTTGATGGCCTGCTGCATGTTCAGACCATATCCGCTTTGCCGGGGCGGCATTTCAGATAGAACTCGCCCCAGCGCCGCTCCATGAAGTCTATCTGCCAATCGGCTGCGGCGAGTTCCTGCCGCAATCCGGCTTCATCATATTCGATGAAATGGGTTGTGTCGCTGCGCCATTCCAGACCGATCTGGCGTCGATAATATGGCCACCAGTCGCGATCCATCGCCGGAACACGGATCAGCAGGATTTCAGATGCCGTATGCAACGCCCTCAGAAAACCAACCCGATCATCGATATGTTCCAGCACGTTCGATAACACACTGACATCATACTTGGTATCCGGGCTGAACTGGGTCACATCCGCATGCAGGTAATCGACATTATGTCTTGAATTATGCGCCCGGGCGATCTGCACTAGCTCGGCCTCGATTTCAACGCCCGTCACATGGCGCGCTCTCTCGGCCAGTTTCACACTCACAACACCACGGTTGCTACCCACATCCAGCACAGTCATATGTGGCTCGATAAAGCGCAGGAAAAATAACTCGTATTGCATGATGGCATGCTTCGGATGGATACCACCATGCTGTCTTGTAACAAGCAGATTGGCCAGTGACAGAAACATATCTGAAAGCTGAATATATAGTGGAATCAGGCGATACGGACTCAGCCTGAGCAGCCCCGCATGGGCGAGGCGGATCAGAATATTCGTCTTTCGCACAACAGGTAATGGCATCGGCTAGCGCTCCGCTGATTTATTTTGCATGACCGCCAACACACTCTTCAAGCGCATGCTACAGCGCTTCAACCAATCAACCGCCTGTTCGCTGACCAGGAGTCGCGCCACCAAACGCAACTCTTCTATGTCACGCGGCCATGTCGGCGAGCGTAAGAAATCCAGAAAGCGCTCTGCAAGCCCACGCCCGTAGCTGCGCAAAATACGCTGCCGCATCAGGGAATCGGTCATAATTCTCCGCTGTATTCCTGACGCGGGACAATATTGGGCAATATGCGCATTGCAAGCCGCCGCTATTAATCCGCAAGCCTCTTCGATCAATATCGGAGAGGCGGGCTGCGCACGTGTAAAGTAAGCCAGCGCCACAGCTTCCCTCGAAACCGGGCGCCTTAGTATATATGCGAAGAACAGCGCGCTGACACTTATTGCCGTATTCTGCTGCAGGGCAGCATTTGCATTGGAAACGCTGGCCGCATGCACTCGATAGCGCAGCAGGGGCTTCGGAAAATTCACCACTTTGGCACGCAGCGCCAGCAGACCGAACAGCAGATAATCTTCCGAGAGATGCTCGACACCGGAAAATCCTGGCTGCGCCCGCGCCCAAGGCGGCACTATCCCATAGCTCAATCCGAGTTCACGGCATACTGAGAGCCGGAACATCACCGTCGGATGGTATATCTGATTCGAGAAAAGCTGACGCCAGCGCACTAGGTCCGGGTCTGTTACCGGCCGCAATTGTGTTTCCGCGCCCGTCTGTTCACTGAAGCAGACCATGCCAGCGCCAAGCAGCACCACATCCGGATGCTTTTCCAGGTATTCAACCTGGCGCTCCAGTCGATCCGGCATGGCCAGATCATCCGCATCCATCCGCGCGATAAATTCGCTGCGGGCCAATTCCAAACCCAGGTTCAGCGTGGCGGCAAGGCGCAGATTCCGTTCGTTGCGATAATAGCGCAGCCGAGGGTCCGAAATGCCACGCACAATCTCCGCAGTGGCATCCGTTGAGCCGTCATCAATTATCAGCAATTCAAAATCACGATAGGTCTGCTGCAATATGCTGTCTATCGCCGCTCCAATATGAAGCGCAGCATTGTAGGCCGGCATCAATACCGTAACACGCGGCATCATTGCGCCACCTTTTCGATGTCTGCCTGCTCAAGGCCGGCCCTAGCATCCTGAACGATACGCATAAAGCCTGGTGCATGCAGCTTCAACTGAGGAAACTTTACCCTCAGCATCTCGTAGGTTTTTTGCGGCGCGCGCGCATCAGCAAGAATTATGGCGTCGATATTTTCAACATCCATTACCTCTTGCACAATCGGTACGCCGTGGCGTTTGTCCTGATTGGATTCTGGATCAATGATTGCCAGCACCGTGATGCCTTCCGCCGAAGCGGCCAGCAAGGCTATCTCCGTCAACTCACCGTTGCCAAACAGAATCAGCCGGGATGGGCCGGCAGATTGGATCAGTTGAAATATCTCTGCATATTCCTTACGCGCTTGGCGGAAGAACGAAAGTGATGATTCGAGATAGTCTGATACCAGTCGGCTTTTTTCGGCAAAGCCCTTCAGCGTAAGGTAATAGGCGTAGCGCTTATACGGCGCCTGACGTGCCTTGACATAGCCCTTGAGCATGGCGCGTTTCAACAACGCATTGACGAGGCCAACCGCAATGTTCAAGCGCTTGGACAACGTCATCTGTGTAACCACCTCACCCCGCTCAATGGCTGTGAGGAAATCCAGGTCAGGTCGGGATTTTGGGCCAGCAGCCACGGAAGGCTTTCATTGACAAGACGATCTTAACTCTTATAGTTCGTTCACATCATGAACGTCAAGCTATGAACGTCACAGCGTGAACCATAGCCGGAAACAGCATCTCCGGCGCTTTCCGAGGATTTCTCAACCCAAGCCACAACATATTCTTTTTAAATGGAAATAATATGAAATCTGCTGCCCCCACACATCGCGCGCCCACCAAGTGCGATCCTCCCTCCTTCTCTCGCCTCTCAATCGGGTTAACATGATCAGGGTCTTCCTCGGCTATAGCCGCTCCGCGCCGGTCGCCTCCTCGGTGGCCGCGCATAGC
>DLGP01000003.1:0-208 GCA_002482765.1 Alphaproteobacteria bacterium UBA7691
ATGGCCCTTGGCGCGGCGCACGATGGCGTTGATACGCGCCACCAGTTCGTCCTTGTTGAAAGGCTTGGTGAGATAATCATCGGCGCCGAAGCCTAGGCCCTTCACCTTCTTATCCGGCTCGCCCATGCCCGAAAGGATCAGGATCGGGGTGGACACCTTGGCGGCGCGCAGTTTGCGCAGCACATCATAGCCGTGCATGTCGGGCAGG
>DLGP01000003.1:269-1094 GCA_002482765.1 Alphaproteobacteria bacterium UBA7691
GCCGAGATCGAGGCCTTCCTCGCCATACTCGGTCTTGTAGACATTGAAGCCCTCATGCCCGAGCATCAATTCGATGCTCTTGGCAGTAGCGGCATCGTCTTCGATCAGCAATACGCGCATGGCAGCCCCCTCTGGCTTTGTCTGCTAGACCGACTTCCCCGGCCGCCGCGAAGCCCGGTTTTTAGCTATAACCCGGCGATTCGCGGTAGTTTACCATTCTTAATAAATAAAGTTAACGAATTCTTGCCGTCGCGGCAATCACGTTAACCTTTTACCGCCGCTTAAGGCTTTTGCTGCTAGGCTTGGCGCCTGAAGGAGCTGCCGATGCAAAGCCTGTTGATGGATCTTGAGCGTATCAAGGATATGAGCTTCACCGGCCGGGTGGTCTCGATCCAGGGCCTGCTGGTTGAGGTGGCCGGGGTGGAGCGCTACCTGTCGATCGGCTCGCGGGTGCGCCTGCTGGCGCGTGACAACCGCGTGGTGGAAGGCGAAGTGGTAGGTTTCCGGCAGAATCGCGCCCTGCTGATGCCCTATGGCTCGCTGGAAGGTGTCGGCCTTGGCACCCGCGCCGTGGTGGCCGAGGAACAGCCGGTGGTCTACCCGGATGTGAGCTGGCTCGGCCGGGTTATCGACGGCCAGGGCAAGCCGCTGGATGGCGGCCCGCCACTGACCAACGGCCTGCGCCCTTATCCGTTGCGCAACAATCCGCCGCCGGCCAATTCGCGCCGCCGTGTCGGCCCCAAGATCGACCTTGGCATCCGCGCCATCAACACCTTCATTTCATGCTGCCGGGGCCAGCGTATGGGCATCTTCGCCGGCTCCGGC
>DLGP01000003.1:1144-27850 GCA_002482765.1 Alphaproteobacteria bacterium UBA7691
TCGGCGAACGTGGCCGCGAGGTGCAGGAATTCATCGAGGACGATCTTGGCCCGGCCGGCCTGGCGCGCACCGTGGTGGTGGTGGCCACTTCGGATGAAAGCGCCCTGGTGCGGCGCCAGGCGGCCTATATGACCCTGACTCTGGCGGAGTTTTTCCGCGATCTGGGGCTACAGGTGCTGTGCCTGATGGATTCGGTCACCCGCTTTGCCATGGCGCAGCGCGAAATCGGCCTGTCCGGCGGCGAACCGCCCACCACCAAGGGCTATCCGCCCACCGCCTTTGCCGAATTGCCGCGCCTGCTGGAACGCGCCGGCCCCGGCATCGGCGAAGGCAGCATCACCGGCCTGTTCACCGTGCTGGTGGATGGCGACGACCATAACGAACCGATTGCCGACGCGGTGCGCGGCATTCTCGACGGCCATATTGTGATGGAACGCCGCATCGCCGAACGTGGCCGCTATCCGGCAATCAACATCCTGCGATCGATCTCGCGCACCATGCCGGGCTGCAACAGCGTGACCGAGAATGAGCTGGTCAACCGCGCCCGGCAATTGATGGCGGCTTATGAGGATATGGCCGAACTGATCCGGCTTGGCGCCTATCGTATGGGCTCTGATCCGCGCGTGGATGAATCGATTCGCTACCAGCCGGCGCTGGATGCCTTCCTCAAGCAGCAGAAGAGCGAACGCGCCGATCTTGGTTCCTGCTATGTCGGCCTGGCCGATATTTTTGCCACCGGCGATGCGCAGATGGCGCGCTGAGAAAGGCTTGAACCATGCGTGGCCTGGATGGATTGATCCGCCTGTCAAAATGGCGCCTGGATGACAAGCGCCGGGTGATTGTGGACCTGGAAGTGCTGCGCGCCGAGCTGGAGCGCCAGATCGCGGCCCTGGATGAAGAACTGGAGCGCGAGCGCCGCTTTGCCGCCACCTCGCTGGAAGCCGGCTATGCCTTCACCGGTTATCGCCGGGTGAATCGCGAGAAGGTGGACCGCCTGATGGCCTCACGCGAGGAGGTGCTGGACAAGATCGCCGCTGCGCAGGAGGAAGTGAACGAGGCTTTCCGCGAATTGAAAAAATACGAATTGGTGAAGGAAAACCGCCTGGCGCAATTGGCCCGTGAACAGGCAGCGCGTGAACAGGCCGAACTGGACGAAGCCGGCTTGCAAGGCTTCCTGCGCCAGAATCAGCCTGAACCGGGGCGCTGAAAGACTTGCATATTACCGGCCAGGCGCTATTGTACCGATAGGTACAATAGCGGAGAGCAACCATGAGCCGTCCACCCCTGCCGCCGTTCAGCGCCGAGAGCGCCGCACAGAAAGCCCGCCTGGCCGAAGATGCCTGGAACAGCCGCGACCCGGCCCGCGTGGCCTTGGCCTATACCGAGGATAGCTGGTGGCGCAATCGTGCCGAATTTGTGCAGGGCCGCGCCGCCATTGAGACCTTCCTGCACCGCAAATGGCAGCGTGAACTGGATTACCGGCTGATCAAGGAAGTATGGGCCTTCACCGGCAACCACATCGCTGCGCGTTTCGCCTATGAATGGCATGACGATAGCGGCCAATGGTATCGCAGCCATGGCAACGAGCAGTGGGAATTCGACGAATATGGCCTGATGCGGCGCCGCGAAGCCAGCATCAACGATCTGCGTATCAGTGTCGCCGAGCGCAAATTCCTGTGGCCGCGCGGCATGGATAACGACCGGCGGCCGGATGATTTTCCGGGCCTTTCCGCCCTTGGCCTGTGATGCCGGCAGCATTGATCTGCCGCGACGACGCCCTGGCGCGGATCGCCGAGGTGTTCCGCAGCCATGGGTATGAAGGCGCCTCGCTGAGCGCCTTGAGTGCGGCCAGCGGCCTGGGCAAAGGCAGCCTCTATAACTACTTCCCCGGCGGCAAGGAGCAGATGGCGGCCGAAGTGCTGGCGCATATCGATTCCTGGTTCGAAGCCGCGATCTATGCCCCGCTGCACAGCGCCCAGGATGCGCCGGCTGCCATCGCCGCCATGTTCGGCGCCACCGAACGCTATTTCCATGGCGGCGGCCGCATCTGCCTGATGGGCGCCTTTGCCCTGGATGCCACGCGCGACCGTTTCGCCGCCGCCTTGCAAAGCTATTTCGACCGCTGGGTGGCAGCCCTGGCCGCCGCCCTGCGCCGCGCCGGCATGCAACAGGCGCAAAGCCAGGCCGAAGCCGTGGTGGCCGGCATCCAGGGCGCACTGACCTTGGCCCGGGCGCTGGATGATGCGGCGCTGTTTCGCCGCCGGCTGAGCGAGATGCAGCAGGATTTGCTGGCGGGCCTTGCCTAACGCTGGGTAAGCGCGCTTAGATTCTCCCCAATCATGGGGAGGAAATCATGCCAGAGCTGATTCTGCATCATTACGGCACGTCGCCATTTTCCGAGAAGGTGCGGATCGCCTTCGGCATCAAACAACTGGCCTGGCATTCCGTCACCATCCCGGTGATCATGCCGAAACCGGACCTGATGCCGCTGACCGGCGGCTATCGCAAAACACCGGTCTTGCAGATCGGCGCCGATATCTATTGCGACAGCCAGGTGATCCTGCGTGAACTGGATCGCCGTTATCCGACCCCGCCGCTCGGCACCGGCACCCTGGCCGAAGGTTTTGCCTTCTGGGCCGATCATCCGCTGTTCAGCGCCGCCGTGGCCACCGCCTTCGGCATCATGGGCGAACATCTACCCGATGCCTTCTTTGCCGACCGCGCAACATTTTCCGGCCGCAGCCTGGATCGCAGCAAGCTGAAAATGCAGGCCGCCGTGATGCAGGGGCCGTTGCGCGCCCATCTCGGCTGGGCCGAACAATCCTTGCGCGACGGCCGCGCCTTCCTGTTGGGCGACGCACCGGGCCTGGCCGATCTGGCGCTGTATCATCCGGTATGGTTTGTGCGCGACCGTGCCAAGAGCGATGCCCTGGCCGACCTGCCGCTGCTGAATGCCTGGGCCGACCGCATCGCCGCCATCGGCCATGGCACACGCCATGACATGACCGGCAGCGCCGCCCTGGCGGTGGCGCTGGCGGCACAGCCCGCTGCCGATATACGCGGCGTGGCGCCGAATGCGCTTGGCCTCAAGCCTGGCCAGCGGGTGAGCGTGACACCCGACGATACCGGGCGCGATGCAACCATCGGCGAGCTGGTGGCGCTGGATCAGCAAAGCGTGACCATCCGCCGCGAAGCGCCGGAATGCGGCCTGGTGCATGTGCATTTCCCGCGCGCCGGCTTCATCCTTATGCCTGCCGCCTGACCCGGAGCAAAACCATGGCCCGCCTGGAAGTTTTCTACGACGTATCCAGCCCCTGGACCTATCTGGCCTTTCACAATCTGCAACCGATGGCTCAAGCGCTGGGCGAGCCAATTGAATGGAAGCCGATCCTGGTCGGCGGCGTGTTCAACGCGGTCAATCCCAGTGTCTATGCCATGCGCGAGAATCCGGTGCCGGCCAAGGCGAATTACATGCTGAAGGATTTGCAGGATTGGGCGCGGCTGGCCGGGCTGAAGATCAAGTTTCCGCCCAGCGTGTTTCCGGTCAACAGCGTGAAGGCGATGCGCGCCTGCATCTGGGCCGAAGCGATGAGCAAGCAGACCGCGCTGGCGCGCGCCTGTTTTGAGCTTTACTGGGGCGAGGACAAGGATATCAGCCAGGAAATTGTGCTGGCCGAGGCCTGCCAGCGCGCCGGGCTGGACCAGGCCGGCTTGCAGCAGGCAGTGAATGATGCCGAGATCAAGGCCGAATTAAAGGCCAATACCGATGAAGTGATCTCACGCGGCGGCTTCGGCTCGCCCACCATCTTTGTCGATGGGCATGACATGTATTTTGGCAATGACCGCCTGGCGCTGATCGAGGCGGCGCTGAAAGCCGGCTGATTAGCTGCGGCGGAATAACAGCCCGCCGCCGGCCTGCCACAAAGCCTGCAATGAGAAGCCGATGAACATCAGCCCGGTGGCGCGGGTGATCAGCAGGGCGTGGCGGCGATACAGCCGGCGCACCGGCGGCAGGCCGATAATGGCGATCAGCAGCAGGTCGGCGGCGATGAAGCCGATAAAGGCGGCGCCGAGCAGGGGCGGCAGGTTGGCCCAGGTGAGTTGCGCCGATTGGCTGGCCAGCAAGGCCGTGAACATCGCCACACTGACCGGATAGCCTTTTGGATTGGTGAGGCCGAAGGCAACGCCGCGCAGCACCGGGCGATCAACACGCTGGTCGGTGCCGCCATCTTCGGTAGCCTTGGCGCGCAAGGCTTTCCAGCCAAGCCAAAACAGATAGATGCCGCAGACCAGGCCGAGCAGGTCAAAGGCCAGCCGGCCGAGCGAGGCCGAGCCGACAATGGCGGTGAGCGCCAGGCTGGCCCAGACAATATCGCCGGCCAGATGGCCGCCGACAAAATTCAGCCCGGCACGGCGGCCCTGGCCGGCGACGATGCCGAGCAAGGCGAGAAAAGCCGGGCCGGGCATCAGCACATAGGCGGCACCGGCAAGAAAAGTGGCAAGCAGCAGGGTGTATTCCATCCGCCAAAGCTAACGGATGACAGCCCGGCGGTGGAAGGCTTAGACTTGGCATCATGCATTATGGCCGGCCATGAGCATTGCCCTGATCGCCATCCCGATTTGGGAGGAAGGTGCGGCGAGCTGGATCGACGCGATCCGCCGCACACATGATCCGCAACATGGCATGGTGGCGGCGCATGTGACGCTGGTTTTCCCCACCGAAAGCCTGAGCGAGGCCACGGTGGCGGCGGCGGCTGCCATCCTGGCCGCCAGCTTTGCGCCGTTTGACATCGCCTGCGACCGCCTGAGCTGGTATAGCGACCCGCGCGGCGGCAAATATCCCAATCTGGTCTACCTGCATCCCGATGCCAGCAGCGCCTGGGTGCTGAACGAGATGCGGGCGCAATTGCCGCAGGAAGGCGAGTTTGATCCGCATGTGACGCTATCGCGTTTCGGCGCGGTTTATTCCGCCAAGGCTTTCCTGCGGCAGTTTGGCGAGGATGTGATGCCGCCGGCGCGCGGCCGCATAGACGCCTTGCATCTGCTGGCGATCCGGAATGGCCAGGTCAGCATGCTGCGGCATTTCACCCTGACGGGCGAATAGGCTTCTCAGGGGGTTTCGAGCGGATGCGCCTTGAAGGCCGGCAACGCCTCGCAGGCGGTGGTGAGCGCTTCCAGATTGGGATAGACGCCCGGCGGCAGCAATTCCGGCAGCATGACGCGCAGGAAACTGACCGTGACGGCGGCGGTGATATCGGCCATGGAAAAATGCTCGCCCTGTAGCCAGGGCTGCGGCGACACGGCTTCCAGCGCCACCAGCCCGCCGGTGGCCTGGCTCAGCAGCATCTGGCGCCAGGGTTCGTGCACCTTCTCGGCTGGCCGGCGCCGCAGTTCGTAGATCGCCGCCACGGCCTTATCGAGCACACCGCAGGCCACCGCCATCAGGCGCAAACAATCGCGCCGCGCCTTGCCGCGGGGTGGCACCAGGCTTTTTGGCCCGGCCAGTTCCATCAGGTAATCCAGGATGGCGCCGGATTCGACCAGGGTTTCGTTATCTGAAAGCTGCAAGGCCGGCACACGGCCGACCGGATTGACCTCCAGGCCACGCTGCGGATTGGTGGTGACCGAGAGATATTCCCGCTCATGCGGGATATCCAGCAGGGTGAGCGCAATGGCGATGCGGCGGGTATAGGGCGAGAGATTGCGGCCAATCAGTTTCATCGTGGTCATACAATCCCCCACCCATATCCAGATTAAAGCGAGTATAGCCGTTCCAGGCTTACGCCGCCAGCTTGTCCAGTTCCTTCAGCAGCGCATCGCCCATGCCGGTGGTGCCAACCTTGGTATGGCCGCCGAGCAGGTCGCCGGTGCGGATACCGGCCTTGAGCACATTCTCCGCCGCCGCTTCCATCAGATCGGCATCCTCGCCGAGATCAAATGAATAGCGCAGCGCCATGGCGAGCGACAGTAGCGCGGCAATCGGATTGGCCACGCCCTTGCCGGCAATATCCGGCGCCGAGCCATGCACCGGCTCGTAGAGCGCAAAGCGGCGGCCGGTCACCGGGTCAGCCGCACCCAGGGAAGCAGATGGCAGCATGCCGAGCGAACCGGTGAGCATCGAGGCTTCGTCGGACAGGATATCGCCAAACAGATTGTCGGTCACCATCACGTCAAACTGCTTCGGATTGCGCACCAGCTGCATGGCGCCGTTATCGGCATACATATGCTCAAGCTGCACATCCTGGAAACTTTCGCCATGCAGCTTGGTGACTTCCTCGCGCCACAGCACGCCGGATTCCATCACATTGGCCTTTTCCAGCGAGGTGACCTTGTTGTTGCGCTTGCGCGCCAGTTCAAAGGCCACGGCGGCAACACGGCGGATTTCGCTGGTGGTGTAAACCTGGGTATTGATGCCGCGACGTTCGCCATTGGGCAAAGTCTCGATGCCGCGCGGCTGGCCGAAATAGACGCCGCCGGTCAATTCGCGCACAATCATGATATCCAGGCCCTGCACGATCTCGGGCCGCAGTGTGCTGGCTTCCACCAGGGCGTCAAAACACTTGGCCGGACGCAGATTGGCGAACAGGTCCATCTCCTTGCGCAGACGCAGCAGGCCACGCTCCGGCTTCTTGTCGAAGGACAGGTTATCCCATTGCGGACCGCCCACGGCGCCCAGCAGCACGCAGCCGGCATCCAGCGCCGCCTGCATCGTGCTGTCGGCCAGCGGCGTGCCATGCTTCTCATAGGCGCTGCCGCCGACCAGGTCCTGCTTCACGTTGAACGAGACATGGCGGCGCTTGTCCATCCATTCGATGACGCGGCGCACTTCGCCCATCACTTCGGGACCAATCCCGTCACCGGGCAGCATCAGCATGGTACGATTGGCAGACATGGGGGTTCCTTTTCTTGAAGTGGTTCATCACTCGTCACCCCCGGGCTTGACCCGGGGGTCTCAGAGATGCGCGGATCAAGTCCGCGCATGACGAGGGTGGCAGTTCAGGCGGTGCGGCCGGCCTGGGCATAGCGCCAGGGCTGGCTGGCGCGCTGGCGGGTCTCGTAATCGTCGATGCTGGTTTTCTTCTCCAGCGTCAGGCCGATATTGTCGAGGCCGTTGAGCAGGCAATGCTTCTTGAAGGCATCGATCTCAAACTTGATCACGCCGCCATCCGGGCCGGTGATTTCCTGGCGATCCAGGTCAACCGTGACGCGGGCATTCTGGCCGCGCTTGGCATCATCCATCAGCTTGTCCACATCTTCCTGCGGCAGCTTGATCGGCAGAATGCCGTTCTGGAAGCAGTTATTGTAGAAGATGTCGGCGAAGCTGGTGGAGATGACGCAGCGGATGCCGTAATCGAGCAACGCCCAAGGGGCATGTTCGCGGCTGGAACCGCAGCCGAAATTATCGCCGGCCACCAGAATCTGCGCGCCCTGGTATTGCGCCTGATTCATGAAGAAATCGGGATTCTTGGTGCCTTCGGCATCCTCGCGCAATTCAAAAAACAGGCCGCGCGCCAGGCCGGTGCGCTCCACTGTCTTGAGGAACTGCTTCGGGATGATCATGTCGGTATCAACATTGAGCATCGGCAGCGGCGCTGCCACGGCGGTCAGGGTGGTGAACTTGTCCATGATGTTCTCTCCCTCAGAGGCTGCGCACGTCGGCGAGCTTGCCGGTGACGGCCGCCGCCACGGCCATTGCCGGACTCATCAGATGGGTGCGGCCACGCGGACCCTGGCGGCCTTCAAAATTGCGGTTCGAGGTTGAGGCGCAGCGCTCGCCCGGGTTAAGCCGGTCAGCATTCATCGCCAGGCACATCGAGCAGCCCGGTTCGCGCCATTCAAAGCCGGCTTCCAGGAACACCTTGTCCAAGCCCTCTTCCTCGGCCTGATGTTTCACCAGGCCGGAACCCGGCACCACCATGGCCTGCACACCCTGGGCCACCTTGCGGCCCTTGGCGACGGCGGCGGCGGCGCGCAGATCCTCGATGCGGCCATTGGTGCAGGAGCCGATGAAAACCCGCTGCACCGGCAGGCTATCCAGCTTTTCACCCGGCTTCAGGCCCATGTAATCCAGCGCCCGCACCAGGGCGGCGCGCTTGGCTTCATCAGCCACTTCGGCCGGATTGGGCACCACGCCGGTGATCGGCGCCACATCCTGCGGGCTGGTGCCCCAGGTGACATGCGGCACAATATCCTCGGCCTTGAGGAATACTTCGGTGTCATACTTGGCGCCTTCGTCGGAAGGCAGCGTCTTCCACCAGGCCAGGGCCTGTTCCCAGGCGGCGCCCTTCGGCGCATGCGGGCGGCCCTTGAGATACTCAAAGGTGGTCTCATCCGGCGCGATCAGGCCGGCGCGAGCGCCCGCCTCAATCGACATGTTGCACACCGTCATGCGGCCTTCCATCGACAGGCCACGGATCGCGCTGCCGGTATATTCCATCACATAGCCGGTGCCGCCGGCAGTGCCGATGCGGCCGATCACCGCCAGGATGATGTCCTTCGCCGTCACGCCCGGGCCAAGCTGGCCATCCACATCGATGCGCATGTTCTTGGCATGCTTCTGTTGCAGGGTCTGCGTCGCCAGCACATGCTCCACTTCCGAGGTGCCGATGCCGAAGGCCAGGCTGCCGAAAGCGCCATGGGTGGCGGTGTGGCTATCGCCGCACACAATGGTCATGCCCGGCTGGGTGAAACCCTGCTCGGGGCCGACGATATGCACGATGCCCTGGTTGATATCGTTCATCGGGTAATAGACGACGCCGAATTCGCGGGCATTCTTGTCCAAAGTCTCGACCTGGATGCGCGATTCCTCGTCGGCGATGATGCCCTTGAGGCGATCCGGCGTGGTCGGCACGTTATGATCCGGCACCGCCACGGTGGCATCCGGGCGCCGCACCTTGCGGCCGGCGGCACGCAGGCCGGCAAAAGCCTGCGGGCTGGTCACTTCATGCACCAGATGCAGATCGATATAGATCAGGTCTTCGGCAACCAGGTGGCTATCCCAGATTTTATCGTAAAGCGTGCGGGGCGCGGTCATGACTTATCCGTCCGTTTTGTGGGGCGTACGTTTCCTCCAGGGCCGGGCCTCTGCCCGCTCCCTGTGATGGCCGGGGATTGAACTGGAGGAAAGCCGGCACCGCAAGGGCTTTCCGCGCCGATTGGGTCGAATTAAGATCAAGCTGGAAACGAGGAAAACTCATGCCCGCCGCAAACCCAGCCAGCAGCCCCAAGGATATGCCTGCGCCGCCCTCGGCCGGCGTCGCCAGCCGGCGCCTGCTGCCGCTCAATGCGCTGAAGGCCTTTGAGGCTGCCGGCCGCCACCTGAATTTCACCGCCGCCGCCGAGGAATTGTCGGTCACGCTGTCGGCAATCAGCCACCAGATTCGCCAATTGGAGGAATTGCTGGGTGTGCCGCTGTTCAACCGCACCCGTAAGGGCCTGGTGCTATCGCCCGAAGGCCAGCTGATCCTGCCCGATGTGCAGCAGGGCTTTGACCATCTGGCGCATGCCCTGGCCCGGCTGGAAGCGCGGCGTGGCGAAGGCCCGCTCACCATCAGCATGTTCTCCACCGTGGCAATGCGCTGGTTCATCCCGCGCCTGCCGCGTTTCCAGGCCCGCCATCCGGATATCGATGTGCGCATCACCACCTCGATGAAACCGGTGGACCTGGAGCGCGAGGGCCTGGATTGCGCCATCCGCTATGGCAATGGCGACTGGCCCGGCCTGCATGCCACCAGGCTGTTTGCCGAGGAACTGACTGTGGTGTGCCACCCGGACCTGGCCCGCAGCATTCATAAGCCGGCCGATCTGGTGGGCCACAAGCTGCTGCATTCGCAGAACCGCTTTGAGCATTGGCGCATCTGGCTGATCGCCATGGGCGTGACCGAGGTGGATCCCACGGTAGGCACGGTTTTTGAAACCCGCAGCTTCACCATCCAGGCCGCCGTGCAGGGCATGGGCGTGGCGGTGATGGACCCGGCCTTTGTGGCCGAGGAAATCAAGGCCGGCCGGCTGGTGCAATTGTTTGACAAGACCCTGCCGGTGCGCGGCGCTTATTGGCTGGTCTGCCTGGAGCATATGGCCGAGGCGGCACGGATCAAACTGCTGCGCGAATGGCTGATCGAGGAAGTGAGCCAGTGAGTCTACATACCCTGCCCGAAGCGATCCTGCTGGATATGGACGACACCATCCTCTCGGCCTATGGCGAGCCGGAAAAAGCCTGGAAGGTGGTGGCGGCGGAATTCGACACCGCCTTGAGCGGCCTGCCGGCGGCGGCGCTGGCCGATGCGGTGAGCGGTTTTGGCCGCCGCTTCTGGAGCGACCGCGACATGCACAAGCATTGGCGGCTCAATCTGGAGGAAGCGCGCCGCCGCATTGTGGCCGGTGCGCTGGCCGAACTGGCCGAGGCCGGCCATGCCGTGCCTGATGCCGGCCTGGCCGCTGCCATCGCCGACCGCTATACCAGCTATCGCCGCGAACGGATGCATCTGTTTCCCGGCACCGTGGAGACGCTGGATCAGCTGCGCCAGGCCGGGGTGAAACTGGCCCTGATCACCAATGGCGCCGCCCATACCCAGCGCGCCAAGGTGGAGCGGTTTGACCTGCTGCGCTGGTTTGACCATATCCAGATCGAGGGCGAGGCCGGCTTCGGCAAGCCCGAGGAACGCGCCTATCGCCATGCCCTGGAAAGCCTGGACGTGACGGCCGGGAAAACATGGATGATCGGCGATAATCTGGAATGGGAAGTGGAAGTGCCGCAGCGCCTGGGCATGCGCGGTATCTGGTGCGATGCCTATGGACAGGGCCTGCCCGCAGACAGCACGATACGACCCGACAAGATCATCCACCGCCTGCCCGATTTGCTAAGCGAGATTGCCGCATGAGCCACGACCACGATCATCATCATGACCATAGCGATGTGCCATCCGATCCCGCCTTGCGGGTGAAGGCGCTGGAAACCTTGCTGACCCGCAAGGGCCTGGTCGATCCGGCGGCGCTGGAGGTGTATATCGACACCTACGAGACCAAGGTGGGGCCGCGCAACGGCGCCCATGTGGTGGCCAAGGCCTGGAGCGACCCGGCCTATCTGGCCCGGCTGCGCCAGGATGCCACCCAGGCGATTGCCGAACTGGGTTATACCGGCCGCCAGGGCGAGCATATGGTGATTGTGGAGAATACGCCGGACAAGCATAACCTGGTGGTCTGCACGTTATGCTCCTGTTATCCGTGGAGTGTGCTGGGGCTGCCGCCGGTCTGGTACAAATCAGATTCCTACCGCGCCCGTGCCGTGCTTGATCCGCGTGCCGTGCTGGCCGAGTTTGATCTGACATTGCCCGCGGACAAGCAGATAACCGTGTGGGATTCCACCGCTGAAATCCGCTACCTGGTGATCCCGGAGCGGCCGGCCGGCACCGAGGGCTGGAGCGAAGCGCAACTGGCCGAATTGGTGACGCGCGACAGCATGATCGGCACCGGTCTGGCCCGGCCGGCTAACGTGGGGAATGCGGCATGAATAGTGTGCATGACATGGGCGGCATGGAAGGCTTTGGCCCGCTGCCGCTGGAACCAAATGAGCCGATCTTTCATGGCGCCTGGGAAAAGCGCGCCCTGGCCATCACGCTGGCCACCGGCAGCCTGGGGCAATGGAATATCGATGCCTCGCGCCATGCCCGCGAAGCCAGCCCGGCGCGCACCTATATCCGCGAGACTTATTACGAACGCTGGCTGACCGGACTGGAAACCCTGCTGGTGCAGCGCGGCCTGCTGAGCGCCGAGGAACTGGCCAGCGGCATCCCGAATGGTGCGCCGGCCAAGGTGGCGGCAGTGCGGCCCGAACAGGTGCCGGGCATCCTGGCGCGCGGCGGCCCGACCGAACGGTCGAGCGGCAAGCCCGGGCGTTTCCAGATCGGCCAGCGCGTGCGGGCGCTGAACCATCATCCGGCCGGCCATACCCGGCTGCCGCGCTATCTGCGCGGTAAGATCGGCATTATCGGTCTGGATCATGGCCTGCATGTTTTTGCCGACAGCAATGCGCATTGCAACGGCGAAGACCCACAGCAGCTCTATAACGTGGTGTTCGATGTGGCCGAGGTGTGGGGGCCGGCGGCGCGCTATGCCGGCGAAATCCGCGCCGATCTGTGGGATGCGCATCTTGAAGCCGCATGATCTGAAGCTCGGCCAGCTCGGGCCGCTGCCGCGCGATGCCGAAGGCGGCCCGGTTTTTGCCGAACCCTGGCAGGCCGAGGCTTTTGCCATGGTGCTGCGGCTGCATGAAGCCGGCGCCTTTGCCTGGAGCGAATGGGCCGAGGCTTTGGGCGGCGAATTGAGCGCCCAGCGCGCCGATTGTGGCCCGAATGACGGCGGTGCCTATTACGAACGCTGGCTGGCGGCACTGCAAAATTTACTGGCACGGAAAGGTCTGGTCACGCCTGAGGAATTAAGCGCCATGCGCGATGCCTGGGCCACAGCCTATGCCCATACGCCGCATGGCCAGCCGGTGCGGCTGGCGGATTAACCCAGCCGCGCCACCAATGCCGGCACATCCAGCGCCGGGGCCAGGAAATCATCCAGTCCGTAGGGGCAGGTTTCGGGCAGCGCCGGCAGGGCCTCGTCATAGGCCGCGAAAGCCCGCTCGGCTTCCAGCTTGTGGCGCCGCCACAGCTTGGCAAGATCGATATTCTGCCGCATCGACGTGGAATACAAATCCTGCAATTCGGCATGGAAGGCGGCAATTTCTGCGTTCCAACTGCGCTGCGCCGAGATATTGGCGGAATAGGCCAGCTTGACCAGATGCACCATGATATTGACGATAAAGCGCTCGACCGCGCGCAATTCGCTCTTGCCCATGTCTTCGATCTCTTCGGCGATATGGTCGAGGTCGAGGCGGTTGTCGCCAAGCTGGCGCTCGCGCAGCAGGCGGGCCTGTTCGCGGGTCCAAGCATAGAAGTCGCTGTGATAGGTCATCGCGCGGTTCCAGGTCGATCCGGCCGGCAGTATAACACCGCCGGCCGGCTGCCAGAACTCAATCCTTGGCTTTGTTATCCAGCGCAAACGGCCCGGCGCCATAGGCGGCGATGAACAGCAGGCCGCCGGCAATGGACAGGTTCTTGAAGAACTGGATGCGGTTGATCATCACCTTGGCTTCTTCCATGGCCCAGAAATTATGGAAGCCGATGGCAGCAGCAACGGTGAACAATGCCAGCACCAGCGCGGCATAACGTGCCTTGTAGCCAACCAGCAGGGCCAGGCCGACGCCCAATTCAACGATCACCGCAATGGCGGCGCCGACTTCCGGCAGCGGCAGGCCAACCGACTTGATATAGCCGACCGTGCCGGCAAAGCCGGTGAGTTTGCTGATCCCGGCCGGCACAAACAACAGCGCCATCAGCACACGACCCAGCAGCGGGCCGAATTTTTCAACAAGAGCCATAAGACATCCTTTTCTTTGGTTTAGCGACAAGTTGGGGCGGCCTGTTTACGCTACCCCAACCCGGCTTACTGCTGAAAAGAATTTGCGGTGGATAAGAACCCGCCGCTCATCACGCTCGCGTGAGCAAGTGCTGCCGACCGTTCAGGCGATGGCAGCCTGGGCTTCCTGTTCGCGTGCCAGCACGCGCTGCACCGCCGGGCGCTGCATCACGCGCTCCACCAGGGCGGCATAATGTGGGAAGGCCGTCAGATCGAGCTTGTGGTATTGCGCCCAACGCCAGAAGACCAACAGATAGCCATCCACGGCGGAATATGTGCCGAGGATGAAGTCCTTGCCGGCCAGCATCTTGTCGATGATGGCAAAATTCTTCGCATTGGCCTCGCTGGCCAGCTTCACCACATTGGCCGTGGCATCTGGCAGATCGCAAAAACGCTGCGGGCCGAAAAAGCGGCTCATCACCGGATGCAGGCCGGCGCTGCAATAGGCCAGCAGCGACAAGGCTTCGGCCTCGGCCAGCGCATCATTACTCGGCAGCAGGCCGGCAGCCGGATACAGCTTGGCGAGATAGTTGATGATGGCAACATTCTCGGTCAGCGGTTTGCCATCCACCAGCAAAAGCGGCACCTTGCCCTTGGGGTTGAGCGCCAGATATTCCGGCGCCATCTGCTCGCCCTTGCGCAGCGCGACCGGCTTCGGCTCGAAGGCCACGCCGGCTTCTTCCAGCGCGATATGGCTGGCCAGCGAACAGGCGCCGGGGGCGAAATAGAAGGTGAATTGCGGCATGGTTTTCTCTCCGGATGACAGGCCGCCATAGATACCGGAGCGGGTGTGGTTTACAAGCGCTACAGCCGGTCGCCCTCAAATGCCGACCCATCATGGCGATCAGGGTAGCTGAGCGCGATAATGATGCGGCTGGGCGTGCCATCGCCAAATGGCAGCAGCAGGGCGGCATAATCCACCATCTCGCCTGCAAGCAACCGATGCCGCTGCATCAGCATCGGTTGCATGCCGAACAAAACCCGCGCCGCCGCCTGTTCGGTGGCGCGGCGGGTTTCCACATCGGGAATATCACGCAGTTGCTTGCCGGTCAGATCATAGCCGTTGCGATAGGCCAGTTTGCTGCCATAGAGCCGCACCTGGAATTCAACGCTGTCGCGGCTCGGCTCCACCACCACCATATGGCCCAGTGCAAAACGCAGCGCAAAGGGATCAATGGCCGAAACCGGCGGCAATGCCTTGCCCTGGCGCGCCTGACGCCAATACCGCGCCAGACGATCCAGCATCGGATCATCCAGCACAGCCTGCTCATCCAGCCATTGCAGGCGGGCGGCGCTGGCCGGATCGGCCGCACCACGACGCCGTAACTGCAATGGATTCAGCCTGGAACCGATCTCAGACCAGAAAGCCAGATTCATCACTGCGATATGCTTGAACATGAAGCTCATAACCGCTCCTCAACCTCACCTTGCTCAATCATCGCGGCCAACTCACCTGCAGGACAGTTATTTATAACTAACGGCTGTGAATTTTCGCTAATGCGAACAACCTGAGATTATACACGCTTGCAAGTGCAAACTACGCCTCGGCAGGAAACCAAGCTTGCAATTCGTATCGCCGGGTAATCAACCCGTGCTGTTGAGAAGATGTTGCGCGGCAAACCGCCCGGCTCATGCCCTGCCGGAATCACGGCAAAGCTGCCGCGTGCAGGCACAGCGGCAGATCAAAACAAAACGTCTGCATGGCCGGCCAGGCCCATCCGGGCCTGGCCGATCAGCAAAACAGAAAAATCAGGCCTTGGCGGCTTCCGGCGCTTCGTAGCGCTTCTCGGTGATACGGGCCGACTTGCCGGTGCGGCCACGCAGGTAATACAGCTTGGCGCGGCGCACATCGCCACGGCGCACCACCACGATCGATTCGATGCGCGGCGAATAGAGCGGGAAGATACGCTCAACGCCTTCGCCATACGAAATCTTGCGCACGGTGAAGCTGGAATTCACGCCGCGATTGGAGCGCGCGATGCAAACGCCTTCGTAGGCCTGCACACGCTCGCGGCCACCTTCGGAAACCTTCACATTGATGCGAAGCGTGTCGCCGGGGCCGAATTCCGGCACCGCGCGCGCCGCTGCCAAGGCGTCGGCCTGCTCTTTTTCAAGCTGCTGCAAAATGTTCATGGCAAAAGCCTTTCTTCTCTACCTGTCGTTCAACTATCACCGCCACGGCCTTTGGGGCGGCCCTGGCGATAGCTCTCCCACAGATCCGGGCGACGCTGGGCGGTGATCTGTTCCGCCATCGCACGCCGCCAGGCTGCGATCTTCTCGTGGTGGCCCGACAGCAGCACATCCGGCACGCTGCGGCCCTCCCACTCCACCGGCCGCGTATACTGGGGATATTCCAGCAGACCGGCCGAAAAACTCTCCTCGGTGGCCGAAGCCAGCTCGCCCATCACACCGGGCAGCAGCCGCACCACCGCATCCATCAGCGCCAGGGCGGCCACTTCGCCGCCTGACAGCACAAAATCGCCGAGGCTGACCTCGGTTATCGGCCGGGCTTCGAGCAGACGCTCGTCGATGCCCTCAAACCGGCCGCAGAGCAGGATGGCACCGCCGGCCTGCCGCAAATCCTGCACCAAAGCCTGATCCAGCTTCCGCCCACGCGGCGAAAAATAGATCACCGGCTTGCCGGGCAGCGTCTGCATCGCATCATCCACCGCCGCCGCCAGCACGTCTGCCCGCATCACCATGCCAGGCCCGCCACCGCAGGGGGTGTCATCCACGGAGCGGTGTTTATCGCGTGCGAAATCGCGAATGTCCACCGCCTGCAAACGCCACAAACCACGCTGCAAAGCCCGCCCGGCCAGACTTTGGCCTAGCGGACCCGGAAACATCGCCGGGAACAGGGTCAGCACCCGCGCCGTCCAGGCCAGGTCAACTGCCATGTTCACAATGTGCTCCCGCGCTCCTCTTCCTCCAGCCCGTCATCCGGCTTAACGCCATCGGCATCGCCGAGCCAGAAGCCCGGCGCCACCACCAGACGGCCGCCCGGGATATCCACCTCAGGCACCGAATCGGAACTGAAAGACACAAACACGATGTCTCGGTTGGCCGACTTGCCCACCGGCATCACTTCCAGCAGGTCGCCGGCACCAAAATTCTGCAACCCCACCACGGCGCCAAGCACCACCGCTTCCGGTGTTTCGGCGCGCAGGCCGATCAGATCGGCATGGTAGAATTCGCTCTCATTCGGCTTCGGCAAAGCCGCGCGGTCAACAAAGAGCCGGGTGTTGCGCATCGCCTCGGCGGCATTGCGGTCGGCAATGCCCTCGATGGCGGCCACCATCATCTCGCCCTTCGGCTGCCCGCGCAGCTTCAGTTTCAGCACACGGCCACGCTCGTCGGTCAGCGGGCCATAATCACACAACGCGCGCGGATCGGCGGTGAAGGCTCGCACCCTCACTTCGCCCTTGATGCCATGCGCGGTGGTGATCATGCCGAGACAGACCTTGTCAGCCATGCTTGCTGGTCAACCTGCTGCCGATCCAGCCTTAGCCGGCATTCTCGGCAGCGGCGGCGGCAGCGATCTCGGCGGCCTTCTGCGCTTCGGCCTTGATACGCTCCTGCGCCTTGGCCTTCGGCTTCGCCTTGTCCGGGTTGTTGCCATGCTCCCACTGCATCAGGCCGGCCTGGGCGAAGAAACGCGCCACGCGGTCAGACGGCTGGGCGCCCTGGCTGAGCCAATGCTTGCAGCGCTCAACATCGAGCTGCACACGCTCGCGATCCTTCGGCAGCATCGGATCGTAGGAACCGATCTTCTCAATGAAGCGGCCATCGCGCGGGCTGNNCCGCCGCCGGCCGGCGTGTCATCGACGGTGTGATGCCGGTCGGTGGCAAAGGACCGCAGCTGCGTGGCCCGCAGCGACCAGGCGCCCTCGGCCATGCCGCGGCCGATGACCGAGGCACCGAGCGGGCCGGGAAACAGGTCTGGGAACAGCGTGATGACATCGGCGCGCCAGCTCATGGCGCGTCGTCTTCATCCGCCTCGGGCGCATCCTCGGCCTCGATTTCCACCGGCGGCACCACCACGACATAGCCACCCGCCAGATTGACCTCGGGCACGGCCAGCCGGGTGAAGGGGATGAAGCGGGTTTCCCCGCTGTCGGGCCCGCGCAGTTCGAGCAGGTCGCCGGCGCCGAAATTGGGAACGGCAACGATCTGGCCCATGACGGTGCCGTCTTCCAGCCGGGCAGCGAGCCCGATCAGGTCGGCATGGTAGAAATCATCCTCATCCTCGATCTCGGGCAGGAGATCGCGGTCGGCATAGAGCTCGACGCCGTTGAGCCGCTCGGCCGCGTTGCGGTCGGCCACGCCCTTGAGCCGCGCCACCAGCACATTGGTGGTGGTGCGGGCTTCGAGGATTTCGATGACCAGCCCAGCACGATTGGTCTCGAGGGGCCCGTAGTCCATGATGGCCAGCGGGTCCTCGGTGTAGGACTGGACGCGCACCTCGCCCTTGATGCCATGGGCCGCACCGATGCGACCCATGAGCAGTTTGTTCCGCGAACTAGACAATCGATTCACCCGGGACGCACGCGATCAACGAAACGTTTCAGCACGTCGTAGAAGGACACCATGAGGTCAATGTCAAACAATTCGTTGTGGCGCAGTGGCAGCGGGGCATCTTCTTCCCGTAGCGGAAAGGACGCATCGGGTGTTCCCGACCGCGCTGCGAACAGCACGTCGAGGGCATAATCTGACGACGCCACCCGGAACTTGTCCAGCCAGCCGGCCATGCGCCGGATGGTCCGCGGGTCGAGGTCGATGAAGCGCGCCCCCAAACGGTTAAAACCGCAGGACAGGGCAAACAACGGGTTGAAATAGAAGTGGTCGCTGACCCCGGGATCCGTCTGAATCGGCCGGACCAGCATGACCGAGAGGGTCGAGAGCGCCGCGACCTTTTCCATCCGGCTCCAATGGCCGTGGGCCAACCGCCGGGCCTGCATGTAGGACGCATTCAACCGGAAATAGACGTCGGCGACCAATACGAGCGTGAGCATGTCGGGCGGCTCATAGGCCTCTGCCGCCCCTGCCAGCGCGGCCGGGAAACGATCGCGGACATGCAAGAGGTATCGAAGTTCCTCGTCATAACGATCGATCTCGCTCAACCTTGACTCCGCCGCATAGCACAGAACTTCAGCTGTCTGCGGCGACGGTTTAACTCAAGATCAAGCTGGCGTCACTTGTCGAAAATCTGCCGTATCACCACCGGGTCAGTAGCCGCAGACGCCTCGATATTGTCGTGCCACTTGTCGACGATGATCCTGTCCACCTGCCGATGATGGTTATCTTCCTTCTTGAGAGCAGCTGCATTCAGAACTTCTTCCGACCACTGCTGTGGTCCGAGGGACTTTCTGTCGCGCAAGGGCAGCTCCTTCGAATCGATCAGGCATCATCACAATGCTTGAGAACCGATCTGGTGGCAAACAGAGCTGGCAGCCGAAGCGATCGGCTGCCAGCTTCGGCCATGGCTTACTCGGCAGCGCCTTCGGCAGCAGCGGCGGCCTTGGCCTTGGCCTCGGCACGCTCGGTGGCCTTCTTGCCCGGCACGGCCTTTTCCGGATTGTTGCGCGCCTCGCGCTTGAGCAGGCCTGCCGCATCGCAGAAGCGGGCCACGCGATCGGTCGGCTGCGCGCCGACGCCCAGCCAATGCTGCACGCGGTCGGCGACCAGGTTCACGCGCTTGTCCTTGTCGGCCAGCTTGGGGTCATAGGTGCCGACCCGCTCGATGAAGCGGCCATCGCGCGGGCTGCGCGAATCGGCCACCACAATGCGGAAATAGGGGCGCTTCTTGGCACCACCGCGGGTCATGCGGATCTTGACGGACATGGTTTTCCTTTCTTCGAACCAGTGATAACGCGAAACTGAAAAATCTACTTCGGCATGCCGGGCAAGCCGCCCATGGCACCCATCATCGACCGCATGAAGCCCTTCTGCCCCAGCTTCGACATGCGTTTCATCATGTCGGCCATTTGCAGATGCTGCTTCAGCAGCTTGTTCACATCCTGCACCGAGGTGCCGGAACCGGCAGCAATCCGCTTCTTGCGCGAAGCATGGATCACCTTGGGATTCTTGCGCTCCTCGCGGGTCATGGAGGCGATGATCGCCTCCTGCCGCTTGAGCATGCGCTCGTCGACATTGGCGCCGGCCATCTGCTGCTTGATCTTGCCAACACCCGGCAGCATGTCCATCACGCTCGACATGCCGCCCATCTTGCGCAGCTGCTTGAGCTGCGAGGCCATGTCGTTGAGATCAAACTGGCCCTTCTGCACCCGGGCCGCCAGCCGCTCGGCCTCTTCCTTCTCAATCGTCTCGGCGGCCTTCTCGACCAGCGACACGATGTCGCCCATGCCGAGAATACGCTGCGCGATACGCTGCGGATGGAACGGCTCGATGGCATCCAGCTTTTCGCCGACGCCGATCAGCTTGATCGGCTTGCCGGTGACCGCGCGCATCGAAAGCGCAGCACCACCACGGCCATCGCCGTCCACCCGGGTCAGCACGATGCCGGTGACGCCCAGGCGGTCATTGAAGCTTTTGGCGACATTGACGGCATCCTGGCCGGTCAGACTGTCGGCCACCAGCAGCACTTCATGCGGCTGCGTCGCATCGCGCACGGCCGCCACTTCCAGCATCAGCGCTTCATCAACATGCAGGCGGCCGGCAGTATCCAGCATCAGCACGTCATAGCCGCCGAGCTTGGCGGCTTGCAGCGCACGCTTGGCGATCTCCACCGGCATCTGGCCGGGCACGATCGGCAGGCAGGCCACGCCGGTCTGCTCGCCGAGAATCTTGAGCTGCTCCTGCGCCGCCGGGCGATGCACGTCCAACGACGCCATCAGCACCTTCTTGCGGTCTTTCTGCGTCAGCCGCAGCGCGATCTTGGCCGTGCTGGTGGTTTTGCCCGAACCCTGCAAACCAACCATCAGGATCGGCACCGGGGCCACGGCGGCAAGGTCGATCTCGCTGGTTTCGGCGCCCGGGGCATCGCTGCGCCCGCCCAGCATCTCGATCAGGCTGTCATGGACAATCTTGATGACCATCTGGCCCGGGGTCACCGAACGCAGCACTTCCTGGCCAACCGCCTTCGACTTCACATTGTCGATAAAATTCTTCACCACCGGCAGCGCCACGTCGGCTTCGAGCAAGGCCACGCGCACTTCGCGCATCGCCTCGTTCACGTCAGCCTCGCTCAACGCACCGCGCTTGCGCAGACGGTCGAAGACCTGGCCGAGTTTGCCGCTCAAATTCTCGAACATGTGTCCGATAGCTCCTGTGATGTTCCGGCTGGGCTGCGGCCAAACGAAAAACGCGCCCGTGCGCGACACTCGCGGACGGACGGCGATCCTCGGACCGGGGTAGTTTCCCTAACCGGAAAGCGGGCGGAATAAACCGCCTTGGGCCGGCATTGTCAAGCCGCCTTGCAATACAAACCATATGGACTTATTATTTGGACCATATGGAGGCGAACATGGAATTCCTGCGCGAGACCGTGGAAGTGCTGGGCGGTGCGGCAGTGTTTCGCCACAGTATCACCACCGCGCAACAGCTTGATGCGGCCGCCCGCCTGGGCCTGCCGACCGGCAGCATCACTGCGCTCGGCACCGGCTTTGGCATCCAGCCACAGCGGATTCTGCCGGCCACAACCTGGAAACGCCGCCTCAAGGCCGGGCGCCTGAGCCCGGATGAAAGTGACAAGGCGGTGCGCATCGCCCATGTGCTGGCCGTGGCGCGCCATGTGCTCGGCCCGGCCATGGTGCCGGATTTCCTGAGCGCCGCGCTGCCGGAACTGGGCGGCAGCAAACCGGCCGATGCCATCCTGAGCGAAATCGGTGCCCGCGAAGTGGAAGCCATCCTGTGGCGCATCTTCTATGGCCTGCCGGCGTGAAAGCCTACCGAATCGCTGACCGCCGGCATCCTTTGCTGGATGGTTTCGGCGCCTATCTGCATGGCGGGCGCTGGAATAGTCGTGGCCGGCGCGTTGTCTATGCCGCCGCCTCGCTGGCGGTGGCGCGGCTGGAATTGCTGGTGCATCTGCCTTTTGGCGCCGTGCCGTCAAGCCATGCCTGGATCGAGATCACCCTGCCCGGCCATGCCGGCATCGAGCGGCTGGACGAAACCGCCCTACCGGGCTGGCATGACATGGATTGCCGCGTGGCGCGCAGCTTCGGCGATGCCTGGCATGAAAGCCGGCGCAGCCTGGCGCTTTATGTGCCGTCGCTGGCGGCGCAGGGCGACTATAATATTCTGCTCAATCAAGACCATGCGGATTTTGCCCAGGTTGAAGCCGGCCCGCCTCAGAGCCTGAACTGGGATGAAAGATTATTCAAACGCTGATCGCCCGGCTCACGGCGCGATTTCCGGCGGCGCCGGTGGCGGCGCCTCTTGCAGCGGATTGAGCACCATGCGGTCATTGATCCGCGCTGCCGTGACATGGCCGCCAACTTCACCCAGCATCCAGGTGGTGCGCAGCCGCACCGGCAGCCAGACCGGCTGGCCCGGCAGCCGGGCGAGCCACATTTCCGTGACTTCGTTTTCAAGCTTGCGGGTGTTTTCCATGTGTTTGCGGGTATAGCCGGCAATCGGCTCAAAACGCAGCTGGCATTTCAGTGCCGGCCCGGCATAGGCCGAGCGCTCGCTGGCCGGCAGGCTTTCCATGCCAACCATTTCGTAATGCAGGTTGAAGCGCCGCCGGCCATCAAAAATCCGGTCACTGCCGGTGCAGGGCGCGGCGCTGTCCCGCGCCAGCACCCGCGCCAGCAGGGCGGTGGTGGGATCAAAGGTGTTGCGAATCTGCTCCGGCAGCACCGGCTCGCGGTCGTCATTCTCCGCCGGTGGATCAATAACCGTGCTGGGCAAGCCATCCTCACCCCACACCATCACAACGCTGCGGCGGGAAAAGCTGCCATCGCTCAGGCTGGCATACCGCAGCGGGCTGAGCCGGCCAGCCGGATCAAGCCGCAGCCGCAGGTCACTTTCCATACGGAAACGCAAAAGCAGGTTGGCGGTGCCGGTGCTGCGCACACCGGACACCACTTGCATGCCCTCGGCATTGCCACGGGCCTCCAGCTCAATATCGAAGGCGCGACCACCCAGGGCATAGACGCCATAGCTAAGCTGAGCCGAGCGCAGCCCGGAATCGCTCGCCAGGGCCGAAAGCGGCAGCAACAGGGCAGCCAGAAAAACCGGCAGGCGTATTGGCATACCACTAACATCGGGCATCCCGGCCAGATTTCAAGCCGATTCTGCGCCCGGCCAGATGCCGTCAATCACTTTCGAATTGTTGCCGCGCCGCCAGCCGCAGGGTGCGCAGCAATTCCTCAGCATGGGCGGCCAGAGGACGCGGATCAAGCCGGAACAGCGCCCGCACCGCCTCCAGCTCCAGTTGCAGCAGGTCCATATGCACCGGATTGAGCAATTCCGCCCGGCGCAGGCTGGCGCCGAGCAGGCCGAGCGCCTCGGCGGCATGGCTCAGGCCCAGCCGCAAACAGCCATCCTTAAGGTCGCGCGCCACCCGTTCGGCATCGCCCAGGATCAGCACCGCTTCCAATGGCACCGAGCGGGCTTGATCAAAGCGGCGACGCAAATCGTCAATCCGCGCCGACATTTCGGCCGGGTCTGGCGGCGTGGCGACGACAGCTTCTGCAACCGGATCAGCCGCAACTTGTGCAACATCCTGAGCCGCCTGCCCGCGCCGGTCGCGCTGCAAAGGGAACATGGTCAACAAAGGTCGATCTTTTTTTATGCCGGGGGAGTTCGGTCTGATTCTTAACTTCAACCTTAGGATTAGGCAACCCGGCAAAAGACAAGTCTTCGAATTAACCCGCTGCATAGCCTATTTACGCGTCACGCCCTGGCAGGCAGGCGGGGATTTCAGCTACAATTCCGGCAATGTCGGCTCCCTTCCCCCTTCCCCGGCGCTCGAAAGACCCGGACGGCCTGGCCCACAGCCTGGCCCAGGCTTTGCTGGCCGGCGAACGCCGCGCCCTGGCCCGCGCCATCACGCTGATCGAATCGAGCCATCCAGACGACCAGCGCACCGCCGAGGCTTTGCTGGGCCTGATCCTGCCGGCCACCGGCAAGGCGATCCGGCTTGGCATCAGCGGCACGCCGGGGGTGGGCAAATCCAGCTTCATCGAGCGTTTTGGCGGCTTCATCACCAACCAGGGCCTGCAAGTGGCGGTGCTGGCGATTGATCCGTCGTCTCAGCTTTCCGGCGGTTCGATCCTGGGCGACAAAACCCGCATGGAGACGCTGGCGCGTGACCCGCACGCCTTTATCCGGCCCTCGCCCTCTTCCGGCTCGCTGGGCGGCGTGGCGCGGCGCACCCGGGAGGCCATGCTGCTGGCCGAGGCGGCCGGCTTTGACGTGGTGCTGATCGAAACCGTAGGTGTGGGCCAATCCGAAACCACCGTGGCCAGCATGGTGGACATGTTCCTGCTGCTGCTGGCGCCCGGCGGCGGTGACGACCTGCAAGGCATCAAGCGCGGCATCATGGAACTGGCTGATCTGGTGATTGTGAACAAGGCCGATGGCGACCTGCTGAAACCGGCGCATCTGGCCCAGGCGGATTACCGCGCCGCCTTGCACCTGATGCGGCCGCGCCATGCCGCCTGGCGGCCGCAGGTGCTGCTGGCTTCCGCCTTGCTCAATCAGGGTATCGATGGTGTTTGGCAGGCGATCCAGGATTATCGCACCACACTACAGGCCGATGGCAGCCTGGCACGGCAGCGTGCCAATCAGGCACGCGGCTGGCTGCGGCGCGAATTGCAGGATGGCCTGTGGGACTGGCTGCGCGGCGATGCCGCCGTGGCCGCCGCCCTGCCGGCGCTGGAAACTGATGTGGGTGAGGGCCGCCTGACCCCGGCGGCGGCGGCCCGCCGCCTGCTCGGCTTGTTGCGCCGGCCATGATCGAACCTTACCTGCAATTATTCATGCGCGCCGGCACGCTGGGCTTCCTGCTCTGCCTGATGCTCTGGAAACGCCACCGCTTCGGCCAGGATATCGGCTATGCCGTGCTGGCGGCCGGGGTTGGTGTGATCGTGCTGGCCAATGCCCTGGAAGGTCTGGTGGCGCTTTATGGCCCTGCCAATAGCCGGCCGCTGCCGATCATGCTGCTTTATCCGCTTGGGGTTTTCCTGGTTGGCTATGGCATCCTGCGCTGGTCGGGCTGGCTGGAGCGGGTGCAGCGCGAAGCCGCCGAGGCCAAGACCCTCCAGGCGCAGCTTGAGGGCCAGCGGCTGCAATTGCTGGAAAGCCATCGGGTTGGCCGCCTGGGTTATTGGGTGGCCGATCCGGAAATCGGCAGCATCACCTGGTCGGGCATCATGGCCGATACGCTGGGCCTTGACCCGGCGCGCCGGATGCTGTTCCGCGAAGCCGAGGCTTTGCTGCATCCGGAAGACACAGCCCTGGTGCAGGACGCCCTGCGCCAGACCTATCGCAACGGCCCGCGCTTCGATTTGCAGGTGCGGCTGCGGGATCAGGCCGGCGATTTTCACTGGTTTGCCCTGGCTGGGGTGCCGCAGCGCGATGCCGAGGGTAAACGCTGGCTGTTCGGCGTGGTGCAGGATATTGACGCGGCAAAACGCGCCGAACTGGAACGCGCCGGCCTGTCGACTTTGCTGCAAGGCGTGATCGATGCGATTCCCTGCATGATCGTGGTGAAGGATGCCGAGCTGCGCTACCTGTTCGCCAATGCCTATGCGCGCCGCCTGTTCCTGCCCGATGGCCATGCCGGCAGCAGCCTGATCGGCACACGCTATGCCGATATCGCGCCATCCGATCTGGCGCTGCTGACCGAGCAGGAAGACCGCGCCGTGCTGGCCGGGCGGGCGATGCCGTTCACCGAGGTGCGGCGGCGCTATCGTAGCGATGGCGCCGAGCGCTGGTGGATGGCCAAGGTGGCCTTGCGCAGCAAACCGGATGGCGCGCCGGATCATCTGCTCACCGTGGCGCTGGATATCAGCGCCTTGAAACAGGCCGAGGAAACCGCGCGCCAGGCGCAGCGCGAAGTGGAATACCAGGCCGCGCAATTGCAGGAACTGGCCGAACAATACCGCCTGGAATGTGAGCGTGCGGTGGAGGCCAGCCGGGCCAAATCCGATTTCCTGGCTTCCATGAGCCATGAATTGCGCACGCCGCTGAATGCCGTGATCGGCTTTGCCGAGATCATGACCAGCCAGCTTTTTGGCCCGCTGGCGCCAAAATACCAGGAATGCAGCGAGGATATCCTGGCCAGTGGCCGGCATCTGCTCAGCCTGATCAACGACATCCTGGATATGGCGCGCATCGAAGCCGGCCGCTATGAGCTGGATATCCGCGCCGCCGATGCCATTTCGGTGCTGGAAGCCAGCCTGCGGCTGGTGAAATTGCGGGCGCAGCATCGCGGCGTGAATCTGGAATACGACATCGCCGAGGATCTGGGGGATGTGGTGGTGGATGCCCAGGCGCTGAAGCAGATTGCCATCAACCTGCTGACCAATGCGGTGAAATTCACCCAGAGCGGCGGCGATGTGCGGCTGGCGGCGCTGCGCGATGGCGAAGGCCTGAAACTATCGGTGAGCGATACCGGCATCGGCATCAAGACCGAGCATCAGAAGAAGATTTTTGAACCCTTCTGGCAGGCCGAAGGGCCGCTGGCACGGCGCCATGAAGGCAGCGGCCTGGGCCTGGCCATCACGCGGCAATTGGTGGAATTGCACCATGGCCGCATCGAAGTGCGTTCGATCCCGGAACGCGGCACCAATGTCACCGTCTGGCTCTACCCGGCGCCCCGGGCCGTAGATTTATCGGCAGCGACATTGCTCCCGCCGATACAGGACTGACAAAAAAGGGGGCGCCACCGGCACCCCCTTTTGACATTTCTGCGCCTGAAATCAGGTATTCATCGAATCGAAGAAATCGGCGTTGGTCTTGGAATGCTTGAGCTTGTCGAGCAAGAATTCCATCGCGTCCTGGCCACCCATCGGCATCAGGATGCGGCGCAGCACCCACATCTTGGCCAGGATGCCCTTGTCGACCAGCAGCTCTTCCTTGCGGGTGCCNNGACTTGGTGATGTCGATCGCCGGGAAGGTGCGCTTGTCGGAGAGTTTGCGATCCAGGATGATTTCCGAATTGCCGGTGCCCTTGAACTCTTCGAAGATCACTTCGTCCATGCGCGAGCCGGTATCGATCAGCGCGGTGGCGATGATGGTGAGCGAGCCGCCTTCCTCGATATTGCGCGCCGC
>DLGP01000049.1:0-23351 GCA_002482765.1 Alphaproteobacteria bacterium UBA7691
CAACACGTCACGCAATGTCACGCCAGCGCGGCGTGACACAACGCGCCACTTCGGGTCGTTCACAGTGCCGTGGTGCCACCTGAACCAATCCATTACAGCATCCCCGCCCGGGCCAGCATCCAGCCGGCCCATAGACCGATCAGCACCCCTGCCAGGAATCGCCTGCGCGCCAGCAGCCGGGCCTGCTGCTCCGACACCATGTCAATGATGGTTGCGGGGGGCGTCATGATGCCGCCTCGTCGTAATCGCCAGGCCGCGTCAGTTCCTTCCGGCATGGAGGGATGATGGTGAAGCGGGTATCTTCCTCCCCCTTGCGCCAAACCACCCAACTATATGCCGTCGCTGTGGAGGCTTTGGGGTCGCAGCGCCCCTTCACCAGTGGCACACGCTCCGCGTATTCAGCCTTCAATGCCATCGGATGCGGACAATAGAGGGTATTGTAGCGTTCCACCCCCTCGGTGAATGCGGTGCGAACAAACAGTGCGACACCCTCGCGTGCGATCTCCAGTCCGCGCCTGGCGAAATCAGCCCCTAGGCGGAATGGCGGGTTGGTGATGATCCAGTCTGGGCCTATGATCGGCGGCGTTCCTGGAAATAAAAAATCGTGGATGAACGGGCAGCCATTGGTATCAGGCGCCACCCCGTAATCGTGGACATCGCTGCTCCGCACGATGGAAAAATATTCAGCCAGCGGCCGCGCCATGAACCCCCTATTCGACGCCGGCTCCCAGACACTTTTGCCGACAGGACGGCCCCAGCGCGGTATGAACACATGCTCCATGAAGGCCCGAGTGGCCCATGGATGCGTCGGAAAGTCGTCGAGAGATTCATGCGGTTCATGCCGCTGCTGCATCACGGCGCTGCTGGTGTTCTGGGTCATTGGACCACCTCGAACAGTCCGCCCGCTTTCAGCGCGGCATCCGCCGCAGGATTGATCCAAAGCACCTCTGTGCGGGGGCGCGCACCATCGGCCATAGCGGCGATCTCTACCCGCCGCCAGTCGCGTCACGATGGCCGCCAGGCAGTCCGGGTAACCGGCCCAATCATGGGCCGGCGTGGTGTGCGAGCGGCTGGAGGACTTGCGAAACCCCGTCTTGACACTTGCCTTTATGCCATCCGAGCTAAACCCCATGAACGAGCGCACCACGAGCTGATAGGCTCGCTCAAAGGGATCGGACGATATGGTATAGGCCGCCTCGAAATCAGCCCTGGAAAACGGCGTCAGGCGCAACATCCCGATCAGCCGCGCGGCTTGCGCTGGATCGCGCAGAATTCGAAACAACGACACCACATCATGATCCAGGTCGTTGTAGACTTCCGCATAGCTGCGCGGCTTGCGCAGCAGTATTGATGCCGCGCCGCCGAATGGCTCGACATAGCAGCGATGCTGCGGCAGGTAGGGCAGGATACGCGGCGCAAGGCGCCACTTGCCGCCATGCCAGCGCAGCAGCGGCCGCCGCACTAACGGCGTATCCAGCGCAGCGATATCGCGGGCCGGGGCCGTCATTCCGCCGCCCCAAGCTGGGCCACAGCGGCCGAAAAATTGGCGCGCACAAGAGCGGCAGCCACNNAGCCACCGGCGGGCAGACCGAGTTCCCGCACATGCGGATCTGCTTGGCTTTTGATAGCCTCCGACCATCCACCTCAATGTCGATCTTGTAGCTGTCCGGGAAGCCCTGGGCGCGGAAGAGTTCGCGCGGCGTCAGCATCCGCATCCCGATGTCACGCAATTCCAATTTTCGCACACCAATATCGACGATCTGGTGCGGCTCGCCCTCCACCAGAACCGTTGTCACGCCGAAGCGCGCCTTGGTGGGGATGGTGTGGACTGGATCGGTGACGGGCTGATCCTGGCCGCCAGTGCCGTAGTATTTCTGCATGAATGCGAACACGGCAGCAAAGTGCGAGCCTTGGGCGCATTGCGTGCCGAGCGGCTGATCCGCGCTGGCCATGCGCTGGTCCGAACCCTTCTGGTTCACCACGAAGGCCGCTGTCACAACCTGCTGCTGACTGCCGGTGGTGGTGACGCTGCTCAGTGGCTCGTCCGCAGGCCGGCCGGCCAGGCCGTCATTCCTCGGCCCGGCATTGTGCTGGGCCAGGAAGGCAGCAACGAGCGCAACATCCGGCGAGGCCGTGATTGTCGGCATTGGCGCCTGACTGTCCTTCTCGCCCTTGCCACGTTTCCGGCCACGGCTGTCGCGCTCGCCATGCGCGGTGTGGACGAGCACGGGCGAGACAAACGCCAATTCGCCACCATTGGCCGTCGTCAGGGTCCGCACCGGCTCGTCGATAGAGTGGACGCGCTGGTCGCCAGAATGCGTCAGTGGCACGATGAACGGCCTGGCCGCATCAATCACGTAGCGTTGCACACCCCGGGCGATCCGCGCCAAGGTGTTCTCGGCGAGCGGCCGATTGACGCCGTAGCGCCGGCCCTCTTCTCTTGAGAGGAAGATGGAATAGACTGGCCGCGACCAGTCGATCACCGAGTCAGCCGCCGTGCGATATGGGCGCAGGCCGGGGCCGTGGGTGGCCTCCGGCCACTGGATCGGCAGGCCGTCGCAGCGGGCAATCAGGTACAGACGCTTGCGGATCGTCGGCACGCCATAAATCTGCGCCCTGATCTCGCGATGCTCGACCTTATAGCCGCACGCCTTCAACTCGCGTAGCCAGCGGCGGAAGGTGAAGCCCTTCTTGTCCGGGTCCGGCACCAGGTCGCCAGCGTCGTTGAGTTTCAGCGGTCCCCACTGCCGAAATTCCTCGACATTCTCCAAAAAGATCACCCGGGGCCGCACCCGCTTGGCCCACAGGATCACAACCCAGGCCAAGTCCCTGATATTGGCCTTGACCGGCTTGCCGCCCTTGGCTTTCGAGAAATGCGTGCAGTCGGGCGAGAACCAGGCCAAGCCGACAGGCCGGCCACCGGTCACTTCAAGCGGGTCGGCACGGAACACTGACTGGCAATAGTGTTGTGTCGACGGGTGGTTGGCGGCGTGCATAGCCACCGCGCTCTCATCGTGGTTGATCGCCACATCGACTGGCCGGCCTAGGGCCATCTCAATGCCGGTGGAAGCGCCGCCCCCGCCGGCAAAGTTATCGACGATGATTTCATGGTCGAGCAGCGTCATGGCGCGCCCCTCGCAAGCCCAGACTCCCTCGCGGTGATGATGCCCCAACCGTGGAGCAGCGTGAGAAACTCAACAAAGCTGCGACATACGTAATGGTGGAAACCATTTCCATCGAGCCAGAATTCCCATTCCTCCTGCGCTTTGCTCAGAGTGTTTTTGCCGATCTTGTTCTCGATAAAAAACACAGTCGGCGCGCTCATGCCCTGCGATGCCAGTATCACCAAATCCGGCACACCGGCGCGCACGCCCAACCCCTTCATGATGGACGCCTCGACTTTCGACCGCTTGCCGCCATTCGGTACGGCGAAGAAACGCAACCGGCCCAGGTTTTCCAGGACAGTAAGGTATTCCACCTGCTGGCGTTGGAGCGCGTCCTCCTCGCGCCGCGCCGGCTTCCTGGCCGGCTTCATAGCGTGCGCCCCAATTTGGCTGCGAGCATGCCGGCGGGCGCGGAGAAGGCGAACAATTTCGCCGCCTCTAGAGCAGTCGCGACCACAGAACCACCGGTCAACAGATCGAACAGTAACCACAATGTGAGTGCGATTATGGATGCGACCATGCCGACACCCAGATCACGGAGAGGCTCTTTGAGGTTTGCGATCACTTTCCGCCCCCCATCTTCGGCCAGGGCCAGGTCATCGCGGGCAGGTTCGCCACGCCATGAGGGCGCCACAGGGGCGGCACCTCGAATTCCGGCGGCATCGCAACAGACGCCACCACGGCCCGCAGTGCAGCGCCGGCATCCGGGATATTGTGGTTCAGCTTCGGCGCGATTGCGATCCTGCGCTTGACACCCTCGACAAGCTGCCGCAGGAGCGCCGGGGAAGCGCCGATCGTGGCGTCTGCCAGGGCATCGATATCGTCGTCGGGCAGGTCGAATGGGGCGGCATAGCGACGGATAATGGCAAACCGCTCGTCCAGACCAGGAAGGTCGACGCTTAATTGCATACCAAAGCGGCGCCACAGCGCGGGGTCAAGTTCTTCGCGCCGGTTGGTGGCGCCGACGAAGATGCCGCTATAGCCCTCGACGTAGCGCAGCAGCGTGGTGAGCAGGCTATTCATTTCACGGCTACATGCCTGATCGTCCGTGCTGCGCCGGCTACCGATGCTGTCGATCTCGTCGAGCAGGACCACGCACTGACCATCCACGTCACGCAGAGCCTCAAACAGGCTGGCGGCGTTATGACTGGAGCGGCCGAGGGATGATGCGACGAGCTGATCGCTCTGCACCGCCACGAGCACCACACCAAGCCGGGCCGCCAGATGGTGCGCCAGCGTGGTCTTGCCGGTGCCAGGCGGGCCATAGAGCAGCGCGCTACGCCGGGCCTTGACGCCAACGTCCCCCAATGCGGCGGCGTGCCGTATCTCGACCATCCACTCAAGCACGGCTGCGCGTACCGCGGGCGCGAGGATCGGCTCCTCGGCATCATGCGGCATCATGATTTCCGCGAAGCTCTCCACCTTCTTGAATTTCGAGCGAAGTTCATTGAGGTTTTTGGCGCCGACCGCCACATCCTTGCGGGTCATGCCTCGCCATCCTCGCGCTGCTGATCCTGATCGGCCGCACCATCACCGGGCGCGGCATCGCCTGCCTTCTTCGGCTTACGCCGCCGCCAAGCCTCGGGAATGTCCATGCCATCACTACCGGCAGCAGCACACCATCCCTCGTCCCAGGCGGCGCGGCGCGGATCACCTGCCGTGTAAGGATTGTCGATGATCCGCGCACCTTCACGCACAGCAGCAGCGCCGGTATCGCGAGCAGCAGCGATATCTTCCGGGGTGATGGCGCCGGCCGGCGCTGCTGGCTCTGCACCATCATCGCCAGCAACACTACCGTACTGTGTCGCCGGGTCGCGTGCAGGCTCATCATCGTCACCGGGGCTGCCCGGCGCATCATCGGTCTGATCCTGCTCGTCCATCAGCCGGCGGCGCGCAGCATCGCTCAGCGGCTCGCCATCGTTGATCCCCAAGGCAGTGCAATACAAGTCCGTAATAGCTTCGGTTTCCCGCCGCTTAGCCGCATCCAAAGCACTCTCCAGCGTGCGCTTGACAGTCGCACCCAGGCTTTTCACATCGAAGCCCCGCGCCTTGGCCTGGGCCTTCACTTCGTCAATATCGGCTTTGAGATCGAGCCGCTCTTTTTCCAGCCGAACCCACCGATCGCGGAAGGAGCGGAGTTCATCGGCCGCGCCGCTATTCCCTCGGATCATCATCACGCGCCCTCCCCATCTGTCGCCGCGTCGGACGAGATTTTGAACCCCGTCGGCGTCTCGGCACCAAGCATCACCTTCTCGTGGCCCGCACCGCATGCAGGGCAGCGGATCGCCAGGACGCTTTTCGACCAATCGTCGACGCTCGCTCCCACTGGGACTTGAGCGGCGAACGTGTGAGCGCAGTCACTGCATGTGCAGTGGACGGTTTGTTGCTGGGTCATGTGTCCTCCCCGGAGGTTGGTTAGCTCAAAAAACTGACTTCATCCGGCTGCTTGGCGGTAGCCGGTGGTGTATTGCTGCGGATCGCGCCGGGAGGCTCGCCCCGGAATGCCACCACCTGACCCACGCCTGACCGCTGTACGGTCACCTCGCCCATGAGCGCGCCATCATGGCGGCGCACCTCGGAGGCGCTTGGCGACGCCTGCACTGCCTGATCCGCAGGCGCGTCGACCGTCTCGGTGCCGATGGCCTGCTGCCCCAGCAGCACGGCCATGTAGAGGTCCAACTCCTCGTTGGCCGCCTCGCGCTCGGCTGGAGCCAACTGCAACTCCCGGTGCGCCTTCTTCATGGTCTTTGGGTTAAGCCCGTGCGCGCGCGCCTCCCGGTAAACCTGGGCGATATCATCCGAGAGCGCTTCGCGTTCCTCGTGGAGACGCTGAATTCGTGCCATATAGTTGCGCAAGGCAGCCTGAGCGGTTCCACTAAACTGGCTCAACTTACGGGTCATTGCGCGCTTCCGTATTTTTTGCTAATTGTTTCTCAACCCGTGGGAACATAAAACCGGCTGGGACGGCGCAGCCCAGCGCGATTGCCCTGCTGGCGACCATGGCTCGAAATGCCGCTGGAATGCCGCGCCTTAACCAATTTGCAACCCGTGGGCGCGATATTTCGATATCGAATTGATCACTGAGAGCAACAGCGAGCCGTCGCGGCCCGCCCAGCGCCTGGATCAGTTCAGCATGAGGGTGGCGAATCGATTCGTAACACATAGTTGCGGACTGTGTAACAAATGGTTACGCGACGCAAGGGGTAAATTGGTCAGAGATCAAGCTAAGGAGGAGCAAAAATGGTTGATCCAGATTCTCGCCAGCGCGTGCTGGTTGCCTTCGGAAAGCGACTTCGCTCTTGCCGCGTTGCGGCAGGCTATAATTCAGCGGAGCACTTCGCCGAAGCGCTTAATGTCAATGCCGCGACATACCGGCGATACGAGCGCGGCGAGGTCCAGCCGACCTTCGATGTGATGATCGATATCGCCCGGTTGGTCGATAAGAGCATAGACTTCCTCATTACCGGCGCCGGCCCAATCCCCCGAAAGTAAGGTATTTTAGCCACTTGACAGCCAAGCCACCCACCATACCGTATTTTTTCGTACATATTTGTTGCGCATAACGTAACCATTTGTTACGCTCCAAACTCCATTTCAAGGAGGGGGCTGACAAATGGCTCAATATTGCGTCGGGGAACTATCCCCAGCAAAAAAGCCCAAGCAGAGCGTGCTGAATGAGCAGCAGCTTGCCTGGCTGCGGGAAAACAAGGCGTTCGCTGACCTGGAGCGGCTAACCAGCAGCGCGCGTGCCGGCACGGAAGCGTCCCGCCTGGCAAATCGTGATTGCGTGATGGTGGAGGGCTGAATGTCCGCGCACCTCACGCATGATGAAGTGATCGAGCGGCTGCGCGATCACATTGCCATGGCCGGCTCGCAAATCGCCATGGCCCAGAAAACTGGCGTGGCCCGCTCCACGATCTCAAACGTCCTGGCTGGCCGCCGCAAGATCTCACCGGAGGTGCTGCGCGCCATCGGCGTGCGTCGCACCATGGTTTATGTGGTGGCGAAATGACCGGAGCCGCGATCTTTCTCTGGCTCTGGTCGGCCATCCTGACCATGAAAGACCCCGAATTCTTCCCAAACGGCTATGCCGGTGAGTCGCGCTCCATCCTGGCGCTGTTCACCAGCTTCCTGATCGGCATCGGCGGCTTTGTGGTGGAAGTGGCGGCCAATTGGCTGGTGCGGCCATGATCGGCGATACCCCAATCACCATCCGATGCTCTGGCCTATCTGGTGCCCCCGATTGCTTCCGGCGGGCTGCTGCCGGCATGTTCCGACGCTTGGTGAAGGCCATGGGCTACACCCTGCGCAGTACGCCCAATGGGGCTGGCGCAGCAGTCGGATCGGCCGTCCATGCCGGCGGCGCTGTGATGCTCGACGAAAAGGGCCGCACCGGTGCGCTGCCGCCAGCCTCCGTCGCAATCGACGCGGCGGTCGGCGAGCTACGCGAGCGCGTTCGCGAGGGCGTTCTCTATGACAACCTCACGCGGAACCTGATGGACGCGGAGGCCCAGGCCGCTCGCATGGTCCGGGTCTACCTCCGCGATGTTGCGCCCCAGGTCACGCCGCTGGTGGTCGAGCGGCGCTTTGAGGCGGTGGTGCCATTCACCAGGCAGCCGATGATCCTGTCGGGCCAACTCGACGTGCTGGCCCGGGAGCCTGGCCGGCTGCGCGATAGCAAGACCGGCCGCATGCTCGGCGTGCATCGCGCCCAGCTTGGCGGCTACAGCCTGCTGTCCAAATCGCAACCGGAGGCGCTCCAGGTCAGCAGCAGCGTGATCGACTTCATCCGCCGCGTGCCGGTGAAATCGGAGCAGCCCGCAGCGGAAACCTACGTGCAGGATCTGGCCGGTTGCGAGAGCGCAGCCATCGCCACGCTGAAAACACTCGACGTGCAACTGACACTCTTCCTGGAGGGCGACCACGAGCGCGGCGTGATGCCGGGCGATCCGGCTGCCTTTCCCGCCAACCCTAATTCTCGCCTCTGTTCCGACAAGTATTGCCCCGCCCATGGCGCCGATTGGTGCCGCGAACACGACAAAGGAGTCCTGGAATGAAAGTTTTGTTCATCGACACTGAAACATCCGGCCTGTTCAATTATCGCCTGCGCGCCGACGCAGATGGCCAGCCGCGCATGATCCAGTTCGCCGCAGCCCTGGTGGATATCGACTTCACCGACGGAAATCCCGCGCTTTACGCCAACATTCCGATCTTGCCTGATGGCTGGAAAATGGACGACGAACTGGCGGCAAAGATGGGTCACGGCATGACCCAGGATTGGCTGCTGCAAAATGGCCGCCCGGTGGCCGCTGCGCTCGATATCTACGAGAAGATGCACGTCGGATGCGACATGATCGCCGGTTTCAATATCCCCTTCGACCAGAAGGGGTTGCGTGCCGAACTGCGTCGCGCCGGCCGCAACGATCACTATGCCGAGCGGCCGGAATTCTGCCTCATGCGCGCCATGACTCCCTTGGCGAAGGTTCCGAAAGCGAAGGGGGCGGGCTGGAAGTTCCCGAAGCTGATTGAGGCGTATCGCTTCGCCTTCAATGCCGAGCCGGAAAAGCCTCTGCACAATGCCTTCCACGACGTTCTTGCGACCGTGAAGCTGTTCAATTGGCTGCGTGAGCAGGGCCACGATACCGTTGGCAGCATCCCGCCTAAGAAGCTGGAGGGCGAGGAGGACGACAGCGAGCGGCGGGACAATTTTCGCCGCGTGCCTCGGCAAGAGGCCAGCGCAGAGGCGGCGAACCCGGCCGGTTGCCATGACGTCGGCTTTCTGGATTGATCGGGGAGTAAGAGAGCATGGAAAACCGCCCATCCCTCCAAACCGCCGAGAAGGCCGCGCCGACCATTCGCGACCTGCTTGCCGACCCCCGCACCACCGAAAAGTTCACGCAGATCGTCCCGCGCCACCTGTCGCCGGAACGCATGATGCGGGTCAATGCGCAGGCCGTTTTCAAGGTGCCGAAACTGGCCGAATGCCACCCCATGACGCTGCTCGGCGCCATGATGGCGTGCGCCTCCCTTGGCCTGGAACCCAACACAACGCTGGGCCACGCCTATCTGATCCCGTTCGAGAAGAAGAAGAAAACCAAGGACGGCTGGAAAGTTGATCGCGTCGATGTGAACCTGATCATCGGTTATCGCGGCTTCATCGACCTAGCTCGTCGCACAGGCACCCTGATCTCGATCCATGCCGATGTGGTCTATGAGGGCGATGATTTCAGCTACGAGTATGGCTCCAACATGCACGTCCGGCATGTACCGAAGGGCGACAACTTGGGGCGCGCGCCGATCTTCGCTTACGCTCATGCAAAACTGACCGACGGTGAGGCGTTCGAAGTGCTGCCATATCAGCGGGTTTTGCGCATCCGCGACGGCAGCCAGGCGTATCAGCAAGCCATCGCCGCCAAGGCCGAGGCCGAGCGTGACGCTAAGAAGGCTTTCCGCATGAAGACATTCGCCGAGACTCCATGGGTGAAGCACGAACACGAAATGTCCGCCAAGACGATGGTACGCCGCCTGGCAAAATGGCTGCCCATGTCTATCGACTTTGCCAACGCCGCCGCGCTCGACGAAATGTCCGACAATGGCCGTCCGAATTTTGAGAGCCTAGCGGCCAGTCAAGCGAAGGGTGGCCTCGACCTCGGGTTAGCGTTCGCCCCCGGTCCTGGTGAGGAAATTGAGGATATCGAGGTTGGCCAAGATGACCCCGACGCCGTGGGGCGCGAAGAGCGGGAATTCTCCACCGCCGCCGAAACGGCAACGCGCGAAGAGCAGGCCGCACGGGAAGACAAGGGCGTCTATGTGGTCGACCGCCTCTCCGAAGAGGCCGTAAAGCGCGGGGAGGAGGAGAACGAGCGAATACTTGGGCGGCGCAACGACTCCGAAAACCGGGCAAAAGCCGGCGGCGGTGTTGATGTTTCGAGCGACCTGTTCCCGGGTATGGAGGGCTAATCGTTATGCAAATTCAGATACGCGACATTCTCCGCGTCGAGCGCGCCGATGTGCCGCTCACCGGCATCACCCTGATTGTCGGCCCGAATGGCGCCGGCAAGTCCTCCCTCCTCTCCTGTGTTGCCTCTGTGTTGACGGGCGAGAAAGCCATGGGTGCCGTCAAGACCAAGAAGGACTTCGGTTCCCTGGTGCGTCGCGGCGCGCAGCGCGGGCAAATCCGGCTTCTGAACGAAGCGGGCGACCCTGTGGCCGATGTGACCTACCCGGCCGGCGACTACTCCACCGCGCTCCAGCCCCCCCGCATGTCGCGCTGGGCTGCTGGCTATGGCCTGCCGACAGAATTGGACGAAAAGGCCCGCGCCCAAGCCTTTGCCGAATTGCTCGGAACCCGGCCGACGTTTGATGACCTGCGCGCACATATGAGCGATGCGGGCTATTCGGATAAGTCGATCGACACCGTGTGGGCGCGCCTGGAGGGGCCGAGTGCGATCGGCTGGGATGAAACGGCCAAGAAGGCGGCTGACTATTCGACGCGGCAAAAAGGTGCTTGGTGCCAGGTGACCGGAAGCGCCGCCTACAAGCCGACGAACGCCCTCGATTGGCTGCCGTCTAGCTGGCGGCCTGATTATGCAGATCTGACCGAGGCCGCTCTTGCCGCCCTGGAGACGGCTGCGGCTGCCGATTACGAAACGGCCATGCGCAATGTTGGCGCCAACGACGCCGAGCTTGATCAGCTCCGCGCCACGATTGCCGGCGAGGCCACACCTGCGGAATCGGCCGAAACGGCCAAAGAGATCGAGACGCTTATGAAGGCGCTCGATCAGAAGCGCGCTGAGCGAATGGCCCTGCCGGCCACGACGGCCGAGGAAAAGCTGGCGCCGCACTGCCCTGAATGCGGCGCCCAGGTCAGCGTGCGCTCCTCGCTTGCCGGCGGCTACGTTCTTGAGAAGACGGCGCCCATTTCTGACAAAAAGAAGAAGGAAATCGCCCTCAAGATTGCCGGCCTGGATGGCGATATCGCGCGGCTGGCGAACGATCTGCGGACTGCCGAGGACAAGAGCCGCCGGCAGGACGATGCCCGCCGTGCTGCCGCTGGCGCAAAACTAAAGCTGGACGAGTTGAGCGGGCGCACTGGCGGCAGCGAGCAGGCCGATGAAGCGCGCCAGCGGCTACGGGCGGTGCGTGATGGCGTCGAAGCCTGGAAAGCCAAGCGCAGTGCCGACGCCCTGCATCGTGAGGTTCAGCAGAACAACAAGCTGGTCGATATCCTGGCGCCCACTGGCCTGCGCAAGCGGAAGCTGACCGAGGGCCTGGAGAAGCTGAACGGCATCATGGACCGCCTGAGCCGCGCCGCCGGCTGGGGCCGCGTCGAAGTTGGCGATGACCTGCGCCTGCTCTATGCCGGTGCAGTGGTGGCCTGGCCCCTCACCTCCGAGAGTTTCGAGTGGCGTGCGCGCGCCACGCTCCAAACCGCCATCGCGCTGCTGGATGGTTCGGCAGCCGTGCTGCTGGATCGGGCTGACCGGCTCGAAATGAGCGCGCGCCAGGGGCTGGTGATGATGCTGGTGGAGGCCGGTATCCCGGCGGTCGTCGGCATGATGTGCAGCACGCCGGCTGGCGCGCCGCGCTTGTGGAAAGCCAAGAACATGCAAGTGATCTGGCTCGACAACGGCAATGGCGTCGACTGCCAGACGCTGGTGGAGGCGGCATGAGGCGGGGCGACAGTTGCGCCGGCTGTGGCGCGCATCATTTCCAATCGAATTCCCTGGACGCTAGGCCAGCCAATGTTAAGGACGATGACGAGGCCCTGAGCCTTGCGGCCGACAAGGGGCGTGATTTTAACGCGCTGTATTGCCAAAAGTGCTTCGGGCCTGCGTGGCTGAAAGGAGGGGTGGCGTGAGCCAAGAAACCAAAACCATTTTCCATGCCGGCGTCACTGAAACGGAGGCCGATATCACATTGCGTGTGTCCCGCCGCCATAAAGGTGTAGGAACGCTCGTCCTTACGGCTGTGGTAGGGAAACCAAAGCCGACGCATACTATTTGGTTCCTCTATGACCTAGCCGATTGCATCAACGGCCTGCTGCCAGAGCGGGCGGCAGACCGGCTTGTCGTAGTGAGGCAACGGACTTGGGGTGCTGCCGTCTGGCCCAGGGTGTGCTTCTGGCTATCGGTGCTGCAAGTCGGCGCGCTATTGGGCTGGTGGAAACTATGACCCGCATCCGCAAAGCATGGTCAGTCAAGCCGACCTTGAGCGACGACGTTTACGAAACCTTTTTCGCGCCGACGGGCAGCAAGGCGCGATACCAAGCATTCCTGTCATGGAGGGATTGCTTCCCCGACCTCAAGATCGCTGATATCTGGGTTCGGCGAAATAAATGGCGAGACGTAATCCTGCCACCCGAGCACCGCCTCGTCTCTGAATTATCACCGGCCGAGCGCCATATAATTGAGCACGCCTATGGCTCCAATAGCCGCGATCCAGGCTATCGCGATCACTATTGCGCCGGCCCCGCCGAACTGCCGCTGCTGCGGCTGACCTTTGAACTCGGCCTGTTCGATGGACCTCATGGCCGCGTCGATGAATATGGATTGGCACTCGGGTGGTCCGGCCAATTCTACTATCTCACCGATCTTGGAAAGCAGGTCGCGCACTCCATGCTGCCGGAGTACCCCCGATGAAAAGCCCCCCCATCCTCTTCTCCCCCCAGATGGTGAAGGCCCTCCTCCGAGAGATCCGCACGCCGGGTCACGGCAAGACCGCGACGCGCCGGCTGGCATGGCGACTGCAAGACGAAGGCCTGAACTGCCGGCCATCGTCGTGGCAGAAAGTCACGCCAGGCACCCTCCTCTGGGTCCGCGAGCGCACACTTTGCCTTCGCGTCCGGCCAGGCGAGATCAAGGTGCGGTATGTCGCCGACGGTCATGAACCTGATGATTGGCTGCCCTTCCCTTCGCGCCTGAAATTCATCCCTCGCGCCGGGGAACACCTTTCGATGGGGTGTTACCTCGAAGCCTCCCGCATCACGCTGGCGGTTACCCGCAACAAGATTGAGCGCTTGCAGGATATCAGCGAGGAAGATGCGCTGGCCGAGGGGTGCCACAAGGGGCGCGCCACGGGCCGAGCCTTCAACAGCCCGGAAAGCGTCCGCCTTGGCCCAGAATGGCCCAACGCGCGCATGTGGTTTGCCGACCTCTGGGACTCCCTGCATGGCATCGGCTCCTGGGATGGCAACCCGGAAGTCTGCGCCATCAGCTTCCTCCCCCACCTCGTCAACATCGAAAAAATGGAAAAGAAAGCATGACCCAGCAGGATGGCTATTACACACCGAAAGAGGTTGTGGAGCGGTTGAGGGTCGGCGATGGCACCCTGCGGCGCTGGCGGAGCGAGGGTAAGGGGCCGCCGTTCGTGAAGATCGGCGACGGCCAAAGCGGCCGGGTGCGCTACCCGATCAAGGAGTTTCACGAATGGGAGCGGCTGTGCTTCAAGCGGAGCGCTGGAGGGTAATTTGCCAATCAGGCCGGAAAATAAGTCCAGATATCCGAAGAACTGGCATGAAATATCGCTCCAGATCCGCGAGCGAGCCGGCCAGAAATGCGAAGAATGCGGTGTGCCCAATCGGCAGCTTGGGGGCCGCGATGAGTCCGGCAATTGGTGGCGCGCCAAGCCGACCGGCGACAACGGGATGCAGTTGACCTGGCCGACTGAGGGGAGTGAAGCGTGGTGTGAGAGCGATGGCCGCGAACCGCGCCGGCTGCGGATCGTCCGCATCGTGCTGACCGTGGCCCACCTGGACCACAAGCCGGAGAACTGCGACCCGGAAAATCTGCGTGCCTGGTGCCAGCGCTGCCACAACCGCTACGACGCGCCAATGCGGCGCGCTGGCATTAAGGAACGCGCTCGCGCACAAGCTGCTGTTGGGGATCTGTTTGATGGTCGGGAAATTGAGGAAGCCGAAACAGATTGAGGTCGGCAGGCTTTCACGGCAGCAAGGCTTTTGCAAATAGATAATGGGGGTATCTATGGGGGTATCCGCCTGAGATGGAAAAATATTCATACGTAATATCAATATGATAGACTTTTAATTTTAGGGAGTACACCCTCTCCGCCAAAGACTAAATAAATCAATCGTTAGCCAGCAATCAGCCTCACCCGCCGAAAATCGCGGCCAAGTCCGGTTCCTGCACCGGGTCGCGATCACGGTTGAGGCGGATTTCGATCTGGCTGCAATGATCGCGCGAGCGCCTCATAGGCTGCCGGAACTTGTGCGGAAAGGCTGCTCGGCAAGAGTCTCACAGCCCAAACAAAAAGGCCCGGATTGCTCCGGGCCTTGTTTTGTATCAGCAGCAATCAAGCTGCTGGTTCCATTCAGTTTTGAGCCGGCATTCCTGTTTCCGGGAATGGTGGGCGCACCAGGGCTCGAACCTGGGACCCGCTGATTAAGAGTCAGCTGCTCTACCAACTGAGCTATGCGCCCAGCTCAAAACCGGCGCGAAACATACCTTGATTCCCGTCGATTGCAAGGGCTTCGGCCGGGTGAATTTCGCGGCCCGGATTTTTTCTATAAGCCACTCATATGACGCGGGATTTCCACATCGCGGTGAACATAGACGCAGATCAGCAGGCCGATGCCGATCAGCAGGGTCATCATCGCCGTGCCGCCATAGCTGACCAGCGGCAGCGGCACCCCCACCACCGGCACCAGGCCAGACACCATGGCGATATTGATGAAGACATAGAGGAACAGCATCACCGTGAGGCCACCCGCCACCAGGCGGCCAAACTGGTTGCGCGAGCGCATGGCGATGGCATAGCCATAGGCCAGCACCAGTATATAGAGCGCGATCAGGCCCAGCGCGCCAACCAGGCCCTGCTCCTCGGCCAGCATGGTGAAGATGAAATCAGTCTGCTTTTCGGGCAGGAAACTGAGATGGCTCTGGCTGCCTTGCAGGAAACCCTTGCCCATGAAGCCGCCGGAGCCAAGCGCGATCTTGGATTGCAGGATATGATAGCCGGAGCCAAGCGGATCGTTTTCCGGGTTCATGAAAGTGAGCACGCGCTTGCGCTGGTAATCATGCATCAGGCCCCAGCCGATCGGCATCGCCGCGCCCGCCGCCACAATCACCAGCAGGAATTTCCACAGCCGCACGCCGGCGAAGAAAAACACCGCGCCGGAGGTGGCCAGCAGCAGCATGGCCGTGCCCAGATCCGGCTGCTTCATCACCAGCACCACCGGCGCCAGCACCAGCGCCAGCGGCGCCAGCAGCCAGCGGATCATGCCCACTTCATCATAGGACAGGCCGTGGAAATAACGCGCCAGTGCCAGCACGATGGAAATCTTCATGATCTCGGAGGGCTGCACATGGATCACGCCAAGATCAAGCCAGCGCTGCGCCCCCATGCCGATACGGCCGAACAATTCCACCGCCACCAGCAGGATCAGCGCCACGGCATAAAACAGATAGGCCGAACGCATCCAGATGCGGATATCGGTGATCGCAATCGTGGTCATCACACAAAGCCCGATGACAAAGCGCAGCATCTGGCGATCAGCCCAGGGATCGATATCGCCGCCGGCCGCAGAATAAAGCTGGATGAAGCCGACTGAGGCAATCATGGTGATCAGCAGCACCAGGCCCCAGGTGATATCGCGCAGCTTGCGGCCAAAGGTCAGATCATTGCCGCGGCTGAGCAGTGAATGGCGACGCATGCTCATCCCTCGCGGCCCGGCTTGACCGCATCGGCGGTGGTGGCCGGTATCTGGCTGGGCGGCCGGTTGCGCCGCGACGGATCAAGTTTTTGCACTTCCAGCATGATGTCGCGCGCAATCGGCGCCGCTGCCTTGGAGCCGGAACCGCCATGCTCCACAATCACGGCGCAGCAGTAACGCGGCGCGGAAATCGGCGCATAGGCCACAAACAGCGCATGATCGCGCTCTTCCCAGGGTTTTTCCTCATTCTTGCGCACGCGGGTATCGCGCTCGGCCTTGGAGATGCGGCGCACCTGGCTGGAGCCGGTTTTGCCGGCCATGGCAAATTGCGGCTGGGTGATGCGGGCGCCATGCGCGGTGCCGCGCGGCGGTGTGGTCACCCGGATCATGCCTTCCAGCACAATATCAAGATGCTCGCGCTTGATGTTCAGCGAGGGATAAAGCTGGCTTGCCGGGCGTGTTTCGCTGGATGGCCCCAATTTATCATCCTGCCGCACCAGCCGCGGCTGCACGGCATAGCCGCCATTGGCCAGCCGCGCCGTCATCACCGCCAATTGCAGCGGCGTGGCCAGCACATAACCCTGGCCGATGCCCACCACCAGGGTTTCACCCTGCGCCCAGGGCTGGCCCAGCGCCCCCTGTTTCCAGGCCCGGGTGGGGATCAGGCCCTTGCGCTCGGCGGTAACATGCACGCCGCTGACATCGCCCAGGCCGAGCCTTTTCGACATATCGGCAATCTTGTCGACGCCAATACGGCGCGCCGCTTCGTAGAAATAGACATCGCAGCTTTCCTCCAATGCCTGCACCAGATTCATGCTGCCATGGCCGCCCTTTTTCCAGCAATGGAAGGTGTTGTTGCCCAGTTCCACATGGCCTGGACAGAAGACCCGTGTATCCGGCGTTACCGCGCCGGCTTCCAGCGCAGCCAGCCCCACCACCATCTTGAAGGTGGAACCGGGCGGATACTGGCCCTGCACTGCCTTGTTGGTCAGCGGCTTGTATTTGTCGCCATTAAGCTGGCGCCATTGCGCAGTGGTGATGCCCACATTGAACCAGTTCGGATCAAAGCCGGGATTCGACACCATGGTGAGCACTTCGCCGGTATGCACATCCATCACCACGGCGGCGGCGCTTTCATCCTTCAGCCGTTCGGCGGTGAAACGCTGCAATTCGGCATCGATGCTGAGCACCACATCATCGCCGGCCAGGCCATCGGTGCGATCCAGTTCGCGGATGGCGCGGCCATAGGCATTCACTTCGATCTGGCTATGACCGGCGCGGCCGCGCAAATCCTCGTCGAACAGCTTTTCAATGCCGGTCTTGCCGATGCGGAAACCGGGCAGTTCCAGCAGCGGATCGTCGCCCAGTTCATTCTCGGCCACGGCGCCAACATAGCCCACCACATGGCTGAAAATCGGCCCCATGCCGTAATCGCGGGTTTCGCCAACATCAAGCTGCACGCCCGGCAGATCGGGGCTGTGCAGATTGACGCGGGCAAAATCCTCCCATGACAAATTCTCCGCCACCACCGCCGGCACAAACTTGCGCCGCCGCTCGATCTCGCGTTTGACGCGGGCGCGCTGCGTATCGTCAATCTGGATCAACTCGGCCAAGGCAGTGAGCGTGGCATCCACATTGCGGGTCTGCTCGGCCACGATCAGCACACGATAATTACGCCGGTTGGAGGCCAGTTCGGTGCCGAAACGATCCAGCACCCGGCCACGGCGCGGCGGCAGCAGCCGCATCGAAATCCGGTTCTCATCCGACAGCAGCCTGTAACGATCTGCCTCCAGCACCTGTAGGTAATACAGCCGCCCCGCCAGGCCGCCAAACAAGGCAAGCTGGGCTGCGCCAAGCATCAGCGCGCGGCGGCTGAAAACACGCTGGATATCATTGTCGCGCTTGTTCACGCCGGCCCCATCATGCTGGCATGCCGATCATGTCGACAGGCTCGGGCGCAGATAACGCTGCTCGATCCGGCTCAACAGCCAGTAGATGGCGGGATAGAGGCCAAGCGACAGCACAAGCTGGGCCAGCACCGGGCGGAATTCATGCAGCTGCCAATGCAGCAGGCTGGCGATGCTCCAGCTGATCAGGCTGGCGCCAACCGCCACCATGGCAAAGCCCCACCAATTGACCAGGAAGGACGAGCCGAGGAAAACCCGGCGCTGCGACACGCCAAGTTCATGCGTCAGCAGCAGCAGCAGCGCGTTAAGGCCAAGCGGGCCGGCGGTGATCAGATCAACCACCAGGCCGATCAGGAAGGCGCCCAGCATCGACATCAGATCGGCGCGGAAAATGCTCCAGTAGAATACCGCCATCAGCGCCAGGGCCGGGCTGATGGTGGCAAAATGCGGCAGGCCCACCGGGGCAAGGCCGCAGCCAACCAGCACCAGACAGGTGACAATCGGCAGAAAGCCGCGCAGCCGCTGCACCGAGACGGCAAGCGGCTTCATCACGGCTTGCGGGCGGCCGGGCGCGCCGCCTCCTCGGCTTCAAGCCGGGTTTCCTCAAACTGCACCACGCGCAGGAAATCCAGCCGGCCAAGTTCAACAAACGGCCGCAGCCGCACATTGCCCTCGGCCACCGCCACAATCTCGCCAACCGGAATGCCAACCGGGAACTGGCCGCCATCGCCAGAGGTCACCACCATCTGGCCAACCTGCGGCTTGGCGCCGGCATGCAGATATTCCAGCTTGGGCTGCGGCGAATTATCGCCGGCCAGCACAGCACGATGGCCGGTTTCCTGGATCATCACCGGCAGGCGCGAATTGAGGTCGGTGAGCAGCAGGATACGCGCGGCACGCTGGCCCACTTCGGCCACACGGCCAACATAGCCGCCCTCGCCGATGGTGGCCTGGCCCTTTTTGACGCCATCCTTGCTGCCGATATTGATCAGCGCCGTGCGCACAAACAGGCCGCCGCCATCGGCAATGACGCGGCCGGTGACAAAGCTGTGGCCCAGATCGGGGCCGGCAGCCAGCAGACGGCGCAGGCTGGCATTATCCTGTTCCAGCCGACGCGCCACATCCTGCCATTGCAGCAGGCGGGCATTCTCGGTGCGCAGCCGCACATTCTCTTCATGCGCAAAAATCAGATCGTCGATTGTGCCGACGATATTGCCGATAAAGGCGATGGGCTGCGACACGGCGGTGAGCATTGGCTCAAAGATATCCGCGGTGACGGCGCGGACACGCTCCACCGCCGGGCGGTCAATGCGGCTGAGCAGGATCAGGCCGAGGGCCGCGCCGATCAGCAGCAGAAAGGCAAAGCGCTGCACCAGCCCCTTGATCGGTGCTGCCAGCCGCATGCTGCGTCCGGTACGCCCTCGCATCTCGCTCCGTCAGCCCCCTCCTGAATGCCGCCCCGCCACCCCTGGCTTAGTAGGACGGATTATACAGCACTTGCTTGAACGTGGTCTTCATGCCTTCCAGCGCCCGCCCGGTGCCGAGCGCAACGCAGGACAATGGCTCGTCGGCGATGGTCACCGGCAGGCCGGTGGCATGGCGCAGCACCAGATCGAGATTGCCCAGCAGCGCGCCGCCGCCGGTCAGCACAATGCCCTTGTCAACGATATCGGCAGCCAGTTCCGGCGCGGTATGCTCCAGCGCCACCTTCACGGCTTCCACAATGGCGCCAACCGGTTCGGCCAGGCTTTCGGCAATCTGGCGCTGGTTGATCACCAGTTCCTTCGGCACGCCGTTCATCAGATCGCGGCCCTTGATCTCCATGGAGAGGCCATTGCCATCTTCCGGCGGGCAGGCCGAGCCGATCTGCTTCTTGATACGCTCGGCCGAAGCCTCGCCCACCAGCAGGTTATTGTTGCGACGGATATAGGCGATGATCGCCTCATCCATCTTGTCGCCGCCGACGCGCACGCTGCGCGAATAGACAATACCGCCCAAGCTGAGCACGGCCACCTCGGTGGTGCCGCCGCCGATATCCACCACCATCGAGCCGGTCGGCTCGGTGACCGGCAGGCCGGCGCCAATCGCAGCCGCCATCGGCTCTTCGATCAGTTGCACACGACGCGCACCGGCGGATTCTGCCGATTCCATGATGGCGCGGCGTTCCACGGCGGTGGAGCCAGACGGCACGCAGATAATCACCTGCGGCGAAGCAAAGCTGCGCCGGTTATGCACCTTGCGGATAAAGTGCTTGATCATCTCTTCGGCAACATTGAAATCGGCAATCACACCATCGCGCAGCGGACGGATGGCTTCGATATTGCCCGGGGTGCGGCCCAGCATCTGCTTGGCCTCGTCGCCCACCGCCAGCACTTCCTTCTTGCCACGCACATTGCTGATCGCCACCACGGACGGCTCGTTCAGCACAATGCCTCGCCCCTTGACATAGACCAGTGTGTTGGCCGTGCCGAGGTCGATGGCCATATCGGCCGACATGAAACCCATCAAGCGTGAAAACATCGACACTTCACCTCATGAACCAGATATTGCGGCCGTTATGCTGCCTTGAGCCGGGATGCGCAAGGCCCCAAACCCGCTATTTCCGCCAGCTTTAAGCACCCGTATTGCCATTCACGCACTCAAAGCCTGTGGTGCGGTCTTCTCACGTTTCACCAGCAACTTGTTGAGCGCGTGGATATAAGCCCGCGCCGAAGCCACCAGTGTATCAGCATCTGCACCCTGGCCGTTCACGGTCTTGCCCGCTTCGGCCAGCCGCACCGTCACCTCAGCCTGCGCATCGGTGCCTTCGGTTACCGCATGCACCTGATAGAGCTGCAACTTGGCGTCGTGCGGATACAATTCTTTAATCGCGTTGAATGTGGCGTCGACCGGGCCATTGCCGGTGGCCTTCACTGTTGCCGGGCGACCATCAATCTCCAATTCCAGCTCCGCCGATTGCGGCCCTTTGGAGCCGGCCACCACCTGCAACGAAACAAACTGGATGCGGTCATTACCGCGCCACACCGCGTCATCCACCAGCGCCAGCAAATCCTCGTCGAACACATCCTTCTTGCGGTCGGCCAGATCCTTGAAACGGGCAAAGGCATCGTTGAGCTGATTGTCGGCCAATTGGAAGCCAAGCTCTTCCAGTTTCTTGCGGAAGGCATGGCGGCCGGAATGTTTGCCCATCACCAGCGTGGAGCGATTAAGGCCAACCGATTCCGGCGTCATGATCTCGTAGGTGCCGGCATGTTTCAGCATGCCATCCTGGTGGATGCCGCTTTCATGCGCAAAGGCGTTGGCCCCCACGATGGCCTTGTTGGCCTGCACGTTGAAACCGGTGATCGACGACAGCAGCCGCGAGGCTTTGGTGATATCGGTGGTGCGGATACCGGTTTCAAAAGCCATCGCATCGCCGCGTGTACGCAGGGCCATCACGATCTCTTCCAGCGCGGCATTGCCGGCGCGTTCGCCGATGCCGTTGATGGTGCATTCCACCTGGCGGGCGCCGCCGATCACGGCCGCCAGCGAATTGGCCACAGCCAGGCCAAGATCATTATGGCAATGCGCCGAAAAGCGCGCCTGATCGCTGTTTGGCACGTTTTCAATCAGATAACGCATCAGCCGGGTATATTCATCCGGCACCGTATAGCCCACCGTATCGGGCACATTGATGGTGCGCGCGCCGGCCTTGATCGCACTCTCGATCAAGCGGCAGAGAAATTCGGGGTCTGAGCGTGTGCCATCCTCGCAGCTCCATTCCACATCATCGCACAGATTGCGCGCATGGCTGACACTATCGATCACCGCCTGATGCACCGCCTCCGGCTCCATCTGCAATTTGTATTTCATATGCAGCGGGCTGGTGGAGATGAAGGTGTGGATGCGAGCCTGGCGCGCCGGACGCAAAGCTTCCCAGGCCCGATCAATATCCTTGCGGCCGGCACGGCTCAGGCCACAGACGATGGAATTCTTCACCCGTTTGGCAATTTCATTCACCGCCTCAAAATCGCCATTGGAGGCAATCGGAAAGCCGGCTTCGATAACATCGACGCCCATGCCTTCGAGCAACTCGGCGATACGCAGCTTCTCTTCCAGATTCATCGAGCAGCCGGGTGATTGCTCACCATCACGCAAGGTGGTGTCAAAGATCACGACCCGGTCGCGGGTTTGCTGGGTGCTGGTTTCAGTCATGGCGATGGCCTTTCCGCCCTGGCGGATACCGGATTGAGCGGAACCGCAGCCTGCTTGCCGCGCCATATCCGATCCAGCCGATATTTCCGTGGTTTAGCCATAGTGTACACGCTTCGGCGGGTCCTCGGCAAAGGCTAGCCGAGGGAAAGCCCGGCCAGCGGCAAAAACAGGAAGTTACATGGTTAATGTGCGCTGCCGGGCTTAACAGAGCGTGAACGAGACAGTTTTGAGTTTTGCACCGCGATTGCGGCAAATTCATGGTCCCCGCAATAGTTGTGCGAAGCAATTGCAACCAAAACTAATAATACGCTCAGTATAATCATCGTATTAGCGATAATTAATGCGTAAGCCCTTAAAACAATTGATAAACCTGATTCTGCTTGATGCGTGTGGGCGGGCAGAGTCGCGGATGGCTTAATTACATTTTTTAGCCGTTCTTTTGATTTCGCAGCCCCGAATAAGGAAAGAGACAGAGTGATCATGACCGAGGAACGGAGCGAAGGCCGGGTGCGGGGCACCAAAAGCCGTGGGCCGAACCAGTTTGACTGCCATGTTGGCCGGCGCCTGCGCGCGGCGCGCACGCTTGCCGGCATCAGTCAGACCCGGCTAGGCGAGGCTGTGGGCCTGACTTTCCAGCAGATTCAGAAATACGAAAAGGGCATGAACCGCATCGGCGCCAGCCGGTTGCAGCAATTTGCCCATATCCTGAATGTGCCGCCCTCGTATTTCTTCGAGGGCCAGGTGGATGAGGCCGCAAGCCTGGATGCCAGCGCCGTTAATGATGAGATTGATGCCGAAACCGCCGGCCGCGTCTCGCAGCGCCAGGCGATGGAACTGGTGCGCTATTTCAGCCGCATCGATTCGAAAAGCCTGCGGCGCCATATTTTCGACCTGGTGAAAGCCGCCGGCGCCGCGCCGGGCGAAATCACTGCCGCTGCCACTGCCAGCAACGACACGGAATAATCCGCAGCATCTCGGTTTATCAAGGCCGCTTTTGCCGCCTGGCGAAAGCGGCCTTTATTTCACCCAGCAGCGTGCGTGCCGGGCCGGTGACTGGATAATCTGAACAAAAAAAACGGCCGCCGGAGCGATCCGGCGGCCGTTCTGTTTCTGCGCGGAATGCTCAATTCGAGCAGGGCGCTTAGTTCGAGCGAGCCTTGTCGACCAGCTTGTTCTTGNNAGGGCATCATGGCGCGCAGCTTGCTGCCCACTTCCTCGATCGGATGTGCCGCCATCTTGGCGCGGGTGGCCTTGAACGAGGTCTGGTTGACCTTGTTTTCCAGCATCCAGTTGCGGGTGAAGCGGCCTTCCTGGATATCGGCCAGCACACGCTTCATCTCGGCCTTGGTCTCGGCGGTGATGATGCGCGGGCCGGTGACATACTCGCCGTATTCGGCGGTGTTGGAGATCGAGTAG
>DLGP01000049.1:23362-25684 GCA_002482765.1 Alphaproteobacteria bacterium UBA7691
ATGCCGCCTTCGTAGATCAGGTCCACGATCAGCTTCACTTCATGCAAGCACTCGAAATAGGCCATTTCCGGCGCATAGCCGGCTTCGGTCAGGGTTTCGTAGCCGGCCTTGATCAGTTCGACCAGGCCGCCGCAAAGCACCACCTGCTCGCCGAACAGGTCGGTTTCGCATTCTTCGCGGAAGGTGGTTTCGATGATGCCGGCCTTGCCGCCACCATTGGCCGAGGCATAGCTGAGGGCGATTTCAAGCGCGTTGCCCGAGGCGTTCTGATGCACGGCAACCAGCGACGGCACGCCGCCGCCCTTGAGGTATTCCGAGCGCACGGTATGGCCCGGGCCCTTCGGCGCGATCATGAACACGTCAATGTCCTTGCGCGGCTCGATCAGGTTGAAATGGATGTTCAGGCCATGCGCGAAGGCCAGGGCGGCGCCCTGCTTCATGTTGTCGCGCAGGTCGTTCACCCACAGGTCGGACTGGCCTTCATCCGGCGTCAGCACCATGATCACGTCGGCCCATTTGGCGGCCTCGGTGGGGGTCATGGTCATGAAGCCGGCTTCCTGCGCCTTGGCATGGCCGGCCGAACCGGCGCGCAAAGCCACGGCAATGTCCTTGACGCCGCTATCCTTCAGGTTCTGCGCATGGGCGTGGCCCTGGCTGCCATAGCCGACGATGGCGACCTTCTTGCCCTTGATCAGGTTCAGGTCCGCATCGCGGTCATAATACACACGCATGATTTTTCTCTCCTATTAATGCGTCGTGGCTTCTCAAGAAACGGTTTAGAGCGGCGCCGGGCCGCGGCTGATCGCGACCACGCCGGTGCGCGAGACATCCACCAGGCCAAGCGGCTGCATCAGCTTGACGAAGGCGTCGATCTTCTCGGGCGCGCCGGTCAGTTCGAATACGAAGGATTCGATGGTGCTGTCCACTGCGCGGGCGCGGAAAATATCGGCGATGCGCAAGCTTTCCACCCGCTTCTCGCCGGTGCCGGCCACTTTGACCAAGGCCAGTTCACGCGCCACATGCGGGCCTTCCACGGTCAGGTCATGCACATTATGCACCGGCACCAGACGGCCAAGCTGGGCCTTGATCTGCTCGATCACCGGCGCCGGGCCGGAGGTGACGATGGTGATGCGCGACAGATGCGCCGCGTCGCTCACCTCGGCAACGGTGAGGCTTTCGATATTGTAGCCACGGCCGGAAAACAGGCCAACAACCCGGGCCAGGATACCCGGCTCATTATCGACCAGCACCGACAGGATATGCGATTGAACCGGCAAAGTTGCTTGCGCAGACATGATGAAAATTTCCGCTTGATTCGTGGAGGCGCTCAAACCAGCGCCATGCCTTCCGCACTCACCGACGCGCCGGGATCGGAAGCGCGCTGGTTGTTCAGGATCATTTCGTTATGGGCAGCGCCGGACGGCACCATCGGGAAACAATTCTCGTCCTTCGAGACGGCCACATCCACCACCACCGGGCGGTCGACCTTGATCATCTCGTCGATCACCGCATCGAGATCGCCCGGGCTGGTGCAGCGCAGGCCGACACAATGGAACGCCTCGGCCAGCTTGACAAAATCCGGCAAGGCTTCGGAATAGGTTTCGGAATAGCGGCTGTCATGCAGCAATTCCTGCCACTGCCGCACCATGCCCATATATTCATTGTTGAGGATGAACACCTTCACCGGCAGGCGATATTGCGCCGCCGTGCCGAGTTCCTGAATGTTCATCAGGATCGAGGCTTCGCCGGCGATATCCACCACCAGCTTGCCCGGATGCCCGAGCTGTGCGCCCACGGCGGCAGGCAGGCCATAGCCCATGGTGCCAAGGCCGCCCGAGGTCATCCAGCGATTCGGCTGCTCAAACTTGTAGAACTGCGCCGCCCACATCTGGTGCTGGCCCACTTCGGTGGTGATGAATGTGTCGCGCTGCTTGGTCTTTTCATACAGCCGCTGGATGGCATATTGCGGCTTGATGATCTTGTCATCCTGCTGGAAGGCAAGGCAATCGCGGGCGCGCCACTGGTCGATCTGGGTCCACCACTGGTCCAGCGCCGGCTGGTTCGGCTTGTAGCCGCCCTGCTTCCACACCGCGATCATCTGCTCCAGCACGCGGCAGGCATCGCCAACAATGCAGATATCGGCACGCACCGTCTTGTTATGCGACGACGGGTCGATATCAACATGGATTTTCTTCGAGCCCGGCGAGAAGGCATTGAGGCGGCCGGTGATGCGATCATCAAAGCGCGCACCGATATTGATCATCACATCGCAATCATGCATGGCATGATTGGCTTCCCAGGTGCCGTGCATGCCCAGCATGC
>DLGP01000034.1:0-44906 GCA_002482765.1 Alphaproteobacteria bacterium UBA7691
GGCACCGTGTCCGGCGTGCTGTTCCAGCTTGGCGCTGGTTCGGACAGCCTGACCCTGGCCGATGGTGGCAACGAACTGACCGCCACCAACATTGAAACCGTGACCGGCGGTGCCGGCGACGACACCGTGACCTACGGCGCGGCCGTCACCAATGCCACGGTTGACCTGCTGGATGGCAGCGACAAGCTGGTGCTGGCGAACGGCACCAACAGCCTGACGGCGAGCAACATCGAAACCCTGACCGGCGGTACCGGCAACGACACCGTCACGCTGGGCAGCACGATCGATAGTTCGGCTGAAATTGACCTCGGCGCCGGCAAGGACAAGCTGACCCTGGCCGATGGCGGCAACACCGCCGTGCTCTCCAATGTGGAAAGCATTGTGGGTGGTTCGGGTGATGATGATGTCACGCTGGGCAGCCTGGTCACCGGCGGCAGCATCGATCTGGCTGCTGGCAGCGACAAGCTGACTCTGGCCGATGGCACCAACAGCCTGACCGCAACCAACATCGAGACCATCACTGGCGGCACCGGCGCTGACACCATCACGCTCGGCACCACCATCGACAGCTCGGCTTCCATCGACCTCGGCGACGGCAACGATGCCATCATCCTGGCCAATGGCGGCAATGCCGATGTGACGCTGACCAACATTGAAACCATCACCGGCGGCACCGGCGCTGACACTGTTACGCTCGGCGCCACTGTCTCCGGCGGCAGCGTCAACCTGAGCACGGGCGCTGACAGCCTGACCCTGGCTGATGGCGGCAACAGCCTGACGGTGAGCAACACCGAAACTGTGACCGGCGGCACCGGCGACGACACCGTGACCTACGGCGCGGCGGTGACCAATGCCACCATCGACCTCGGCGATGGTACCGCCGACAAGCTGGTGCTGGCCAATGGCACCAACAGCCTGACCGCGAGCAACATCGAAACCCTGACTGGCGGTACCGGCAACGACACCGTGACCCTGGGCAGCACGATTGATAGCTCGGCCGAAATCGACCTCGGCGCCGGCACTGACAAGCTCACCCTGGCCGATGGCGGCAACACGGCCGTGATCGCCAATGTTGAGCAGGTAACCGGCGGCACCGGCGATGATGATGTCACCCTGTCGACCGTCGCCACCACCGGCACCTTCGATCTGGGTGCTGGCAGCGACAAGCTGACCCTGGCCGATGGCACCAACAAGCTGACTGCCACCAATGTCGAAACCCTGACCGGCGGTACCGGCGCTGACACCATCACGCTCGGCAGCACCATCGACAGCTCGGCGGCAATTGATCTGGGCGACGGCAGCGATGCCATCACCCTGGCCAATGGCGGCAATGCCGATGTGACGCTGACCAATGTTGAAACCATCACCGGCGGCACCGGCGCCGACACCATCACCATGGGTGCGACCGTCTCCGGCGGCAACGTGAACCTGGGTGCAGGTGCCGACAGCCTGGTCCTGGCCGATGGCGGCAACAGCCTGACGGTTGGCAATATTGAGACCGTGACCGGCGGCACCGGCGACGACACCGTGACCATCGGTGCGGCGCAGACCGGCGGCACTTACGACCTTGGCGATGGCGATGACAAGCTGGTGCTGGCCAACGGCACCAACACCATCACAGCCGCCAATGTTGAAACCCTGACCGGCGGCACCGGCACCGACACCGTCACCCTGACCTCGACGATCGATGCCAGCGCGGTGATCGATCTGGGCGCCGGCAAGGACAAGCTGACCCTGGCTGATGGTGGCAATACCGGCACGCTGAGCAACGTGGAAAGCGTTGTGGGCGGCACCGGCGATGACGACATCACCTTCGATGCGGCGATTACCGGCGGCAATGTCAACCTGGGCGATGGCAGCGACAAGCTGACCCTGGCCAATGGCACCAACACGCTGACGGTGGGCAATGTCGAAACCGTGATCGGCGGCACCGGCAGCGATAGCGTCACCCTGACCACGACGCTGCCGGGTACTGCGCTGATCGACCTCGGCGACGGCACCGACACGCTGATCCTGTTCAACGGCCAGAACAACTTCACCATTGCCAACGTGGAAAACGTGATCGGCGGCACCAACAACGATACCGTTGTGCTCTCCGACGCGGTGACCGGCGCGACGTTCAATCTCGGTGTGGGCGATGACAGCCTGACCCTGGCCGATGGCACCAACAGCCTGACCGCCAGCAACATCGAGACCCTGACCGGCGGCACCGGCGACGACACTGTGACCCTGGGCGCCGGCACCACCGGTGCGCAGATCGACCTCGGCGATGGCAACGACAAGCTCCAGCTTGCCAATGCCAACACCACGCTGACGGTGAGCAATGTTGAGACCCTGCTCGGCGGCACCGGTGTGGACACCATCACCCTGGGCAGCACTGTCGACTCCAGCGCCGTAATCGACCTCGGCGCCGGCAAGGACAAGCTGACCCTGGCCGATGGCGGCAACGTTGCGGTTCTGGCGAATGTCGAACAGGTGGTTGGCGGCAGCGGCGATGACGATGTCTCCTTCACCACCACGGTGTCGGGCGTTGTGCTCGACATGGCCGATGGCAACGACAAGATCACCCTGGCCGATGGTGGCAACACCATCACGGTGACCAATGTCGAAACCCTGATTGGCGGCACCGGCGCCGACAAGATCACCTTCAGCAGCAGCCTCGACTCCTCTGCTGAAATCGATCTCGGCGACGGCGTTGACAGTGTCACCCTGGCGGCGGGCGGCAACACCCTGACCCTGACCAATGCGGAAAGCATTGTCGGCGGCACCGGTGCTGACCTGATCACCCTGGGCGCCACGATCAGCAATGCCACTATCAACCTGGGTGTGGGCGCTGACAGCCTGACCCTGGCCGATGGCGGCAACGGCCTGACCGTGACCAACATCGAGACCATCACCGGCGGCACCGGCGATGACACCATCACCCTGGGCGGCGCGGCGACCATCGCCAACCTGGATCTGGGCGATGGCAACGACAAGCTGGTCATGTCCTCGGCCGGCGGCACCATCACAGCCACCAATGTTGAGACCATCACCGGCAGCAGCGGCGTTGACAACATCACGCTGGGCACCACCGTGGATACCTCGGCGGTGATCGATCTGGGCACCGGCAACGACAAGCTGACCCTGGCCGATGGCGGCAACGAAGTCTCGATCAGCAATGTCGAGACGGTGACTGGTGGCAGCGATGCCGACCTGCTGACCCTCAACACCACGATTGCCAGCGGCAACATCAACCTGGGTGCGGGCAGCGATAGCCTGACCCTGGCGAACGGCACCAACAAGCTGACCGCCAGCAATATCGAAACCCTGACCGGCGGTACCGGTGCCGATACCATCACCCTGGCTTCCACCATGGCTTCCGACAGCCTGGTCGACCTCGGCGACGGCAACGACACCCTGGTGCTTGCGGCTGGCGGCAATGTGCTCAGCATCAGCAATGTTGAGACCATCACCGGCGGCACCGGCGCGGATGAAGTCACCCTCGCCACCACCACCAGCAATGCCCAGATCAACCTGGGTACCGGCAACGACAAGCTGACCCTGCTGGATGGCGGCAACACGCTGACCATCACCGCAGTCGAAACCGTCACCGGCGGTACCGGCAACGACAAGGTCAGCTTCGCCGCCTTCAGCACCAGCTCGGTTCTGGACCTCGGCGATGGTGACGACACGGTGATCCTGGCCAATGGCGCCAACAAGGTCACCCTGACCAATGTTGAAACCATCACCGGCGGCACCGGCGCAGATATTGTCACCCTGGGCGATACGCTGTCCTCTGCGGCAGAGATCAACCTCGGCGCTGGCAACGACACGCTGGTCCTGTCGAGCAATGGCGCCAACACGCTGTCGCTGAACAATGTTGAAACCGTCACCGGTGGTTCGGACGACGACGACATCACGCTGAACGGCGTGCTCTCGGCCGGCAAGTTCGACCTCGGCGCCGGCAGCGACAAGCTGACCCTGGCCAACGGCACCAACACCATGTCGGTGGGCAATGTCGAAACGCTGACGGGCGGCACTGGCAACGACACCATCACCCTGATCGTGGCCGGCACCGGCATCGAGATCGACCTTGGCACCGGCAGCGACAAGCTGACCCTGGCCAATGGCGCGAACGAAATCTCGGTTGCCAATGTCGAGACCATCACCGGCGGCACCGGTGCCGATATCATCACGCTCACTGCCGGCATCACCGGTGGCAGCGTGGCGCTCGGCTCCGGCAGCGACAAGCTGGTGCTGGCCGATGCCACCAACAGCGTCGTGATCAACGGTGTTGAAAGTGTGGTTGGCGGTACTGGCAACGACACGGTCAGCTTTGCGGCGGCTGCGATCGGCACCAATATCGACCTTGGCGACGGCAATGACCGTGTCACCCTGTTCAACGGTGTGAACACTGTCACCATCACCAATGCCGAAACCATCGTCGGCGGCACCGGCAACGATACGGTGACCCTGACCACCACGGTGTCCTCGATCAACCTGAGCCTCGGCAATGACAAGCTGGTTCTGGCCGATATTGCCCAGAGCCTGACGGTGACCGGCGTCGAAACCGTGGTTGGTGGTACTCAGGCGGATGATGTCACCGTCTCGGGCGGCATCAGCAAGGGTAATATCGACCTGGGTGGTGGCAACGACTCGGTGACGCTGCTTGGCGGCACCAACTCGCTGACCATCAGCAACGTCGAAACCATCAGCGGCGGTACCGGTTCGGATACCGTCACCCTCGGCGCGGCTTCGGTGGGTGTGGATATCGACCTCGGCGCCGGCGGCGACAAGCTGATCCTGTTCGGCGGCACCAACACGCTGACCGTTACCAACGTGGAGAGCATCACCGGCGGTACCGGCGCGGATACCATCACCATCACCGGCGGCCTGAACAGCGGTGTGTTCGACCTCGGCGCTGGCAGCGATACGCTGAACCTCGATGACACGGTGAACATCCTCACTGTGGCGAATATCGAAACCGTCAATGGTGGTTCGGATGTCGATGTCATCACCATCTCCGGCACCCAGGCGACTGTGGTGTTCGGCAATGAGGGCGATGACGAGATGACCGGCGGCGGCTCGGCCGATACGCTGATCGGCGGAGTGGGCAACAACACCGTCACCGGTGGTGCGGGTGTCGACACCTTCGTCTTCGCGGCGAATGGCGATGGCACCAGCTTCGTCCGCGACATGACGACGAGCGACAAGATCGCTCTCGACATCTCGGGCGGCACTTACGGCACGGATGCCTTCAGCGCGGTCAGCTCGCTGAGCAACAACGTCAACATCAAGGCCGTTGCCAGCGCGGCGGTGCTCAGCACCACCGATCTGGGCCAGGCCGGCTTCGCCTACCAGTCGGATACCGGCGAGCTGTACTACAAGGCGGATGGCGATTTCAGCGGCGGTGCGGTTCTGGTGGGTACGATCACCACCAACAGCATCACGGCTTGGAATTACGACTTCAGCAAGATCGTCGCGGTCTGATCCGCAGCGCATCTTCGCCAATCGACGGGGCGGCCCTTGGGCCGCCCCGTTTTGTTTTGTGGATCAAAGTAACGGTTGGGTAACATCGTGCCGGAATACTGCCACCCCTGGTCATGCTGGGGATTCCGCGCCGCGGCGTGCAATGGCATGATCAGACTTGAAACAGGCCGGTAGCAGGCAGGAACGGGCGGGCAATGGCGAACGCGGCAGGTGGCGTAACGGCACAGGGAGTGGTTGATGCGGCGGTGGCCGCGTTTCAGCGCGGTGCCTATGAAGAAACCGAACGGCTGTGCAAGGCCCTGCTGCAAGTTGCCCCCGACGATCCGGTATCGCTGCAATTGCTTGGCCTGGCCGCCTATCGCCGGGGCCAGCTTGCCGAAGCAGAGGCCAGCCTGGCCAAGGCGGCCAAGAATGCACCGCAATCGCCTGAAATCCACGCCAATCATGCCGCTGTGCTGCGCGCCCTGGGGCGATTGCCGGAAGCCGAGGCGGCCAATCGCCGCGCTGTTGAACTGAAGCCGGATTTCCCGGAAGGGCATCACAATCTGGGCAATGCCTTGCGTGATCTGGGCCGCCATGCCGATGCCGAGGCTTCGTTCCGCCGTTCCGTGGAATTACGACCGGAATTCAGCGATGCCTGGCTCAGTCTTGGCCGCTTGCAGCAGCTGACCGGCCGGCTGGCGGATTCCGAGTTTTCCTTCCGCAAGGTGATCGAGCTGCGGCCGGATTATGCCGATGTGCATAGCGATCTCGGCAACAGCCTGCTCGGCATGGACAAGTTGCAGGAAGCCGAAGCGGCATTCCGCGAAGCTTTGCGGCTGCGGCCGAATAGCCATGAAGCCTCGGTCAACCTGGCCGCCCTGCTGCTGCGCGCCGGCCGCCCGGCCGATGCCGAAACTTATGCCCGCCGCGCCCTGGCGCTGAAACCCGATTTGCACCAGGGCTTCAACAATCTGGCGATTGCGCTGGAGGATCAGGGCCGGCTTGATGAAGCCTCGGGTGTGTTCCGCCAGGTGCTCAAGCTGAAGCCGGATTATGCCGGCGGCCATAGTAGTTTGCTGTTCTGTCTCAACTACCGCCACGATATCAGCGCCGAAAGTATTGCCGATGAATACCGTGCCTGGGATGAGCGCCATGCCCGGCCGCTACTGCCGCGCCCATTGCGCCATGCCAATGCGCCGGAAGCCGGCCGCAAGCTCAAGATAGGCTATGCTTCGCCGGATTTCCGCCAGCATGCCGTGGCGCTGTTTTTTGAGCCATTACTGGCGGCGCATGACCGCAGCCAGTATGAAATTTATCTTTATGGCGAAGTGCCAAACCCCGATGCGATGACGCAACGGCTGCGCGATCAGGCCGATCATTATCGCAGCACAGTGGGCCTGAGCGACGAGCGCATGGCGGCGCTGATCCGCCAGGATGGCATCGACATTCTGATTGATCAGGCCGGGCATACCGCCGGCAACCGCCTGCTGGTTTTTGCCCGCAAGCCGGCGCCGGTGCAATTCTCCTACCTGATCGGCCATGGCACCACCACCGGCCTGAGCGCGGTGGATGGTTTCCTGTCGGATGACTACATGGTGCCGCCTGGCTTTGAGCATCTGTTCTCCGAGCGCATTGTGCGGATCGGCCGTTCGCCGCTGGTCTATCAACCGCCGGCAGCCATGCCGGATGTGTCGCCACTGCCGGCGCGCCAGAACGGCCATATCCGTTTTGGCTGTTTCAGCCGCACTGTGCGTATCAACGAGGATGTGATTGCGCTGTGGGCCGAATTGCTCAACCGCGTGCCGGATTCGGTATTGGTGCTGAATTCCAAGCCCTTCGCCGAAAAATATACCCGCGAGATGTTTGAACAACGTTTCGCGCCGCATGGCATCACGGCGGATCGGCTGGAACTGATCTACACCCATCCGCAGCCCAAAACCTGGGCGGCCTATAACAATATTGATATCGCGCTCGATCCATTCCCGCATAATGCCGGCACCACCACGATTGAAGCCTTGTGGATGGGTGTGCCGGTGCTCAGCCTGGCCTGCCGGCCTTCGGTTGGCCGCTTTGGCGCCAGTATTCTTGGTGCCATGGGTATGAGCGATTGGGTGGCGGAAGACCCGGATGCCTATCTCGAAATCGGTGAACGCTGGGCCAAGGACCTGGATGCCCTGGCCGATTTGCGCGCTGGTTTGCGGGCGCGGTTTGAAGCCTCGGCGATGCGCGATGGCCCGGGCCTGGCCCGGGCGGTGGAAGGCGGCTATCGCCAGCTCTGGTCGGAATGGTGTGAAAGCCGCGAAGCTGCCGGCACCGAACCGCCGGAAGCCGAGCGGCCGTTAAGCTACAGCGATGTGGTGGCAGCCTTCAATGCCGGCGACCGCGCCCAGGCACGCCGGGTTTGCGAAGCTTTGCTGGAACAGCAGCCCAATAATGCCGATGCGTTACAGGCCATGGGCGTGCTGTGCTGCGATGTGAAGGATTATCCGGCGGCGCTGAAATGGCTCTCGCGCGCCGTGGCGATCAATCCCAACCTGCCGGAATACTGGTCGTCGCTGGGCGTGGTGGCGCGCGCCATGAAACTGCATGGCGATGCCGAGAATTTCTACCGCAAGGCCATTGCGCTGAAGCCGGTTTTTGCCGAAGCGCATAATAATCTGGGCAATGCCTTGCGCGATCAAGGCAAGCTTTCCGATGCCGAAGAGGCGTTGCGCACCGCCATAGAGCAACGGCCGGATTTTGATGATGCCATGGTCAATCTTGGCCTGGTGCTGCTGGCGCGTGAACGCTACGACGATGCTGAGGTGATCTTGCGCCGGGTGCTGGCAATCAAGCCCGAGCGCCCGGATATCCATGATGCGCTGGCGATCATGCTGATGCGGCGCGGCCGGCTGGCGGAAGCGGAAAGCTTTGCGCGTTCATCATTGCGGCTGCGGCCGGATCATCCGGCCACGCTCGGCACGCTCGGCATTGTGCTGGAAGATCAGGCGCGGCATGACGAAGCCTTGGCCGTGCTGCGCCGCGCCGTCACCATCGCGCCGGGTGATCTTGCGGTTTCATCCAGCCTGCTTTTTTGCCAGAACTACCGCCCCAATGCCACGGCAGAGGAAATTTTCGACGAATACAAACGCTGGGATGATCGGCATGGCAAGCCGCATCTGCCCAATCCGTTGCGACATGACAACAAGCCCGAGCCGCAGCGCCGGCTGAAAATCGGCTATGTCTCGCCGGATCTGCGGCAGCATGTGGTGTCGCTGTTTTTCGAGCCGGTGTTGGCGGCGCATGATCGCAACCAGTTTGAGCTTTACCTTTATGGTGAAGTGGCCAATCCCGATGCGATGACCACGCGCTTCCAGAAACTGGCCGATCATTGGCGCAGCACGGTGGGCAAAAGCGACGATGAAGTGGCCGGCATGATCCGCGCCGATGGCATCGATATCCTGATCGACCTGGCCGGCCATACCGCCGGCAATCGCCTCACCATGTTCTCGCGCAAGCCGGCGCCGGTGCAATTCTCCTATCTGATCGGCCATGGCACCACTACCGGCCTGTCTGCCATTGATGGTTTCCTGGCCGATGCCGCCATGGTGCCGGAAGGCTACGATCATCTGTTCAGCGAAAAGGTGGTGCGCCTGCCGCGTTCGCCGCTGGTTTATATGGCGCCGCCCGCCATGCCATTGGTGGCGCCGCTGCCGGCATTGAAAAAGGGCAAGAAAAAGCCGGTGGTGACCTTCGGCTGTTTCAGCCGCACCGTGCGCATGAATGATGCGGTGATCGAAGTCTGGTCGCGCATGCTGAACGCGATCCCCAATTCGCGCCTGGTGCTGAATTCAAAGCCCTTCACCGATGAGACAACGCGCCAGCTTTTCCTGGATCGTTTTGGTGCTCATGGCGTGGCACCGGAGCGGCTTGATCTGATCTTCACCAATCCGCAGCCGCGTACCTGGGAATATTACGGCAATATCGATATCGCGCTGGATCCATTCCCGCATAATGCCGGCACCACCACGATTGAAGCCTTGTGGATGGGTGTGCCGGTGCTCAGCCTGGCCGGCCGGCCCAGCGTTGGCCGCTTCGGCGCCAGCATCCTCGGCGCGCTGGGCATGGAAGACTGGGTGGCCAAGGATGGCGACGAATATGTTGCCATCGCGGTGAAATGGGCCAACGATCTGCCGGCCCTGGCCGAACTACGCCGCAATCTCCGGCCAAGGTTTGAAGCCTCGCCGATGCGTGATGGCAAGTCGCTGGCGCGCGCCATCGAAGTGGCCTATCGCGATTTCTGGATTGACTGGTGCAAGCGCCAGCAGGGTGTACAGGCCGCACCGGCCAAGCCGGCGGCGCCGGATCACCTCGCCATGGCGATCCAGGCATTCCAGACCGGCCGGTTGGCCGAAGCCGCGCAGGCGGCCGAGATTTTGCTGGCGCTGGACCCGAAGAATGTGGATGCGCTGCATATCCTGGGCCTGATCGCCTATCGTCGGCGAGACTGGCAGACCGCGGCGGATCGGATCGGCGAAGCCGTGCAATTGCAGCCCGAGATGGCGGAATTGCGCTGGAACCGCGCCGGCGCCCTGCGCCAGCTAGGCCGTTTGGCGGAAGCCGAGGCGGAATGCCGCAAGGCGGTGGCGCTGAAGCCGGATTCCGCCGAGGCGCGCAACAACCTGGCCAATACGCTGAAGGATATGGGCCGGCTGGATGAGTCGGAGCGTGAATTCCGCGAAGCCGTACGGCTGCGGCCAAATTATCCGCATGGCTGGTCCAATCTGGGCAACACGCTGTTCGCCATGGGGCGCTTTGTTGATGCCGAGGAAGCCTGCCGCAAGGCGGTGGAACTGGATGGCAAAAACGTCGATGCGCATAACAATCTTGGCAATTCCCTGCTTGGCCAGGAGAGGCTGGACGAGGCGGCGGATGAATTCCGTTCAGCGCTGGCGATCAATCCGGATTATGTGCTGAGCCATTCGAATTTGCTGTTCTGCTCCAATTACCGGGCTGATTTGACCGCAGAGGAAGTCTATGCCGAATATCGGCGCTGGGATGAGCGCCATGGCAAGCCGCGCCTGCCGCAGCCGCTGAGCCATAACAATGAGCGGGCGCCAGAGCGCAAGTTGAAGATCGGCTATGCCTCGCCGGATTTCCGCAATCATGCGGTGGCGATGTTCTTTGAGCCGTTGCTGGCCAGCCGTGACCGTGACGCTTTTGAAGTCTATCTCTATGCCGAAGTCTCAACCCCGGATGCGGTGACCGAGCGGCTGCGTGGCCTGGCGGATCACTGGCGCGGCACGGTGGGCAAAGGCGATGATGATGTGGCGGCGATGATCCGCGCCGATGGCATCGATATCCTGGTTGACCTGGCCGGCCACACCGCCGGCAACCGGCTCGGCGTGTTTGCGCGCAAGCCGGCGCCGGTGCAATTCTCCTATCTGATCGGCCAGGGCTACACCACCGGGCTTTCCGCCATCGATGGTTTCTTCTCCGATGATTTCATGGTGCCGCCGGGCTTTGAACATCTGTTCTCCGAACGCATCGTGCGGCTGGGCCGCTCGCCGCTGGTCTATCGTGCGCCGGAAGGCATGCCGGAGGTTGGCCCGCTGCCGGCCAAACGGAATGGCTTCATCACCTTTGGCAGTTTCAGCCGCACCGTGCGGCTGAACGAGAAGGTGGTGGCGTTGTGGTCGCGGCTGCTGCATCGTGTGCCGGATGCCAAGCTGGTGCTGAATTCCAAGCCCTTTGCCGAAGCCGGCACGCGGGCATTGTTTGAGCAGCGTTTCGCCGCGCATGATATCGGGCCGGAACGGCTGGAGCTGATCTTCACCCATCCGCAGCCGAAAACCTGGGCGCATTACAACGAGATCGATATTGCGCTTGATCCCTTCCCGCATAATGCCGGCACCACCACGATTGAAGCTTTGTGGATGGGTGTGCCGGTGCTGAGCAAGGCGGATCGGCCCAGTGTCGGCCGCTTCGGCGCCAGCATTCTCGGTGCCTTGGGCATGAGTGACTGGGTGAGCGAGGACGAGGCCGAATTCATCTCCATCGCCGAACGCTGGGCGCGCGATGTGGATGGCCTGGCCACTTTGCGCGCCGGCTTGCGGCCACGATTTGAAGCCTCGCCGATGCGCGATGGCCCGGGCCTGGCGCGCGCTATCGAGGCCGGTTATCGCCAGCTTTGGCGCGAATGGTGTAGCAAGCCGGCTTAAGCCGGCAGCAGGCCGAGGCGTTGGTCGCGCTTGCGCAGCCAATGCATGAGCGGCAGCGATAGCAGCACCATCCAGGCCTTGCCGATGATCTGGCCGGCCAGGTAATCCAGGCTGCCAAAGGCCAGATAGAGGAACACCACGGAATCAACCACCAGCCCGGCCAGACTGGAAAGCAGCACGGCGCGCACCAGACCGCGCCGTTGCAGCGGCGTGTAAACCGCAAAATCGGCCAGTTCCGATAGCAGGAAGGCCATCATCGAGGCGATCACCAAGGCCGGCGGGGCGATAAAGGCAGAGAGCGCGGCGCCCAGAGCGATGGCCACCACCGACCAGCCTTTGCCCAGGCGGCGTTGCACCAGATCACGCAGCACCAGGGCGGCACCGATCATCAGCACGCCGCTGGGCGCGGTGATGGCGCCATTCGGACCCGGCGCCACCGGAATCAGGCAGGGGCCTTTCGGGATGCAGACGCTGCCTATATTGCCGATCAGCCAATTCGCCGCCGGCACGCAGGCGATGAAAGCAGCCAGATAGATAAAGCCTTCGATACGGGTTCGGTTCATCATGTGTTCTCAAATCCGGGGGGTCTGTTGCATTGCGGTATACGGCGAAGTGCCGTTTGCCGCAAGGAGAGTCTTTGTAAACTTCAGCGGCTCAGGCGCTGGCTGGCCTGGGCCAATTGTTGTCGCAAAGCCTGGGCCTCGGCATTGCCGATACGGCGCACGATCTCGGCCTGGGCCTGCTGCCACAATGGCAGTGCGTGCAAAAACGCGGCGCGGCCCTGGCTGGTCAAGCGGATCAGGCGACGGCGGCGATCCTCGGCAGCAATCTGCTGGCTCAGCAGGCCGCGGCGTTCCAGTGGCCGCAATACCCGGGTCAGCGTGGTCGGATCGGCACCGATGCGCTCGGCCAGTTCGCCCATGCCCAGCGGGCCATCCCGATAGAGATACGCCAGAGGCGCGAATTGCGTGATGGCGATGCCGGCGGGTTTCAGGCCGGCATCCAGAATTTGCGTGGCCTGGCGCATCGCCTGGCGCAGGCCCATGCCGATGCAGCCGACGTCCTCCAGCTCCTGCCAGGCGGCGGCCTGGGCGGCGGATTCGGCGGTTTTGCGCGAGCGGGCCATGGCCTTTCATAAACCGCCGCGCTGCCCTTGCAAAGCCCGCCGGTCGGCCATATATCTGCATATACATCTAATGTATATGCAGTATAATCGTAGGAGACGCGGATGCGCAATGTGGTAGTCACCGGCCTGGGTCTGGTCACGCCGCTGGGCCAGGGGGTGGGGGCCAATTGGCGCCGCCTGCTGCAAGGCCTATCCGGCATCCGCCGTATCAGCCGCTTCCGTACCGACGATCTGGCGGCGCGGATCGCCGGCCAGGTGCCGGATCGCAGCATCGACCCGGAAGCCGGCTTTGATCCGGATAGCGCCGCCCCGGCGAAAGATCGCCGCAAGATGGACAGTTTCATCCACTATGCCCTGGCCGCGGCAAATGAAGCACTGGCGCAGGCCGGTTGGCAGCCAGCGGATGACCGGGCGCGTGAACGCGCCGGCTGCATCGTCGCCACCGGCATCGGCGGTTTCCCGGCCATCGCCGAGGCGACCCGAACACTGGATGCCGGCGGGCCGCGCAAATTATCGCCCTTTGTGATCCCGTCCTTCCTTGGCAATCTGGCTGCCGGGCAGATTTCAATCCGCTGGGGCCTGGAAGGGCCGCTGGGCTGCCCGGTCACGGCTTGCGCTGCCGGCGCGCAGGCGATTGGTGATGCGGCGCGCGCCATCCAGCGCGCCGAGGCCGATGTGATGCTGGCCGGCGGCGCCGAGGCCTGTATCGAACGGGTCAGCCTGGCCGGTTTCGGCGCCGCGCGCGCCTTGTCCACGGCACATAACGATGCCCCCGAACTTGCCTCGCGGCCTTTCGATGCGACGCGCGATGGCTTTGTGATGGGCGAGGGCGCCGGCATCCTGGTGCTGGAAGCAGAAGACCATGCGCGGGCGCGGGGCGCCGATATCCTGGCGCGCTTCTCAGGTTATGGCACCAGCGCCGACGCGCATCACATCACCGCACCGCCCGAGGATGGCCGCGGTGCCATACTGGCGATGCGCAAGGCATTGGCTGAGGCAAAGCTGATGCCCGATGCTATCGGCTATATCAACGCGCATTCCACATCCACACCGGTGGGCGATGCAGCGGAAATCGCCGCCGTGCGCGGGGTGTTCGGCAATGGCATCGCCCAGCTGGCGATGTCGTCAACCAAATCCGCTATCGGGCATCTGCTCGGCGCTGCTGGTGCGGTGGAGGCGATCTACACCATCCTGGCTTTGCGCGACCAGGTGGCGCCGCCAACGCTCAATCTGGAGCAGGTTGATCCGGCCTGCGCCGGGCCGGATCTGGTGCCGCTGGTGGCGCAGGCACGCCGTTTCGGCCACGCGATGTCGAATGCCTTCGGCTTCGGCGGCGTCAATGCAGCGCTGATTTTCAGCCGGGCTTAGACTGGCACGTCGCGCAAGGCGGCGCGGCAGGCATTGATATCCTCGCCCATCTCGCGGTCTTCCACCATGCAGGGCACACGGGCACGGATGGCCGCGTAGAAGGGCCGCAAGGCCGGCGCCGGGGTCAGGCCGCGCAGATCATAGGCCTGTGCCGCCAGCAGGGCTTCAATCGCCACGATGGTTTCGGCGGTATCCACGGCAAAGGCGGCGCGTTCGGCCGCCAGCGGCGACATCGGCACATGATCCTCGGTATTGGCGCAGGTCGGCACTGATTGCAGCGAGGCCGGCACGCTGCGCATGCGCAGTTCGGCCACCAGCGATGCCGCCGTGTATTGCGCGATCATGAAGCCGGAATTCTCGCCCGGCCGCGCCTGATGATGGATCAGAAAAGGCGGCAAGCCTGCGGAATTCTTCTCATCCACCAGGCGGGCAGCGCGGCGCTCCGAAATCACTGCCAGAGAGGAAATCGAAGTTGCCAGCATGTCGAGCATCTCGCCGGCGCGCTGGCCGTGGAAATTGCCGGAATTGGACGTGACAAAACCATCCGCCAGGCCAAAGATCGGGTTGTCGTTCACCGCGTTGATCTCGATTTCCAGCGTGGCTGCCGCGTGTTCCACAGCATCGCGGCTGGCACCCAGCACCTGCGGGATGCAGCGCAAGCTGAGGCCGTCGCGCAACCGGCTCGGGCGCGGCGGCAACACGGCCTGGCTGCCGGCGGTGTAATGGCGCAGGGCTTCCGAGGTGGCGATCTGGCCCGGATGTGGCTTGGCCAGGGCAACACGCTCGTCAAAGGCATCGGAAACGCCGCCCAGCACTTCCAGGCTCATCGCCGCCACTGCCTCGGCCAGCCGCACCAGGCGCCGGGCATCATAGGCGGCCAGCACGCCGATGCCGGTGGTCTGTTCGGTGCCGTTGATCAGGGCGATGCCGTCGCGGCCAGCCACGGCCGGCGCAGGAATGCCCAGGCTGGCAAAGGCTTTGGCGCCGGGCATCCAGTCACTGCCCGGTAGCTTGGCGCGGCCAAAGCCGATCATCGGCAGCACCATATGCGCCAGCGGTGCCAGATCGCCACAGGCGCCCACCGAGCCACGGCGTGGCACATGCGGCACCAGGCCGCCATTCAGCATCGCCAGCAAGGCTTCCAGCGAGGCCATGCTGACGCCGGTCAATCCGCTGGCCAGCACATTGGCGCGGATCAGCATCATGGCGCGGGTTTCGTCGTCGCGCATCGGCGCGCCGATGCCGGCGGCATGGCTCTTGAGCAGGTTATGCTGCTGCGCCCGGTTGCCTTCGGGCGGCACCTTCTTGCCATCCAGCGCACCAAAGCCGGTGGTGACGCCATAGATCGGCGTGCCATCGGCGATCATGCTTTGCAGCAGGGCATGGCAATCCGCCACACGCTGCCGCGCCGCGTCGCTGAGGCCCACGGTGATCGTGCCGCGCGCAGCTTGCGCCACGGCCTGAAGGGTGAGGGATTGGCCGTCGAGCAGCAGAGACATGGTAAAGCCTGATGTTACTGAGAAGCAGATTTGCTGCGGTCTATAACGCGGATATTATGCCATTCTCCGGCTGCTTTCTGCTGCTGCAACTCAGCGGCAGAAATGTGTACCAGCTTGCCATCCCGAACAATAACGATGGCGGTGCCGGTTGCGATGGCTGTTTCCCTGGCGTTAATCGCCGCTCGGCGCATGGCTGCCTTGGCTAGCTGAAAAATCTCTTCTTTTTGAGTCATAGGTGTTTTGCTGGACATCGCCGTGCGCTTATCCCTGTTCCAAGACAACTGGAATGTTGCCACTATTATCATACAGCATCCAGCCGGTTACCAGCGGCTTGTAAAGCTGGTGGAAATTCTGCAAACTGGCAGTGAAGCGGCGCCGGATGACCAATTCCGGTATATTATGCCCGCCCTGACTGACCCGGATTGCAACGCGGTTGATGGCCGCCTCTGCGCTAGGAAGTGAGAGAAAATAGAGAAAGACATTGTATCCGTCCCGTCTCCAGAGCGGGATGTGCTTGCTGTAGCTGCGGCCCGCAAGGGTTGTCTCAAAGGCAAAGCTGCTGCCCTCATCAACTAGTCGGCCAATCCTTTCCAAAGTGGCACGGCCTGCATCCATTGCCACCGCCGCAACATTATCCGGCTGGATCGCGCGGGCGATTTCGTCGGCATTGACGAAGATCACTTCGGTCAAGACATCCGGCAAGAAGTCCTTGGCAAAAGTGGTCTTCCCGGCGCCATTCGGGCCGGCGATAATGAAGATGCTTTTGTCCGGCGTCACGGCCCCTCAGCCATCCAGAAAAGGCAGATTGAGGCCCTGATCGCGGGCGCATTGGATGGCGTCGTCATAGCCGGCATCGGCATGGCGCATCACGCCGGTGGCGGGATCGTTCCACAACACACGCTCAAGCCGGCGCGCCGCTTCCGCTGTGCCATCGGCCACGATCACCACGCCGGCATGCTGCGAATAGCCGATGCCGACGCCACCGCCATGATGCAGCGATACCCAGGTGGCGCCCGACGCGGTGTTGAGCAAGGCATTCAGCAAGGGCCAGTCAGAAACCGCGTCCGAGCCATCCTTCATGGCTTCGGTCTCGCGGTTCGGGCTGGCCACCGAGCCGCTATCAAGATGGTCGCGGCCGATCACGATCGGGCCTTTGACTTCGCCTTTCGCCACCATCTCGTTGAAGGCAAGGCCGAGGCGATGGCGCTGGCCCAGGCCAACCCAGCAGATGCGCGCCGGCAGGCCCTGGAAGCTAATGCGCTCGCGCGCCATGTCGAGCCAGGTATGCAGATGCGGATCGTCGGGGATCAGTTCCTTCACCTTGGCATCGGTCTTGTAGATATCTTCCGGGTCGCCCGAGAGTGCCACCCAGCGGAACGGGCCGATGCCCCGGCAGAAAAGCGGACGGATATAGGCCGGCACAAAGCCGGGGAAATCGAAGGCTTCGGCAACGCCGACTTCCTTGGCCATCTGGCGGATATTGTTGCCGTAGTCGAAAGTGGGAATACCCTGCGCCTTGAAAGCCAGCATGGCGCGCACATGGGCCGCCATCGATTGTTTGGCGGCGCGCGCCACACTGTCGGGATCACTTTCCTTGGCCTGTTCCCATTGCGCCAGGCTCCAGCCCGCCGGCAGATAGCCGTTCACCGGATCATGCGCGCTGGTCTGGTCGGTCACCGCATCGGGGCGGATGCCGCGCTTCAGGATTTCCGGCAGGATTTCCGCCGCATTGCCGAGCAGGCCGATGGAAACCGCGCGGCCTTCGCGTTTTGCGGTTTCCAGCATCACCAGGGCTTCGTCGAGATCGCGCGCCTGCATGTCCAGATAGCGTGTGCGCAACCGCATCTCAATGCGCGAGGGCTGGCATTCAATCGCCAGGATCGAGGCGCCGGCCATGGTGGCGGCCAAAGCCTGGGCGCCGCCCATGCCGCCCAGGCCGGCGGTGAGAATCCAGCGGCCCTTGAGATTGCCGCCATAATGCTGGCGGCCCATCTCAACAAAGGTTTCATAGGTGCCCTGCACGATGCCCTGGCTGCCGATGTAAATCCACGAGCCGGCGGTCATCTGGCCATACATCATCAGGCCCATGCGGTCGAGTTCGTGAAACTTCTCCCAGGTGGCCCAGTTCGGCACCAGGTTGGAATTGGCAATCAGCACGCGCGGCGCATCGGCATGGGTGCGGAACACGCCGACCGGCTTGCCCGATTGCACCAGCAGGGTTTCCTCCGCGCCGAGTTTTTTCAGCGCTGCCTCGATGCGGTCGAAACTATCCCAATTCCGCGCGGCGCGGCCGATGCCGCCATACACCACCAGTTCCTCGGGCCGCTCGGCCACATCAGGATCGAGATTGTTGCGCAGCATGCGATAGGCGGCTTCGATCTGCCAATTCTGCGTATGCAGCTTATCGCCCTGCGGGGCGCGAATGACACGGCTATTGTCGCGACGGCTGGGGATCGACATGGGCAGACCTCAGAGATTGGAGCGTTTGGCGGTGCCATCGGCACGATAGGCGAAACGGGTGGCGAAACGGTGGCTGTGGCCGGGATAGAGTAGCACCGAACTGCTCATCACCTGGCCGCCAGACCAGGTGCGGCGGCGCAGGCGCAGGCAGGGTTCATTCTCGGCCAGGCGCAGCAGGCGGCGGGCGCGGGCATCGGGCATGGTGGCTTCCACCACATGCTCCACTTCCGAAAGCGGCGCCACCTGGCTGAGATGTTCATTCGGGGTGATGCGGGTGAAGTCTATCTTGAGATAATCCGGCGCGGTGGCTGGATTGACCCAGCGATCTTCCAACTGCATCGGCAGGCCATCGGCGGCATGCACAATCAGTGAATGGAACACCTGGGCGCCGGCATTGAGGCCAAGATCGCGCGCTACATCGGCAGAAGCCTTTTCGGCGCGCAGGAATTCCACCTTGGCGGTGTGGCGTTGGCCGCGTTCGGCGATTTCATCGGCGATGCTGCGTAATTCCACCAGATTGGCCAGCGGGCGTTTCTCGGCCACGAAGGTGCCGGTGCCCTGCACCCGCACCAGCAGGCCCTCATGGGTCAATTCCCGCAGGGCGCGGTTCACCGTCATGCGGCTGACCTTGAGCATTGTCACCAGCGCGCTTTCCGACGGCACCTGATCGCCCGGCTTGTAATCGCCATTCTCAATATGGCGAACGATGAATTCCTTGACGCGGCGATAACGCGGCGTCGGCCCGGTGGCGCTCATCTCACTCCCTATGGCTCAGGGCTGCTGCGCCAAGTATAGGGTCTATTGTATATACAAGTCCAGACCGCAGATAAGCCGGGCTTTATGCGCTCTTTATGGCATTCAGCCGGGCGGCTGCGGCCAGGGCCGCAAAGCAGGCCGCAGCTTTTCATACAAAGCCGCCAGGCGCAGCACGCCCAGATCGTCGAACCGCTTGCCGATGATCTGCAAGCCGATCGGCAGGCCATCATCATCATAGCCGGCGCAGATCGAGGCCGCCGGCTGTTCCGACATATTAAACGGCGCCGTGAAGCAGATATGGTCAAACGGCCGGTTCACATCATTGCCGGGCGCGGCTTCCTCGGCCTTGTAGGCGGTGATCGGCGAGGTTGGCGCCAGCACCAGGTCAAACGGCTGGCAGGCAGTGCAGGCCGCATCGCGCATCAGCATCACCTGGTTCAGCCCGCGCATCGTCTGGGCGCCGGTGATGCTGGCGCCGGCGCGGCACCAATCGGCGATGAAATGCAAAAGTTTGCCCTGCTGTTCCGGGCTCATCAGCTCAAAATCCGCCAGCGCGCGGGCCTGAAACACCGTGTTCAGCCCCAGCACCATGGCTTCGGTGAGGAAGGGCTGCATCGGCACAATCTCGGCGCCATGGCGTTCAAACAACTTGGCTGCGGCCAGCACGGCGGCGCGCACCGCCGGCTGCGGCGCGCTGCCATAGCCGATATCCAGCAGCAGGCCGATGCGCAGGCCCTTGGCCTCGCCATCCAGGCTGCGTGCCCAGTCGCGGTCATCGTAGGGTAGCGCCATATAGTCACGCGGGTCTGGCTTGGCCAGGTGATTGAGCAGCAACGCCGCATCCTGCACGCTGCGTGTCATCGGCCCGGTGACACGGCCCAGCCAGGGCGGATGCACCGGCACACGGCCCAGCGAGGGCTTGTGGGCGAACACGCCGTTATAGGCAGCCGGCAGCCGCACCGAGCCGCCGATATCGGTGCCGAGCGCCAGCGGGCCATAGCCGGCGGCCAAGGCTGCGCCGGCACCTGAAGACGAGCCGGCGGAATTGCGCGTTATGTTCCACGGGTTGCGCGTGATGCCATGCAGGCTGGAAACACCGGAAGCCAGCATGCCGAAATCCGGCATGGTGGTTTTGCCCAGTATCACACAGCCGGCCTCGCGCACCCGGGCGGCGGGCGGTGCATCGGCTGGCGCCGGATTCATCGGCGAGGCGGCGGTGCCGATCGGCGTCGGCACACCCTTGGTGGCGATATTCTCCTTGATGGTGATCGGCACACCATCCAGCAGCGACAAAGGCTTGCCCTGTTGCCAGCGCCTCTCGGCCGCGCGGGCCTGGGCCAAGGCACCTTTGAAATCGGTGATATACATCGCATTGATGCTGGGTTCCCAGGCTTCGATGCGGGCCAGCGCGGCCTTGGTGGCTTCCACCGGCGAAAGCCGTTTGGTGCGGAAGCCAAGCGACAATTCATGCGCGGTCAGGTCATGCAGATCGGTCATTGCCGCTTCTCCCGTTCAAGCATCCAGGCGATTGACGCCACACCAGCGCGTCATGAACAGCGCCAGCACATTGGCCACCTGCATCATGCTGTCGATGGAAACCCATTCATCGATACCATGGATGCTGCTGGCTAGCGGACCATAGCAGGTTGCCGGGGTTTCGCCGTAAAGATTGAAGAACCGCGCATCGGTTGTGCCGGTAAAGGCGGTATAGGCCGCCGGTTCGCCGGTCACCGCCTGATGGCAATCGCTCAGCGTGGTGATGACCGGCAGGTTCATGTCCAGCTCAAAGCCCTCGGCTTGGAAGCCTTCGTAAATCACCCGGTATTGCAGCGCATTACTCATCGGATGGCGGCGATAGGCATCGGCCAGCAACGTTTCCACTTCCTGGCGCACATCCTCCGGCTTGCGGCCGGGATAGAAGCCCAGGCGGATATCGGCGCGGGCCGATGTTGGCACCGATGAAGCCCATTCGCCGCCCTGGATTTTACCCAGGTTGAAATTCACCGGATGCTCATGGCCGTGATAACAATGATGCCGCGCCTCGGCGGCATTCCATTTTGTTTCCAGCTTTTTCAGTTCGCCGAACATGTAGCTGGCGAAATCGATGGCGCCAACGCCGGTATGCGCCACCGAGGCATGTACCGGCTTGCCGGAAATTTCCAGCGCCAGCCACATCACGCCCATCTGCGCCCGCATGATGCCGGGCAGCGGCTCGGGGATGATGGCGGCATCGGCGCGATAACCTTGCAGCAGGCAGGCCAGTGCGCCATTACCGGTGCATTCCTCTTCCACAACCGATTGCAGGATCACCTTGGCGGCGGGTTCCAGCCCCATACGCTGCAAGGCCTTCAGCGCCATGGTATAGGCCACGATGCCGGCCTTCATGTCGCCGGCGCCACGGCCATAGAGTTTGTCGCCGTCGATCCAGGGTGTGAAAGGCGGCTTGGTCCACAGGCTTTCGGCGCCCACCGGCACCACGTCGATATGACCATTGAAGATCACCGAACGGCCGCGTGTGGCGCCCTTCGGCTCATGCAGGCCAACGATGTTATGCCGGCCGTCATAGGAAACGATGGAAGGCGAATAGCCTGGATGTTCTTTCAGCTTGGCTTCGTCGATGGCGAATTCGTCAACCCGCAGGCCCATTGCCTCGAACACATCGCGCATCTTTGCCTGGGCCGAGGCTTCCTGGCCCAGCAGCGAAGGATGCCGCACCAGATCGCACAGCAACGCCACGGCTTCATCACGCAACGCCGCCACCGATGCCTCGATGGCGGCCTGGTTCACATCCTCAAGCATGTATCCTCCAGCGCCGGCTCTGTATTGGCGGCTGGCGGCATCTTATTCGGCGGCGTGGCCGGCTTCCAGCCAGTCACGGCCCGGCAGGGCGGCAAAAAGCTGGCGCGTATATTCATGCTGCGGCGCGGCGAACAAGGTGGCGGTATCAGCCAGTTCCACAATCTTGCCGCGCTGCATCACGGCGATACGGTCGCAGAGCCGGGCGGCGACGCGAAGGTCATGGGTGATGAACAGGATGGCAAGCTGGAAACGGTCGCGGATCGATTCCAGCAATTCCAGCACCTGGGCCTGCACCGACACGTCGAGCGCCGAGACGGCTTCATCCGCCACCAGGATTTCCGGCTCCATCGCCAGGGCGCGGGCAATGCACAGGCGCTGGCGCTGGCCGCCCGAGAATTGGTGCGGAAAACGCTCCAGCGCATCACCATCCAGGCCAACCAGGCGCAGCAATTCGCGGGCATTTTCCAGCGCCTTGGCGCGGCTCATGCCATAATTCAGCGGCCCTTCGATGATCGAATCGCCAACCGTGCGGCGCGGATTGAGCGAGCGATACGGATCCTGGAAAATCACCTGGATGCGACGGCGATAGGGTCTGAGCGCCCGTTCCGACAGGTTGGCGATATCGGCATCTTCCAGCATCACGCGGCCGCCGCTGGGGCGGATCAGGCGGGCGATGCAGCGCGCGGCGGTGGATTTGCCCGAGCCGCTTTCGCCGACAATGCCCAGGGTCTGGCCGCGATACAGCGCCAGATCGATGCCATCCACCGCATGCACCTGGCGGGTGGATTTGAACAGGCCGCCATCGCTGTAGGTTTTGTCCAACTTGCTGGCGCTCAGCACCGGCTGGCCGCTGAGCGGGCTGGCGGCGCGCGGCGTCAGGCGCGGCACGGCATCGATCAGCATCTTGGTATAGTCATGCTGCGGCTGGTGCAGCACCTGGGCGGTGGCGCCCTGTTCCACCACTTCGCCATAACGCATCACCACCACGCGGTCGGCGATATCCGCCACCACGCCAAAATCATGCGTGATGAACAACACGCCGGTGCCGCGTTTCTGCTGCAATTCGCGCAGCAACGACAGGATTTGTGCCTGCGTGGTCACATCCAGCGCCGTGGTCGGCTCGTCAGCGATCAGCAAGGCCGGCTCCAGCGCCAAAGCCATGGCAATCATCACACGCTGGCGCTGGCCGCCGGAAAGCTGGTGCGGATAGGCTTTTGCCAGCCGCTCCGGATCGGGCAGATGCACATCGGCGAAAAGCTGCTGCACGCGCTCCTCGATGCTGACGCCCTTGCCCTTCCAGCCATGGGCGCGCAGCATTTCCGCCACCTGATCGCCCACCCGATGCACCGGATTAAGCGCGGTCATCGGCTCCTGGAAAATCATCGCCATGCGGTTGCCGCGCAATTGCTGCAAGCGGCTTTTACTGGCGGCGCGCAAATCCTCGCCTTCCAGCAGAATCTGGCCGCCCACAATCGGCAGCGCGCCCAGGCCCATCACGGAAAAGGCGGTGACCGATTTGCCCGAGCCGCTTTCGCCCACCAGGCAGACAATCTCGCCTGGCGGCACATCGAAGCTGATGCCGTTGACGGCATGGGCGCGGTCGCCGCCCTTGGGCAAGGCAACACACAAATCGCGCACGCTGAGTACCGGCTTCTGCATGGCGGCTTCGCTCATCGCACACCTCCCAGCCGCTTTTGCAGGCGCGGATCAAGGGTATCGCGCAGGCCGTCGCCCAGGATGTTGATCGCCAGCACGGTGGCGGCCAGCAGGCCGCCGGGGAAGAAGATGATCCAGGGCGCACGCTGAAACACGCCGCGGCCTTCGGAAATGATATTGCCCCAGGTCGGCACTTCGGTGGACAGGCCGGCGCCGAGGAAACTCAGGATCGCCTCGGTGAGAATGGCTGAGGCGCAGATATAGGTACCTTGCACGATCAGCGGCGCAATGGTGTTGGGCAGCACATGATAGAGCAGGATTTTGGGCATCGGCGTACCCAGGCCGATGGCGGCCTCGACATAGGGTTCCTCGCGGATGCTGAGCACCACGCTGCGCACCAGGCGGGCAACACGCGGGATTTCCGGCACCATGATGGCCACGATCACGGTGAATACCGAAGCGCCGGAAAGTGATACCAGGGCAATGGCCAGCAGGATGCCCGGGATTGCCATCAGGCCATCCATGGTGCGCATCACGATGCCGTCCAGCCAGCGGATATAGCCGGCCAGCAGGCCGATCAGCAGGCCGACCGAGAGCGCTATGGCGGCGACGCAGGCTGAAACCAGCAACGACACACGGGCGCCATGCACCACGCGCGAGAAGATGTCGCGGCCCAGGCCATCGGTGCCCATCAGGAATTGCTCGGAGGGCGGCTTGAGGCGGAAGCGCGGCGCGATGGCGGCGGGATCGGCGCTGGCCAGCAGCGGCGCGCCCAGCGCGATCAGCAGCAGCACAAGCAGGATGCCGCCGCCGATCAGCACGGAGGGATTACGGAAAGCCGGGTGGCGGAAAAAACGGGCCATCAGTAGCGAATCCGCGGATCGAGCAGCACATAGGCGATATCAATCGCCAGGTTGATCAGAACGTAGACGCCGGAAAACAGCAAAATCACGCCCTGGATGATCGGATAATCGCGCGCCAGCACCGCTTCCACCACCAGTCGGCCGATGCCGGGGATGTTGTAAACGGTTTCGGTGATCACCACGCCGCCGATCAGCAGCGCAAAGCCGATGCCGATCACCGACACAATGGGGATGGCGGCATTGCGCAGGGCGTGATGCACCAGCACCACGCGCTCGCTCAGGCCCTTGGCATGGGCGGTGCGGATATAATCCTCGCCCAGCACTTCCAGCATGGCGGCGCGGGTGATGCGGGCAAACAGCGCGATATAGATGAAGCTGAGGGTCAGCGTGGGCAGCGCGATGCGCTCCAGGAACGGCCCCAGGCCACTGCCCAGCGGGGCAAAGCCCTGCACCGGAAACAGGTCGAGCTTGATCGAGAACACAAAGATCAGGATATAGCCCAGCACAAAGACCGGCACCGAAAAGCCGGTGACCGACAGGGCCATGATGGTGCGATCCAGCCAGCGGCCATGGCGCCAGGCGGCTATGATGCCCATTGGCACCGCCACCAGGATGGCGAAGATCAGCGTGGTGAAGGCCAGCGAGAGCGTGGGTTCCAGCCGCTGCCCGATCATCATCGTGACCGGCTGTTTGGAAATCACCGAGCGGCCAAGGTCGCCCTGGGCCAATTGCCCGATCCAGGCCGTGAATTGCTGCGGGATCGGCTTGTCGAGGCCGAGATCAGCGCGAATTGCCGCAATCACCTCAGGCGTGGCCGAATCGCCGGCCAGGATTGCTGCCGGATCGCCGGGGCTGAGGCGCAGCATGAGAAAGACGAAGACAGCCACCATCCCCATGACAGGGATGGCGGCCATCAGACGCGATAAGACTAGACGCAGCATGTTATGCCGGGGAGCTTTTTATGCAGCCGCGTCAGTTCTTTTCCACATTCCACAGCAGGAAAGCCGGGCTGGGCAGGATGCCCTTGATGTTGCTGCGATGCGCCGAGGGCTGGAAATATTCGCCCAGCGGCACGTAGTTCACCATCTCATAGGCGCGCTTCTGCACGGCAATGGCCAGGGCCTTCTGCTTCGCCGGATCGGTTTCACGCGCATATTGGTCACGCAGCTTCTCGATTTCGGCATCCTCGGTCCAGCCGAAGAAGCCACCGGTCTTGCCCAGACCGCGCACGCCGGCATTGGCAATCGGGTTCATCATGTCGGCGGTGCCCCAGGCGGTGTGGAAGATATGCCAGCCACCCTGATCCACCGGGTCCATCTTGGCGCGGCGGCCCACCAGGGTCTGCCAGTCCATCGACTGCACGTCGATATTCATGCCGATGGCACGCAAAGCCGGCGCGGTCACCAGCGGCAACTGTGCGATGGATTGCAGGTCGGTCGGCGCCATGATGACGATCTTCTCGCCCTTGTAGCCGCTTTCCGCCAGCAGCTTCTTGGCCTTGGCGATATCCGGCTTCTTGGTGCCGACGGCGCCTTCTTCGCTGGCCAGCGGCGTGGAGCAGCCAAACATGGCGCCGCAGATCTTGTAGAGCGACGGGTCGCCGATCTGGGCGTCGAGATAATCGCCCTGATACACGGCATGCATGATGGCCTGGCGCACCTTCACATTATCCAGCGGCGGTTGCAGCCAGTTCATGCGCATCATGTAATTCATGCCGAGCGGGCCGTAATCGGCCACCACCACATCCTTGGCCTTCTTCACTTCCGGCAGCAGATCGTAGGAAACCTGCTCCCAGATGTCGATTTCGCCCTTCACCAGCGCATTCATCGCGGTTTGCGGATCGGCGATGGAATTCCACACCACGCGGTCCACCTTGGCCAGCTTGGCGCCGCTCATGAAGCTGGGGGCTTCCTTGCGCGGCACATAATCCGGGTTCTTTTCGTACACCACTTTCAGGCCGGGCTGGAATTCGCCCTTGACGAAGCGGAACGGGCCGGAGCCGATTTCCTCAGGCACATTCTGGGTATGCGGCGTTTCGGCCAGGCGCTTCGGCATGATGAACGGCACGTTCGAGCTCGGCTTGCCCAGCGAAGCCAGCACCAGGCCGTAGGGTTCCTTGAGGATGAGCTGGAAGGTCTTGTCGTTAACCTTGGTCAGTTCCTTGGCGTAGGACATCAGCTTGATGCCCATGCCATCGGCCTTGCCCCAGCGCTGCAACGAGGCGATCACGTCATCGCTGGTGACCGGCGCGCCATCGTGGAATTTCAGGCCGTCACGCAAGGTGAAGGTATAGGTCAGCTTGTCGGCGCTGACCTCATACTTGTCCACCATCTGCGGCTGAACTTCCATCTTGTCGTTCACGCCGAACAAGGTGTCATAGATCATGTAGCCGTGGTTGCGGCTCATGAAGGCCGTGGTGATGATCGGATCGGTGATGCGCAAGGACGCATGCGGCACCATAACCAGTTCCTTCTTGGCCTGGGCCTGGGCCTCGGCGGCGGCCAGCCCAACGCCAAGCGCCAGCAACGAAACCAGGGTGGTGACGCGCGAGGGTTTGGATACGCGAATCGACATGGTGTTGTTCCCCATTGTTGTTTATCCCTGTTGGATCGTTTGACGACTTATGAAACTGTGAACCGTTCGGGCGGTTCCGGTCAAGCGGAGTCGTTAGGGAAGGTGGCTAAATTTTCGCCTTGCCTGTTCGTACAGCAGATTGCCTAAGGGTTTTGCCTAAACGGGAGACAGATTAACGATGGCGCAGAATCTCAGCCGCGCGTTGCGGTATGCCAAGGATGCCGTGGTGGGCCGCAATGGTGTGGTGGCGGCACAGAATCAGGCGGCGGCCGATGTGGGCGCCCAGGTGCTGGCCCAGGGCGGCAATGCGGTGGATGCCGCCGTGGCCACGGCTTTTGCCCTGGCTGTGCTGGAACCCTGGATGAGCGGCATCGGCGGCGGCGGCTTCATGCAGATTTATGATGCGCGCAGCGGCAAGGCGCAGTGCGTCGATTTTGGCATGATCAGCCCCAAGCGGCTCGATCCGGCGGATTACCCGCTGGCTGGCGGCACGGCGGGCGACCTGTTCGGCTGGCCGGCGGTGGTGGAAGACCGCAATATTGTCGGTTATGGCTCGATTGCGCTGCCGGGCCAGCCCGATGGCATGCGGCTGGCGCTGGAAACCTTCGGCACAAGCAGCTGGGCGGAAAGCCTGGCCCCGGCCATCGGCCTGTGCGAGCAGGGCATTGAGGTGGATTGGTTCCTCAGCCTGGTGGTGGCCTCGGCGGCGCGTGATCTGGCGCGCTTCCCGGCCTCGGCGGCGTATTTCCTGCCCAATGGTCTGCCGCCCTCGGCGGAATGGGCCGGCACCGCGCCCCGGCTGAAAAATGCCGCGCTGCTGGCAACGCTGAAGCGGCTGCAAAGCGCCGGGGCGCGGGACTATTATGAAGGCGAGCTGGCGCGCAGCCTGGTGCATGATTTGCAGGCCGGCGGCAGCAAGATTGCCGCTGATGACATGGCGCAATTCCAGGCCCGCCTGGTTGAACCCTTGCTGGTGCAGCAGGGTGAAGCCACCCTGGTGCTGCCGCCGGGCCTCACGGCCGGGCCAACCCTGGCCGATGCCCTGGCGCGGGCGACGCCGAAACTGGAACGCGGCGTGGCGGTGCCGGGCGCGCAAAGCTTTGTGGCTTATGCCGAAGCGCTGGATGCGGCCTATGAGCATCGCCTCGCCACCATGGGCGATACCGAGAATAACGGCGGCTGCACCACCAATCTCTGCGTGGTGGATAAGGCCGGCAATATGGTGACGATCACGCAGACGCTGCTCTCATTGTTCGGCAGCCGGGTCATGCTGCCGGAAAGTGGCGTGCCGATGAATAACGGCATCATGTGGTTTGATCCGCGCCCGGGCCGGCCCAATTCCATCGGCCCGGCCAAGCGGCCACTCTCCAACATGCTGCCCAGCATGGTGCTGAAACAGGGCCAGCCATGGTTTGCCATCGGCGCTTCCGGCGGCCGCCGCATCCTGCCGGCGGTGATGCAGCTGATCAGCTTTGTGGTGGATTTCGGCATGAGCCTGGAGGATGCCTTCCATCTGCCGCGCATCGATGCCAGCGTGGTGGGCCAGCCGGCCTATAATCCGCGCCTGCCGGCCGAGGTGATCGCAGCGCTCAAGGCGCGTTTCCCGCAGGCTGTTGAGCGCCGGCTCGATCCCTATCCGCTGCCCTTCGCCTGCCCAAGTGCCGTGATGTTCAACGCCGATGGCAGCCAGACCGGCATGACCGAGATCGGCCAGCCCTGGGCCAGCGCCAGCGCTGGCTAAGGCGTAAGCCCGGCGAATTGGGTGCGGGCAAGGTCGGCGAAGATGCCGCCCTTGGCCACCAGTTCGTCGAAGCTGCCGCGTTCGACGATCCTGCCCTGCTGCAACACCAGGATCAGATCGGCCTTGCGGATGGTGGAAAGCCGGTGTGCGATCAGAAACGTGGTGCGGCCCTGCATGAGCTGCTCCAGCGCCTTCTGAATCCGCGCCTCGGTGGCGGCATCCAGCGCCGAAGTGGCTTCATCCAGGATCAGGATTGGCGGGTTTTTCAACAAAGCGCGGGCAATCGCCAGGCGCTGGCGTTCGCCGCCTGAAAGATTGACGCCGCGTTCGCCCACAATGGTGTCGTAGCCCTGCGGCTGGCGCTCGATGAAATCATGCGCCTCGGCCAGAATGGCGGCGCGTTTCACATCCTCCAGCGCCGCATCGGCGCCGCCGATGCGGATATTATCGGCAATCGAGCGGTGGAACACAGCCGAATCCTGGAACACCACGCCGATCTGGCGGCGCAGGCTTTCCAGCGTCACATCGCGGATATCGGTGCCATCGATGGTGATGCGACCGGATTGTGGCTCCCACAGCCGGCTGAGCAGGGCCATGGTGGTGCTCTTGCCCGAGCCGGTGGCGCCAACCAGGGCAACGGATGAGCCTGCCGGCACGCTGAAAGTCAGGTCGCTCACCGCCGGGCGGCCGCCATCATAACTCAGGCTGACATGCTCAAAAGCCACTTCGCCCCGGGGCTTTTCCAGTAGCTTGGCGCCGGGCCGGTCCATCACGCCGGAGCGGGTATCCAGCACGCCAAAAAATTCCATCAGGCTGTGCATCTGGAAAAACAGCCGGCTGACAAAGCCCATGGCATGTTCCAGGCGGCCGATCAGCATGGTGGCAAAGCCCATGAAGCTGACGATCTCGCCCACACTGGCCTGGCCTTGCAGATGCAGCCAGCTGCCCAGCACAAAGATGGCGATCACCGTGATGGTGGAAGCCATGCGGCTCAGCACGGTCATCAGCGCCCACAGATTCAGCACCGGGAATTGCGCCGCCAGCAGCTTCTGCATCACCGCGCCCAGGTCGCGTGCCTCCAGCGCCAGCCGCACAAAACTCTGCACCAGGGTGACATTGCCCAGCGCATCGCCGGCCCGCGCCGCAAGCTCGGAATGGTAATCCTCCACTGCCGATTGCGCCGCTTCTGTTTTATGCACCACGATGGCGCTGAGCAGGGCAAACACCACGATCAGCAGGATCAGCAGCAGGCCGAGCCGCCAGTTCATCCACAAGGCCAGCGGCAGCAAAGCCAGCACGGCAACGAAGGTGGAAAGATGCTCGCGGAAGAAGGCAAGCCACAGGCCGAACAGGTTATCCGCACCGCCCAGCATGATCTTGAGCAGGCGGCCGGAATGGGTGGCGCCATGGAACGCCGCCGGCAGGCTCAGCACATGCTCAAAATACAGCGACATGGCGGCCAGCCGGCGGCGATGCGCCAGGCGGTCGGCATGCAACGCCACCAGGATGCCGGCCAGGATGCCGACCAGGCCGGCAGCGCACCACAGGCCGAGCAAGCGCAAGGTGGCGGCCCAGGTTTCGCCCGGCGCCGCCTTGTCGGAAGCCGAAAGCACATCAATGATGCGGCCAAACAGCACCGGCTCGATGAAGCTGATGCCGGCTAGGCCGATATTGGCCAGGCCGAGCAGCCAGGCCAGGCGTTTTTCCGGGCCGAGCAGCGCCAGCACCCGGCCATAGATGCGCATAAATTCCATCGCCGGATTATCGCCCAGCCGGGCCGTCCGTGCTAGAGGCTGCGGCATCATGATGCTGTATGATCCCGAGTTCGCCGCCGCCGGCCTGCGCGGCCTGTCCGTTGCCCTGTTTGTTGGTGGTGTGGTCTATGTGATGGAGCGCACGCGGCCATTCATCGGCGGCATCGTGCTGGCGCTGCCGATTGTGGTCGGGCCGTCGTATTTTTTCCTCAATCTGCAACAGGATGCCGATTTTATGCGGCAGGCCATTGTGGTGGCGTTGGGCATGATCGGCGCGGTGCTGTGTTTCCTTACCGCCTATATCCGGCTGATCGGGCGTCAGGCGGCGCCCGTGGCCCTGCTGGGCGCGCTGCTGGCCTGGCTGCTGGCGGCGCTGATTGTGCGCTATCTGCCGCCGGAACTGCCCTGGATGCTGGGCTTTGCCCTGGCCGCCGCTTTGCTGGCCTGGCTGGCCAATCGCGGCGTGGTGCAACTGGCCGGCAATGGCAGCAGCAGCAAACCCTCGCCGGGTTATGACGTGGCCCTGCGCGGCCTTTGTGCCGGCCTGCTGGTGGCGCTGGTCACGCTGCTGGCCAACCGGCTCGGGCCGCTTGGTTCCGGCCTGCTGGCCACTTTTCCGGTGGCGCTCACCGTGGTCTGCCTGTTCCTGCTGCGGCGCTTTGATCGTTTCACCGCGCGCGCCGCGCTGGCTTCCACCCAGATCGGGCTGAGCAGCCATGCGGCGTTTTTCATCACCCTGCTGGCTTTGCCGGGCCTGGCTGCCGGCTGGCGCTTTGCCGCTGCCAGCCTGGCCTCGGCGGCCTGGGCCGCCGGGCTGGCCCTAGCGCGGCGACGCGGTTAGAGAAGACTGCGCGGCGGCGCGGTTAAGCCTTCTTCGCCAGCAATTCGCGCGGCGTGTCCACACCGCGCTGGCGGCCACGCAGATACTGGTTTGGCGCCGCAACCTTGCCGCCCAGTTCATCGGCGGCACGCCAGGCCCAGAATGGATCATTCAGCAGGCCACGCGCCATCGCCACCAGATCGGCGCTGCCTTCGGCAATGATCGCCTCGGCCTGTTTCGCCTCGGTGATCATGCCCACCGCCATGGTGACCAGGCCGGTGGCCTTGCGCACAGCGGCGGCGAACGGCACCTGATAACCCGGCCCGGTGGTGATCTTCTGGTGCAGCGAAATGCCGCCGGAACTGACATCGACAAAATCGCAGCCGCGTTCCTTCAAGGCATGGCCGAAGGCGATGGCATCTTCAACGCCCAGCCCGGCATCGCCCATCCAGTCGCTGCCGGTGATGCGGATACCCAGCGGCTTATGCGCCGGCCAGGCGGCGCGCACCGCGTCAAACACCGCCAGCGGGAAACGCATGCGGTTATCCAGGTCGCCGCCATAGTCGTCATTACGCTTGTTGCTCACCGGCGACAGGAACTGGTGCAACAGATAGCCGTGCGCGCCATGCAATTCGATCACATCCACGCCGATGCGATCAGCGCGGCGCGTGGCTTCGGCGAATTGCGCCACGGCTTCGGCGATGGCCGCTTCATCCATCGCCTCGGGCAAAGGCCAGCCGGTCTCATGCGCCACGGCGCTTGGCGCCAGATTAAGCCAGGCGCGCTCGTCCGTGATCGGCTTGCCGCCGGCCCAGGGCACTTCGCTGGCGCCCTTGCGCCCGGCATGGGCAAGCTGGATGCCAAAAGGCGTGGTGCCGCCACCCACAGTTCTGAAAGCCTGAACCACGCGGGCCAGGGCGGCTTCGTTGGCATCATCATACAGCCCCAGGCAATGCGGCGTGATGCGGGCGCGTGGTGCCACATGGGTGGCCTCGGCCAGCACCAGCCCAAGCCCGGCAGCGGCATAACGCGCCAGATGCACCAAATGCCAGTCATTGGCCGAGCCGTCATGGGCGCTGTACTGGCACATCGGCGACAGCACGATGCGGTTGGGCAGGGTGATGGAACGCAGCGTCAGCGGCTCAAACAGGGCGGACATGGTTTTCTCCGGTGGTTGCCTGCCGGATGTAGCGCCATGGCAGGCCGCAGGCAAGCATTGCTTGCCGAATGGCTGGCATCGGCATAGCATAAGAAATTCTTATCGATATCTCTGGAATACATAAATGGTTGATCTGCGTAATCTGGAAACCTTCGTCTGGGTGGCCCATCTTGGCGGCTTTCGCGCTGCCGCCGAAAAGCTGAATACCACTCAGCCGGCCGTGTCGCAGCGCATCGCCCAGTTGGAGGACGAACTGGCGGTGAAGCTGTTTGACCGCGAGCCGCGTGGCGCCAAGCTGACGGTGAAGGGCTTTGAGCTTCTGGGCTATGCCGAACGGATGCTGACCCTGCGCGCCGATATGTTGCAGGCTTTGCGCGAGAAGAAGGCGATGCGTGGCGTGGTGCGCCTCGGCGTGGCCGAAACCATTGTGCATACCTGGCTGTCGCGGCTGATCGAGCGCATGCATGCGGTATATCCGGCGATCACGCTGGAGATCGAGGTGGATACCTCGCCGATCCTGCGCCAGTCATTGCTCAGTCATCAGCTCGATATCGCCTTTGTGCTGGGTCCGGTCAGCGAACCACGCATGAAAAACGTCAATCTGAGCGCTTATCCGATGGCCTGGGTGGCCAGCCCCAGCCTTGATCTGGGGCCGGAACCGATTCGTGTCACCACGCTGGGGCGCTGGCCGATCATCACCTATCCACGCAATACCCGGCCTTATATCGCTGTGCATGAAATGCTGGCCCGCGCCGATGTGCCGAACCGGCGTATCTATGGCAATGCCTCGCTCTCCACCATCGTGCGCATGACGCTGGACAATATCGGCATCAGCGCGATTCCGCCGGTGGTGATCCAGCGTGAACTGGCCGAACGCAAGCTGCGTCTGCTGCGTGCCGAAGCCACGCTGCCGGATTTGAACTTCACCGCCACCTATCCGGTGAAGCCGGATAGCTACATGGCCGAGGCGGTGACCGAACTGGCGCGCGAGGTGGCTGCCACCGAACCGGGCCAACTGCCTGCTAATGCGGCAGTGCGGCGGGCAAGGCGATAAATTTTCCTTATACATATCCATCCTAACTCGCGATTGGACAGATATGACCATTTCATGATGCCATGGCAAAACTGGCTTGGCGTGATGGAGGGGAAGATGAACGCAGTGCTGCGACATGCGGATTTCCGTGGTGAAACCGGCGAGGCGGCGCGGCTTCGGGTGCGATCCGGCGATCACAGCGGCCCCACTGCCGGCCTGGCGCCCGGTTATGTGCAGGCCAATATGGCGATCCTGCCGAAAGCCCTGGCGGCCGACTTCCAGCGTTTCTGTGCCATGAATCCGAAAGCCTGCCCGCTGCTGGCTTCCAGCGAGCCGGGCGACCCGACTTTGCCTATTCTGGGCGCCAATCTTGATATCCGCACCGATCTGCCGCGCTACCGGGTGTGGCGCGATGGCGAATTGGTGGAGGAAGTGACCAACATCAAGGCGCAGTGGCGCGACGATCTGGTGGCTTTCCTGATCGGCTGTTCGTTTTCCTTCGAGGAAGCGCTGCTCGAAGACGGCATCCCGCTGCGCCATATCGCCTGCGGCAGTAACGTGCCGATGTTCCGCACCACTATCCCAACCCAGGCATCCGGCCGTTTCCATGGCCCTACCGTGGTGTCGATGCGCCCGCTGAAGCCGGCGGATGCGATCCGCGCGGTGCAGATCACCTCGCGTTTCCCGTCGGTGCATGGTGCGCCGATCCATATCGGCAAGCCGGAACTGATCGGCATCAAGGATGTGATGCAGCCGGATTACGGCGAGCCGAGCGAAATCCGCGACGATGAATTGCCGGTCTTCTGGGCCTGCGGGGTGACGCCGCAGGCGGTGATTGCCGCTGCCAAGCCGGATTTCTGCATCACCCATGCGCCTGGCTACATGCTGGTGACTGATCTGAAGAATAGCCGCCTGGCTATTCTGTGAGTTTTGTTTAAGCCAACCACAGGAGGGGAATATGCGTGTTATGATGAAGTCGCTGGCGCTTGCCGGCGCGTTGTTCGCGGGGGTTGCCGGTTCGGCGCTCGCGCAGGAAATGCCGAAAACCGCACTCAAGGTGGTCGGCGCCTGGGGCAATCTGACCCAGTATAAGAGCTTTGAGCAGCCATTCTGGACCAAGGAAATCAACGAAAAGTCCAAGGGCGCGATCACCGCTGAAATCACCCCGTTTAATGAAATGGGCCTCAAGGGCGCGGAAATCTTTCGCCTGATGCGCCTGGGCGTGATCGATTTCGGCTCCACCGTGCTGGGCTATGTCGCTGCCGACGATGCCCGCAACGAGGCGGTTGACCTGGCCGGCCTGGCGCCGGATGTCGCCACCGCGCGCAAGATCTCGGATGCCTACAAGCCGGTTTATGACAAATTCTACCGCGAGCGTTTCGGCGTGCAGGTGCTGGGCATCTGGCCGTATTCGGCCCAGGTGCTGTTCTGCAACGGCGAGATCAAGGGCCTGGCCGATCTGAAGGGCAAGAAGGTGCGTACCGGCAACCGTACTTTGGCCGAGTTTGTTGAAGCTCTCGGCGGCACCGGTGTGACGCTGGCCTTCAACGAAGTGGTGCCTGCGCTTCAGAACAAGGTGGTGGATTGCGCCATCACCGGCACGCTCTCGGGCAATTCCGCCAAGTGGTATGAAGTAGCTACCCATATCTATGCCCTTCCGCTGGGCTGGAGCCATGTCATGCATGCCGTGAACGTGAAGAGCTGGGACAAGCTGAACCCGCAGGTGCGCAGCTTCCTCCAGGCCGAAATTGCCGGTCTGGAAGACCGCATCTGGAAGGCCGCCGCCGAAGAGACCCAGCAGGGCTATGATTGCAATGCCGGCAAGGACAATTGCACCATGGGCGTGAAGGCCAAGATGACCGTTGTGCCGGTCTCGGAAGCCGACAAGGCGCTGCTCAAGAAGGTGATGGCCGAAACCGTGGTGCCGAAATGGGCCGCGCGTTGCGCTGGCGATTGTGTGCCGGCCTGGAATGACTCGATCGGCAAGATCGTCGGCATCACTGCCAAGGCCAACTAAGTAAAAAGCGGGGCCGGTGCAAATCGGCCCCGCATTTCTTTTAAAGGATAACAACCATGACATTGCTCGACCGCTGGCTTGAATTTGCTGACCGCCTGTCGCGCTATGCCGTGTGGTTTGGCGGCGCCCTGGTGCTGGCTTCCGCCCTGCTGGTTTCCGTGGACGTGCTGTTGCGCAAGCTGCTGCTGGTGTCGCTGGGCGGCGCCGATGAATTATCCGGTTATGCCTTTGCCATCGGCACCGCCTGGGCGCTGGGCTTCACCTTGCTGCGCCGCGCCAATGTGCGCGTTGACGCGCTCTATTCCCGCCTGCCGGCGCCGCTCTGCGCCGTGCTCGATATCATTGCGCTGCTGTCGCTTGGCCTGTTCATCGGCCTGCTGACGCAACAGGCCTGGGATGTGCTGGCCACCTCGATCAGCTTCGAGGCGCGCGCCACCACGCCGCTGCAAACCCCGCTATGGATTCCGCAAAGCCTGTGGGTGATCGGCCTGGGGCTGTTCCTGTTCACCCTGCTGCCGCTGTTGCTGCGCAGCCTGCTGGCGCTGGTCACCGGCGATCTCGCCACAGTGCGGCGCCTGGCCGGGGCGCGCACCATTGAGGAAGACGCCGCCGATGAATCGGCGCATACCGCCGCCCTGCGCGTGAAGGAATAAGCCGATGCTTGGCACCACCCTGGTTCTTCTGCTGGTTCTGCTGGCTGCCGCATTGCCGGTGGCCGGTGCGCTGGGCACGCTCGGCCTGCTGCTTGATAAAATCTATTCCAAGATGCCGCTCAGCCTTGCTTTGGGCGAGGTGGCGTGGTCGTCGTCCAAGGACTTCCTGCTGGTCTCGATCCCGATGTTCATCCTGCTCGGTGAAATCCTGCTGCGCGCCGGTGTGGCCGAACGCATGTATGGCGCCATGGTGAAATGGCTCGGCTGGATTCCCGGCGGGCTGATGCATTCCAATATCGGCGCCTGCGCCATCTTCGCCGCCACATCCGGTTCCTCGGTGGCCACCGCCGCCACCGTCGGCACCGTGGCTTTGCCGCTGGTTAAGAAACATGGCTATAATGAAAGCCTGTTCCTTGGCACCCTGGCTGCCGGCGGCACGCTGGGCATCCTGATCCCGCCCAGCATCAACATGATCATCTATGCGGTGCTGACCGATACCTCGATCCCGAAACTTTATCTGGCCGGCATCATCCCCGGCCTTGGCCTGGCCGGCCTGTTCATGCTGCTGGTGGCGGTGGCCTGCCTGGTGAAGCCGAAATGGGGCGGCGTCACGCTCAGCTATAGCTGGGGCGAACGCTTTGCCAGCCTGGTTGATCTGCTGCCGCCGCTCGGCATCTTCCTGGTCGTGGTCGGCTCGATCTATGCCGGTATCGCCACGCCCACCGAAGCCGCCTCGCTCGGTGTGGTGGCAGCACTCGGCCTGGCCGTCTGGTATCGCAAACTCTCGCTGGCGATGATCAAGGAAGTGCTGGAAAACACCATGCGCACCACGGCTATGGTGATGCTGATCATCGTCGCGGCCTATTTCCTCAATTTCATCATCTCGGCCATTGGCCTCACCACCATGCTGACCGATTTCATCGCCGGCCTTGGCCTGTCGAAATTCGCCATGCTGCTGGCGGTGGTGGTGTTCTACCTGATCCTTGGCTGTTTCATGGAAACGCTGTCGATGATGATCACCACCATCCCCATCGTGGCGCCGGTGATGATCGGCCTCGGCTTTGATCCGATCTGGCTTGGCATCATCATCATCGTGCTGATCGAGATGGCGCTGATCACACCGCCGGTCGGCCTGAACCTGTTCGTGGTGCAGTCGCTGCGCAGCCATGGCTCGCTCAACGACGTGATTGCCGGCTCGCTGCCCTTTGTGCTGGTGATGATGCTGCTGATCCTGCTGCTGGCGATTTTCCCCGGCCTGGCCCTGTGGCTGCCGCAAACATTCGGCTGATTAGAGGAAACCCCGAGATGCTACATTTCACCCGCAATTGGGCCGGGCGGCAGGACCGCATCGCCGTGGCCATCGACAGTCTGATCGTCGCCGGCTGGACCGGGCGCGATCAGCATGCCATCGAGCATCATATCGAGGAACTGGCCGCCATCGGTGTGCCGCGCCCGTCCACCACGCCGCTTTTCTACCGCATCGGCACCGGGCAACTGGCCCAGACCACGCATCTGCAAGTGCTTGGCCCGGATAGTTCCGGCGAGGTTGAGCCGGTGATTGTGGCGCTGGCCGATGGCCTGTGGGTCACGCTTGGTTCGGATCATACCGACCGCAAAGCGGAAGCTGCCGGCGTGGCGCTCTCCAAGCAGCTTTGTTGCAAGGTGGTGGGCGACAGCCTGTGGCGCTTCGACGAAGTGGCGCCGCATTGGGACCAGCTGATCCTGCGCAGCCATGCCACCATCGGCGGCCAGCGTATGCTTTATCAGGAAGGCAGCGTGGCCGGTATCCGCGATCCGCGCGATCTGATGGCGCGCTATCTTGGCAAAGCCGAAGCCATCCTGCCGGCCGGCAGCCTGATGTTCTGCGGCACGCTCGGCGCCATCGGTGGCGTTCGCCCGGCGGATCGTTTTGAGATGGAATTGTCTGATCCGGTGCTGGGCCGCAGCCTCACCGCTGGCTACGATGTGGAAGCCCTGCCCGTTATTGCCTGAGGATTACCCGATGCCCCGCTCCAGCCGTGATCGTCTTGAAGCCTGCCTGATCCGCATCGCCGATCCGGCCGGCGAGGGCAGCCGTGTTTTCACCCGGCTCTATGCCGAGCCGGCGCGTGATGCCGCTGCCGCTGCCGATGCCCGTGCCATGCGTGGCCTCAGCCTCGGGCCGCTGGATGGCGCCATCGTCTCGATCAAGGATCTGTTCGATCAGCCCGGTGAAGTCACCCTGGCCGGCTCCAAGCTGTTGCGTGATGCCGCGCCGGCCCAGGCCGAGGCACCGGCCATCGCCCGGCTACGCGCCGCCGGTGCGGTGATCATCGGCAAAACCAACATGACCGAATTCGCCTTTTCCGGCATTGGCATCAATCCGCATTACGGCACCCCGGGCAATCCGGCGGATCGCAGCCGCATCCCGGGTGGTTCCTCGTCTGGCGCGGCGGTATCCGTGGCCGATGACATGGCGGAAATCGCCATCGGCACCGATACCGGCGGTTCCACCCGGATTCCGGCGGCGATGTGCGGCATTGTCGGCTGGAAGCCGAGCCAGCAGCGGGTTTCCCGCGCTGGCGCTTTCCCGCTATCCTTTGCGCTCGATTCGATCGGCCCGCTGGCCAAGACGGTGGCGCAATGCGCGCTGGCCGATGCGGCCATGGCTGGCGATGTGATCCAGCTGCCGGAAGCCGCGCCGCTGGCCGGCCTGCGTTTCGGCATCCCCACCGGGCCGCTGCTCAGCGAAACCGAGCCGGCGGTGGCCGCCGCCTTTGAAGCCGCCGGGGCACGCCTGGCCAAGGCCGGCGCCCGGCTGGTGGAATGGCCGCTGGATGATCTTATCGCCGAGATGGTGGCCTTGAATGGCCGTGGCGGCATCGCCCCGGCGGAAGCCGCCTTCATCCATGAAGCCTGGCTGGATAGCCGCGCCGCCGAATTTGATCCCATGGTGCTGGCGCGTATCCGGCGCGGCACTGGCGTCAGCGCCGCCAGTTATGTCGCCATGCAACAGGGCCGCGCCGCGCTGGTGCGCAAGATTGATGCGCGCTTGCAGGATATTGATGCGCTGATCCTGCCCACCACGCCGATCCAGGCGCCAAAAATCGCCGATCTGGCCGATGAAGCCGCCTTCACCCGGGCCAATGCCCTGCTGCTGCGCAACACCTCGACGATGAATTTCTTTGATCTCTGCGCTATTTCGCTGCCAATGCCGGATAGTGGCGCCTTGCCCGCCGGCCTGATGCTGGTGGCCCGCAACGGCCAGGACAAGCGCCTGTTCCGCATGGCGATGGCAGTGGAGAATTATTTGGGATTGGCCTAGATAGGCTTACCCAACTATCTAGGCCAGTTGATTATCTGTTTTGAACAATAAGAGAATGCTTTAATTGATCATTTTTTAAATGGACGTGGGGAATTGTAAGTTTTGTGCTGCTACCGTGGTCAAGTGTGCGCTGCGTTTGGCTAGTGTTTCACGATAATCTTGTGCTTCTGTGTCTCTAAAAAATGACGCATCGGGCGCTAGTTTTTTTACAGCAGCTTCTACTTCGTTAATTTTAGCTCGAAAGAATTCCTTTCGGAAATTTTGAGTATTCACTCGAACGGTTTCAAATTCATTGTGTAGTGCTCGTTCAAGCGAAGGTGCATCGTCACTATAGATAATCGCGTGGGTATCAAAAAGAAATGGAACGCTGGCATCGCCCAACTCTCTGATGCGGTCTGAGGGGTCCAGGCGCCGCGTCAGGCCAATTTTCACGACATCTTCTCCGAAGGAACCTATGTTTGATATTATGTAAACGTAACCTGACCTTGTTTTTTCCGCCATGGCTTGTGCGCGCTCTAGTTTTTCGTGTGCCTCTGCAAGATCACTTTCCAAAATTTTGATATGTTGATTAAAAAATCAAGCTTCGGCCCAGCAACACTCTCCGCTTCCTTTTTTGCCTTTGCTAATAGCTTTTGATAGCGAGCCTCTTCTTCCTCGGCTTTTTCAATATCTCGAATGAGTTTTTGTTCTTCTCTTTGGTTGCGCGCGACTTCTGCGCGCTCTTCTCTTTCATATTTAATTTTTTCTCTATATTCATGTGTGAGAAAAAGTTCTTTCAGTTTAAGATTAAAATATTCCATTGATATAAATATATGGTTCGATTCGTTCAATTTATTAATTTGATTGAATGCATTAGAAATTCTTTTTTCCATAGCGTTGACGTTATTCCATCTTGTATTTGAAATTGCCGCTTCGCATTCATTATTGAATGCCCTGAGTGTAAGTTTAATATTTCTATTTGTCATTACGAGGCCTTGTGCTGCGTTCCCATTAATCTCCCATTTTGTATTACAAAAAACGGCACTTTTGTTGCCAATCATTACTTTTTGTTTGTTGCGGGCTAATTCAATATTTTTCTTATACTCTTCACTGTCGTTGAAATCGAAATGAGGTTGGTAAACACCCATTTCCGCGAATGCGAGATTTTCATCAAAAAGGGCTACTTCCTTTGCTAAGCGGTCATAGATAATTTTCTTTTCTTTATAAGATGCGCGTAGCTGCTCAATGTCATTGATGTACGAGCCAATCTGCTCTTTCAGAGCTTCGAATTCTTTATCAAGGTCTAATATGCCAGAAAATCGCTTTTTTAGGCCTTCGATTTCACTTGCTAGCAATTTTCTTTCCGCTGCCGACGTAGCCTTGATGGTGAGTTTATTTCCCCTCTCCCGGATAAATAGGGCAACAAATAAAACAAGAGAGATCCCTAAAAGTAAATGTACCGTTGCTGCAATCTGATCAGCGTCTAACATACTCACCCCCAGCCATCGTAGAAATTGTAATAGTTGAGCCTATTCAACAAATAGTCAATCAGACCTCTCGCCCACTTTCAACTTTTTGGGGTGATAACCTGGGGAAAGATGACTTCTGGAGTGGAGGCAGCACTGGTCTAGACCGGCCGGGGATTCCGCCCTATAACCCGGCCATGCGCACGCCCCGCCCCAATTCCTCCACCCCCGCCAAATCGCTCTCGGCCGCCAGCCCGGCCAAGGTCGGCATCGTCAGCCTGGGCTGCCCCAAGGCGCTGGTTGATTCCGAACGCATCATCACCAAGCTGCGCTCGGAAGGGTATGCGATTTCCGGCGCCTATGACGATGCCGATGTGGTGCTGGTGAATACCTGCGGCTTCCTGGATAGCGCCAAGCAGGAAAGCCTGGAAGCCATCGGCGAGGCGATGCGCGAGAATGGCCGGGTCATCGTCACCGGCTGCATGGGTGTGGAAGCGGATAAAATCCGCAGCCTGTTCCCGGATGTGCTGTCGGTCACCGGGCCGCAGCAATATGAAGCGGTGGTGAATGCGGTGCATGCAGCGGCGCCGCCGGCGCATGATCCGTTTCTTGATCTGGTGCCGCCGCAGGGTATCAAGCTGACCCCGCGCCATTATGCCTATTTGAAGATTTCCGAAGGCTGCAACCACACATGCAGTTTCTGCATCATCCCCTCCATGCGCGGCAAGCTGAAAAGCCGTGCCGCCAACGACGTGCTGTATGAAGCCGAGCGGCTGGTGAAGGCCGGGGTCAAGGAACTGCTGGTGATTTCGCAGGATACCTCGGCCTATGGCCTTGATCTCAAGCATGCCGAATCTGTGTGGCGCGGCCAGAGCGTGAAGGCGCGGCTGACCGAGCTTTGTAATGCCATGGGTTCGCTCGGCGCCTGGGTGCGGCTGCATTATGTCTATCCCTATCCGCATGTCGACGAGATCATCCCGCTGATGGCCGAGGGCAAGCTGCTACCCTATCTGGATATCCCGTTCCAGCATGCCGAGCCGCGTGTGCTGAAGGCGATGCGGCGCCCGGGTAATCAGGTCAAGCTGTTGCAGCGCCTGAAAGCGTGGCGCGAAATCTGTCCGGATATCGCCATCCGCTCCACGTTCATTGTCGGTTTCCCGGGCGAGACCGAGGCTGATTTTGATTTCCTGCTGGATTGGATGCAGGAAGCCCAGCTTGATCGGGTTGGCTGCTTCAAATACGAGAATGTGGAAGGCGCTGCGGCGCGCGACCTGCCGGATCAGGTGGCCGACGACGTGAAGCAGGAACGCTGGGAGCGTTTCATGGCGGCGCAGCAGAAGATTTCGGCCGCCAAGCTCAAGGCCAAGGTTGGCCGCACGCTGGATGTGCTGGTGGATGAAGCCAAGCGCACCACCGCTGTGGGGCGCTGCTATGCCGATGCGCCAGAAATCGACGGCATCGTGAAAATCCGCAACGCCGCCGGTGTGCAGCCGGGCGACATGATCAAGGTGCTGATCGACAAGGCCGATGCCTATGACCTGAGCGGCAAGCGGGTCGGCTGACGTAACTTTTTTGAAGCGCCGTCATCACCGGGCTTGACCCAGTGCTGTCCGGTTCAGGTTTTTGATCGTTGGCTGTGGTCAGAATTCACAACAAAGTCGTCATGGTCGGCGCAGGCCGACCATCCACGAGTAGCTTGTTTTTCAGCCAGTTAAACAAAGAAACACATGGATGGTACGCCTTCGCGTACCATGACGGCTATTGTTCTGAGGGCTTATGAAGCCGGATCGTCACAGCCCGCGCCGCATCACGGCATCCTTCCAGTAATCCGCATCGGCATAGATGGTCGGATCGGGGATGCCGGCGAGATGGAAGGCCTCGGCGCGTTCAACGCAGGTGCCGCAGCGGCCGCAATGCATGTCGCCGCCTTTGTAGCAGCTCCAGGTTTCGGCAAACGGCACGCCCAGGCGGGCGCCCTCGGCCACGATGCCGGCCTTGCTGGTATGGACAAAAGGCGCCAGCAAAGCCACGTCGCCCATGCCCTGCAATGCCTTTTCCTGCATGGCGCGGAAGGCATCGACAAAATCCGGGCGGCAATCGGGATAGATGAAATGGTCGCCGCTATGTACGGCGATGCCCACCGCCTCGGCCTGCATGCCGCTGGCAATGCCAAAAGCGATGGTCAGCATGATGGCATTGCGGTTTGGCACGATGGTGGATTTCATCGTCGCCTCGGCATAATGGCCATCCGGAATGGCATCCGCCGCGCCATCGATCAGCGAGGATGACGAGAGGAATTGCGCCAGGGCGCGGATATCCACCACATCATGTCGCGCGCCCAGGCGCCGGGCGGTGAGCGCGGCGAATTCCAGCTCCTTGGCATGGCGCTGGCCGTAATCGAAGGTCAGCAGTCGCACCAGGTCATGCTCGGCGGCAATCTTATGCGCCAGCGTCACCGAATCGATGCCGCCGGAACAGAGAATGACGGTTTTCATGCCGCAGCAGTCTCCCGCCGCCGTCGCCGCAGCTGGCCCATTGCCACCAGGCCGACCAGGGCCAGTGCCGGCAGATAGACCCAGTGTTTTGACGGCCGCTCGGCCGGCAGCAGCACTTCCGCCACCACAAAGCCGCTTTCCAGACCCACCCGCTTGGCTGCCGAGCCGAACTTGATCGCCGCCACCTGCACATTGCCGCCCATTTGCGTGATGGTGGCGCCGGTGGCATTCAGGCGCGCGCGGCCTTCGCCGGCAGCGCCGAGCGGCAGCGAGATGGTCTTGCGGATATCGTCGCCCTCGATATTGCTGCCTTCCACCACCAGCATCAGGCGGCTATCCACCGGCAGGCTGCCGGCAAGCTGGAACAATTCGCTGCCGGGCTTGTGAATATAAGGATCATAGAGCTTGTCCCAGAAATAGCCCGGGCGGAACAAAGCAAAGCAGGCCAGCAGCAGCAGCGCACTTTCCCACCAACGGCTGCGGGTCATGAACCAGCCCATGCTGCCGGCCGAGAATAGCAGGATGGCGGTAGTGGAGATCACAATCACCAGGCAGGCTTCCAGCCAGTGGCCCACATCGATCATCAGCATCTGCGGATTGAACACAAACACAAAGGGCAGGATCGCGGTGCGCATGGAATAGACCGTGCCTTGCAGGCCGGTCTTGATCGGGTCTTCCCCCGATATCGCCGCTGCTGCAAACGAGGCCAGGCCAACCGGCGGTGTCACATCGGCCATGATGCCGAAATAAAACACAAACAGATGCACCGCGATGAGCGGGATGGCGAGGCCGGATTGTGCGCCCAGTTCCACAATCACCGGCGCCATCAATGTGGCCACCAGGATGTAATTGGCGGTGGTGGGGATGCCCATGCCCAGCACCAGGCAGATGAAGGCGGTGAGCAGCAGCATGATGATGACATTGCCGCCCGAGATGAATTCGACAAAGTCGGTCATCATCAGGCCCATGCCGGTCAAGGTCACAGTGCCGACGATCACGCCGGCGGTGGCGGTGGCGATGCCGATGCCGATCATGTTGCGGGCGCCGAGATTGAAGCCATCCACCAGATCGGCCACGCCCTGGCGGGCTGCCGTTGCCACGCCCTGGTTGCGGAACAATGCCAGCAGCGGCCGCTGCGTCACCACGATGGCCATGATCGTGGCGGTGGCCCAGAAGGCCGACAGGCCGGGCGACATTTCCTCCACCATCAGGCACCATAGCAGCACGATGATCGGCAGGGTGAAATGCAGGCCGGTGCGTGCCACCGCCCAGGCTTCCGGCAGCACGGTGATCGGCGCGTTCGGATCATCCAGCTTGAGATCGGGATAGCGCGCGCCATACCACAATGTCAGCAGGTAAAGCGTGATGCCGCCGATGGCGACCAGCCAGGGCGCGGCGGCGCCAAACACCGCCTGGATGCCCAGGATGCCGTAATAGATGGCGCAGATCACCGCGATGGTGCCGCTCCAGCCCAGGCCAAGCCTGACCCAGCGCTGCGCCCGGCTATGGGCGGCCGAGCGCATCAGCGGCTTGGAGCCGATCTTCACGGCTTCAAGATCAACGATGTAGAACAGCGCGATATAGGAGATGATTGCCGGCAGCGCGGCATGTTTGACAATCTCGGCATAGGGCAGGCCGACATATTCGGTCATCAGGAAGGCGGCAGCGCCCATCACCGGCGGCATGATCTGGCCGTTCACCGACGAGGCGGTTTCGATGGCGCCGGCCTT
>DLGP01000034.1:44927-60693 GCA_002482765.1 Alphaproteobacteria bacterium UBA7691
AAGGCCGGTGCGTTTCATCATCGGGATGGTGAAGATGCCGCCGGATACTACGTTGGAGACCGAGGAGCCGGAAACCACGCCGTTCAGCGCGGAGGAAACCACCGCCACCTTGGCCGGGCCGCCGCGCAGATGGCCCAGCAAAGCCACCGAAATCTGCATCATGTAATTGCCGCCGCCGGCCTTCTCCAGCAGCGAGCCGAACAGCACAAACAGGAATACGAAGCTGGTGGAGACACCAAGCGCCACGCCGAACACACCTTCCGTGGTGAGCCATTGATGCTGCAAGAACTTGGTGAGCGACGAGCCTTTATGCTGGATCACCTCGGGCATGTAGGGGCCGGCAAAGGTGAAGGTGATGAAAACCAGCGCCACCACCACCATGGGCGGGCCGAGGCTGCGGCGGGTGGCTTCCAGCAATAGCAGCATGCCGATGCCGGCGGTGGCCAGGTCCATTGTCGTGGGTGTGCCGGGCCGGGTGGAGAGCGCCACATAATGCGTGAACAGATAGCTGGCGGCAAAGGCGCCAAGCAGGGCCAGCAGCCAGTCATAAAGCGGCACGCGGTCGCGCGGGGCACGCCTGAAGGCGGGATAGGCGGTGAAGGCGAGGAAAACCGCGAAGCCGAGATGAATGGCGCGCGCCTCGGTATCGTTGAGGATAAAAATGCCGAACACAAAGGGCAGCGGCGAGGCATACCAGACCTGGAAGGCCGACCAGGCTACAGCAACGATCAGCAGGATACGGCCGGCCAGGCCCTTGGCCTCGCGGCCACCGGTATCGGCCTCGGCCACCATCTCCAGCAATTCGGCTTCGCTTGCCGGTCGGCGTGAATTATCGTTGCTCATCTTTGCCCCCAAAGACTGGTACGCGCATAGAAAACGGCCGGCCCGTTGCCGGGCCGGCCGTGGTAGCCGGACTTACATCCAGCCCTTTTCCTTGTAATACTTCACGGCGCCCGGATGCAGCGGGGCCGAGAGGCCATCCTTGATCATGTTCTTCGGCTCCAGCACGGCCAGGGCCGGATGCAGCTTCTTGAACTCGTCGAAATTCTCGAAGGTCGCCTTCACCATCTGGTAGACGGTTTCGTCGGCAACCTTGGCCGAAGAGACCACAGTGGCAAGCACGCCATAGGTGGTGGTCGGCTGCGGGTTGCTGTTATACAGGCCGCCCGGGATCGTCGCCTTGGCGAAGAACGGGTTTTCTGCCACCAGCTTGTCCACCGCCGGGCCGGTCAGCGAAACCAGCTTGGCGCCGCATGTGGTGGTCGGGTCCTGGATATTGGCCGAGGGATGGCCGACGCCATAGAAGAAGCCGTCGATCTTGTTGTCGCACAAGGCCGGGCCATGCTCATCCGCCTTCAGCTCGGAAGCCAGCGAGAAATCAGTCAGTTTCCAGCCCATGGTGCCCATCAGCTGCTCGAAGGACGAGCGGGTGCCGGAGCCGGGATTGCCGATATTGAAGCGCTTGCCCTTGAAATCCTCGAACTTGGCAATATTGGCTTCCTTGCGCGCCAGCACGGTGAACGGCTCGGGATGGATCGAGTAGACCGAGCGCAGGTCGCCGAAAGCGCCGGCATCCTTGAACGAGCCTTCGCCCTTGGTGGCATAGTAATGCACATCAGACTGCGCCATGCCGAAATCCAGTTCGCCGGCACGGATGGTGTTGATGTTGAAGGCCGAGCCGCCGGTCGATTCCACCGAGCAGCGGATGCCATGGGCCTTGCGGTCTTTGTTCAGCAGGCGGCAGATCGCGCCGCCGGCAGCGTAATACACGCCGGTGACACCGCCGGTGCCGATGGTGACAAATTTCTGCTGCGCCATGCCGGCGCCCGGCAGGGCGGCGAGCAGGGCGGCGGCTACGGCACCGCCAGCCAGATGCTTGATCGAAAACACGGTCATTGAGTCCCTCCTGTTAGGTATCGCGAACAATCGATATTGAAACGGTACGGAGTCGCGAGGCCGTTTACCGTTCCCGTGATAGCGGAAAGCGGATCGCCCCCGCCATGCGTATCGGTGCCTGCCCCATGCCTTGAGGGTATGGGGCGGTTTTGTGGTGCTTTCGTCAAGCCGTTTCCGGCATCAACATTGTAGCGATACTTTTTTCCGTCTTTTCCAGCATGGCGCAGAATTGCCGCGCCAGCAGGCCGGGCAGGCCGTTTTTGGGCCGCATGAGCTGCACGGTGAAGGGAATCGATGGTGCCAGCCGCCGGATGCAGACCCGGGCCGGGTCGCGCGCTGCCGCGGTATATTGATCCACGATGGCCACGCCAGCGCCTTTTTCCACCAGCGAGAGCGCCACCTGATTGGTTTTTACTTCGACAATCGGGTCGAGTTGCACCCCGGCCAGGTTCAGCGTGGCGGAAAACACCGAGCCGAGCGGATCGTCGCTGCGCAGGCCGATAAAGGGCTGATTGGCAAAATGCGACAATTTCACCACTTTGGGCAGGCTTTTGTGCTGTGCCGCCGGAAAGGCACCGAAGAAATGCCCCTGGGCCAGCGGCGTCAGGTCCAGGCCGGGATGCGCCGGGATGTCGAAGCCGATGCCGATATCCACTTCCTGGGTCAGCACGGTGCGCACCAGATCGGCATATTGCCGGGTTTCCACCTCGAAGGTGACATCCTGGTGTTTCTGCCGGAAGCGGGTGATGGCAAGTGGCACCAGTTCCAGGCACAAAGCCGGCGCTGCCGCGATGCGCAGATGGCCGCTGGAGGCGGTGCCCAGATTGCGCGCCAGTCTGCGCAGGTTTTCCAGCCCGGCAATCAGCTTCTCGCTCTCGGCCTGCAATACCTGCGCCTCGCGGGTCGGCAGCAGCCGGCCGCGCACGCGGTCGAACAGTTTGTAGCGCAGCTGATCCTCGGCGCGCAGCAACAGCCGGGTGGCCGCCGGCTGCGAGATGTTCAACAGCTTGGCCGCCGCCGTGATCGTGCCGGTCAGCATCACGGCATGAAAAATCTCCAGATGGCGCAACTGCATCGGCAAAACCCCCTGCTTGGGTCATACCATAAAGGTATGGGCGGGCGGCGTAAACGCAGTGGCCCGGCGGCGCTTGCCGGCGCATGCTGGCCTTCGCGCTCCCCCGCGCCAAACAACAAGGAATTTCCCCATGCATGTTCTGGTGATCGGCGCCGGTGTGATCGGCATGACTACCGCCTGGGCGCTGGCGCGCGACGGCCATCAGGTCACCGTGCTGGATGCCGGGCCGGAACCGGCCAGCGGCGCCAGCCATGCCAATGGCGCGCAACTGAGCTATTCCTATGTCGCGCCGCTGGCCGGCCCGTCGATCTGGAAGGATTTGCCCAAGCTGTTGTTCGGCCGCGATGCGCCGGTGCGGTTCCGCCCCGGGCTTGACCTGCGGCAATATCGCTGGGGCCTGCGTTTCCTGGCCGCCTGCACTGCCGGCAAGGCGCGGCGCACCACCCAGGCCTTGCTGCGGCTGGCCTTCCTGAGCCGCGATGTGCTGGCTGACGCGCGTGACTTGCAGGCGCTGGATTTTGATCATGTGCAGGCCGGCAAGCTGGTGGTGTATTCCAGTGCCGAAAGTTTTGCCGCCGCCGCCGCACAGGCCCGTTTCCAGAATACCCTGGGCTGCAAGCAGGATGTGCTGGATGCCGCCGCCTGCCTGGCGCTGGAGCCGGCTTTGCGGCCGATTGCCGGCCGCCTGGTGGGCGGGATTTTCACACCGGATGATGCCGCCGCCGATCCGCGCAAGCTGTGCCATGGCCTGCTGCATCTGCTGGAGGGCCACAATAATGGCGTGGCCTTCCACTTCAACACCCCGGTGATCCGCCTGCTGCGCGAAGGGCAGCGGCTTGTCGGTGTTGAAACCGCCAATGGCCGGTTCCGCGCCGATGCCTATGTGCTGGCTGGCGGTATCCAGAGTGTTGCACTGGCCCAGGGTATCGGGCTGGAGCTGCCGCTTTATCCGATCAAGGGCTACAGCCTGACCCTGGATATCGCCAATGAGAATGCCGCGCCGCGTGTCAGTGTCACCGATTACGGCAACAAGGTGGTCTATGCCCGGCTTGGGCAGAAGCTGCGTGTCGCCGGCATGGCCGATATTGTCGGCGCAGATATGGCGCTGGAACCCGACCGGGTGGCGCAACTGAGCCGCCAGGCGGCAGCAACCTTTCCGGTGGCGGCACCCGAAGCGGCGCAGCAGCCCTGGTGCGGCCTGCGCCCGGCCACGCCGAGTGGTCGGCCGATTTTGGGCCATAGCGGCATTGACGGCCTGTGGCTCAATGTCGGCCATGGCGCGCTGGGCCTGACATTGGCCTTTGGTTCCGCCGCCAGCATCGCGGCCGGCATTGCTGGCCGGCCGGAACCGCTGGATATGGCGGATTTCGCCCTGCACGCCTAGCCCAAAGCCCGCATCCAGGCGCGGGCGCTGGCGGCATCNNGGCATCGGCTAAGGCGCGCCCGGCAAAGGGTGCGCCCAGCACCGCCTGGCGCACCAGAGCGGCATTATCCGGGGCATTGCTACCATCGGCCAGCAGGGTGTTGTTCTCAAAGCCGATACGGGCATGGCCGCCCAAAGCCAAAGCCGCCACGGCGCAGGCGCCTTCCAGCTTGCCGAAGGCGCAAACGGCAAATTCACCCCAGGCCGCTTGCCAGATATGCAGGAAGGGCAGCAGGTCGGCCGGGCTGGATTGCTGGCCGGCCGTGTAGCGTCCCAGCACAAACAGCACAAAATGCCGTTCGCCAGGCACGATGCCGCGCGCCACCAGATCGCGGAAACGCAGCAGGTCGTCGGCGGAATAGAGGATGTATTGCAGAAGCGTGCCGGCCTTGTGCATATGCGCCAGGAAATCCGCCGCCGCCGCCTCATGCGCGGCATCCGGCACGATCTCGCGGATGCCCAGGCTACAGGCTTCCGGCATCAATTCGCGCATCGCCGCGATCTGCTCCGGCGCCTGATAGATGCCGGCGGCCTCGCTGGTGCATTGGATGATGATGCGGTCGCCCAGTTCGGCGCGAATTGCCGCGATGGCCGGGCGGTAAAGTTCGGGCGCGATGCTGTGGCGGCCATCCGGCGCACGGACATGTAGATGGATCATGGCGGCGCCTGCGGCATGGCAATCCACCGCGCATTGCGCCAGTTCCGCCGGACTGAGCGGCACAGCGGGATGATCGGCTTTCAGCTTGCGGGCGCCATTGGGGGCGACGAAAACCAGGGCTGGCAGCGCGCTCATGCCGCCACTCCCGCCAGGGCGGCATCCACCGCATCACCCAGCCGTTCCACAATCATGTCAATCTCCGTTGCATTGCTGATGAAGGGCGGCGCCAGCAGCACATGGTCGCCATGCAGGCCATCGATGGTGCCGCCCATCGGGTAACACATCAGGCCGCGCGCCATCGCCTCACGCTTCACCCGGGCATGCAGCTTCAAGGCCGGATCGAAAGTGGATTTGTCGGCGCGGTCGCGCACCAGTTCGATAGCCTGGAACAGGCCGCGGCCCCGAATATCGCCGACATGATGATGGTTGCCGAAGCGGGCGCGCAGCCGCTCATCCAGGTGCCGGCCCATCGCCACCACATTATCCAGCAAACCATCGCGCTTGATCACACGCTGCACGGCCAGCGCGGCGGCGCAGGCCACCGGATGGCCCAGATAGGTGTGGCCATGCTGGAAAAAACCGCTGCCCTGCTTGATCGCGTCGATGATCTTTTCATGGATCAGCACGGCGCCAATCGGCTGATAGCCGGCGCCCAGGCCCTTGGCGATCACCTCGATATCCGGGCTGATGCCTTCGGCTTCGCTGGCATGCAGCGTGCCGGTGCGGCCCATGCCGCACATCACTTCGTCCAGGATCAGCAGGATATCATGCTGGTCGCAGATTTCGCGGATACGTTTGAAATAGCCCGGCGCTGCCGGCACCGCGCCCAAGGTTGCGCCCACCACTGGCTCGGCGATGAAGCCGATCACGTTTTCGGCGCCGAGTTCAAGAATCTTGGCTTCCAGTTCATCGGCGGCGCGGCGGCCATAGGCTTCCGGGCTTTCGGCTTCCTGGCGCTCGCGATAGTCAAAACACGGCGCGATATGATGCGCCTCGATCAGCAGCGGCGCAAATTGCTCGCGGCGCCAGGCATTGCCGCCCACCGCCAGGGCCCCCAGCGTGTTGCCGTGGTAGCTCTGGCGCCGGGCGATGAAATGGCGCTTCTGCCGCTGGCCACGTTCCACCCAATATTGCCGCGCCAGTTTCAGCGCCGTCTCAACCCCCTCCGAGCCGCCGGAGATATAATAGACATGGCTCAGGCCGGCTGGTGCATCGCCAATCAGCGTATCGGCCAGTTCCTCGGCCACGTCGGTGGTGAAAAAGCTGGTATGGGCAAAGGCCAGTTTGCCGGCCTGGGCCTGCAAGGCGGCGATCACATCCTGGTGGCTATGGCCCAGGCAGCTAACCGCCGCCCCGCCCGAGGCATCGATATAGCGCTTGCCGGTGGCGTCGATCAGGTAAACGCCGTCGCCGCCCACGGCAACGGGCAGCGGGGTTTGCATTTGACGGTGCAGGATGCGGCTCATGATTTCCTCTTGGAGCGCGGATGCCAGTAGGTGTCGAAGGCGCCGAGCTGGCTCTCGGCATTGCGGATGGCGGCAAGCGCCTTGTCGCCGGCGCGGGCGGCAAGCAGGGCCAGCAGGGTTTCGGCGGCGGCAAAGGCCGGCGTCACGCCATGGAAGAAGGACGGCCCGTCGGTCGGCACCAGCAGGGTGGCGGCGGCATGGCGCGCAATGGGCGAAAGCGGGCTGTCGGTGAGGGCGATAATGCTGGCCTGGCATTCCTCGGCAAAGCGCACCTGCTCCACCGCGCTGCGCGTGTAGGGCGCCAGACTGATGGCCAGCAGCGCATCCTGCGGGCCGCAATGGCGCAAGGCATCGCGGCCGGTATCGCCGGCTGCATCCAGCAAGTGGCCATTGTCGCGGAACAGGCCGTAGACATAGGCAAAATGGTAGGCCACGGCGAAACACGAGCGCAGCCCCAGCACATAGATGCGGCCGGCGCGTTCCAGCAAAGCCGCTGCCTCGGCCAGCGCCTCGGCGCCATTGCGGCCGGAAAAGCTGCCAAGCTGGCGGGCAAAATTCTGTTCCATCTGCTCGGAAAGCGAGGCCGCGCCGCCCTGGCGGGCGCGCTTTTGCAGGCCTTGGGCGCGATCCGAAAAAGCCGCGCCGCCCGGCCGTAATGCGGCGGCATGCAACTGGCGGAAAGCCTGGTAATCGGCAAAGCCGAATTGCCGCGCCAGCCGCAGCATGGTGACCGGCGGCACCCCGGCACGGCGGGCCTGTTCGCGCATCGATAGCAGCGCCACATCCTGCGGATGCTCCAGCACAAACCGCGCCGCCGCCTGCACCTGTGGGGTGAGGGCGTCGAAGCTCGCCACAATCCGGTCGGCCAGCGGGGTGGTGTCCATGGTTGGCAAGCAAAGCATGGAAAGGCTGAATCTGCAACAAATGATTCAAAAACATTAGTAATGAAACATTTGCGCCATGAAACATTTTTTGCCCGGTGCTGAAACAATTGCACCCTGGGCTGCGCTGGTTACTATCGGTCTGTTCAGGAGAATCAAGTGAACCACACAGCCCTTAGCGACGTGGCGTTCCAGAATATGGGCGACACGGCTTTCAGCGTTGAATTTGCCACCAAGGTGGATCGTGCCGCCAATGCCCGGGTGATGGCCCTGCACCGCGCCCTGCGCAGCGCCGCCCTGCCGGGGGTGATCGAGGCGATCCCGTCTTTCGGCGCCCTGGTGATCCAGTATGATCCGCTTTTGACCAGCCGGGCGGTGTTGCAGGAAGCCGTGGCGGCGATGCTGCCGGGTTTGAAGCCGAGCCAGGCGGCCGGGCGGCTATGGTGCCTGCCGGTCTGTTATGATGCCGATCTGGCGCCGGATCTGGCTGAAGTGGCCGAACGCTGCAAACTCAGCCCGCAAGCCGTGATCCAGGGCCATGCCGGCGGGCGCTATTTCATCTACATGCTGGGCTTCATGCCGGGCCTAGCCTATATGGGCGGCCTGGCGGAAAACCTGCAATTGCCGCGCCGTTCGGCGCCGCGCCTGAAAGTGCCGCAGGGTTCGGTGGCAATCGCCGAGGCGATGACCACCATCTACCCCTGGGAAAGCCCGGGCGGCTGGCATCTGATCGGCCGCACCCCGGTGCGGCTGTTTGACCAGAACAGGCCGGCGCCGATCCTGTTTGCCGCCGGCGATGAAGTGACCTTCCGCCCGGTGGCGCGCGGCGAATTTGATGCCATAACCGCCCAGGTGGCGGCCGGTAGCTTCAATTATGCCGGGCTGGAGCTGGCGCCATGATCCGCGTCAAGGCACCGGGCCTGTTCACCACCTTGCAAGACCTTGGCCGCTATGGCGCGCAGGAGCAGGGCATGCCAGTGGCCGGCGCCATGGATACGCTAGGCCTGCGCATCGCCAATGCACTCTGCGGCAATGCGCAGAATCTGGCGGCGCTGGAACTCAGCTATATGGGGCCAACCCTGCTGGTGGAAGCCGAGGCGGTGCAATTCGGCCTGGCCGGCAACATGGCGGTGGAGTTGCTGCCGGCCGATGGCGGCAGCCCGAAGAAGCTCACCTCCTGGCGCAGCATCACGCTCAAGCGCGGCGAAGCCTTGCGCATCGGCGTGCTGGGAGAGGCCTATACCTATATTGCCGTGGCCGGCGGGTTCGATTTGCCGCCTTTGCTGGGCAGCCTGTCCACCTATACCCGCGCCGGCCTGGGCGGTTTTGAAGGCCGGCAGTTGCGCGAGAATGATCTGCTGCCGCTCAAGGCCGTGGCTTTGGGCAACGATCAGGAATTGGCCAGCGAAGCCGCGCCGCTTTATGGCGATGGGCCGGTGCGCGTGACGCTGGGGCCGCAGGCTTATCGCTTCACGCCGGCCGGCATCGCCGCCTTCCTGGCAGGGGAATACACCGTCAGCAAGGAAGCCGACCGGATGGGCCTGCGCCTGGAAGGCCCGCTGATTGAGCATGTCAGTGGCGCCGATATCGCCTCGGAAGGCATCATTACCGGCGCCATCCAGGTGCCGGGCAATGGTCAGCCGATTATGTTGCTGGCGGATCATCAGACCACCGGCGGCTATACCAAGATCGCCACGATTATTTCTGCCGACCTGCCGCGCGTCGGCCGGCTCAAGCCCGGCGCAAAACTGCGTTTCCAGGCGGTGGACGTGGCAGAAGCCGAGGCCTTGCGGCGCGGCCAGGAAACGGCGCTGAAAGCTCTGCTGGGCAATATGCGGCCGGCGCGGCCGGAAGGCGAGCTTGATCTTGATGCGCTCTACACCGCCAACCTGATCAGCGGTATGGTGGATGCGCGAAATGGAGAGATACGATGAAAGTGAACCTGAACAGCGATCTCGGCGAAAGTTATGGCGCCTGGACCATGGGCGACGATGCGGCAATGCTCGGCATTGTCGGCTCGGCCAATGTGGCCTGTGGTTTCCATGGCGGCGACTGGCTGGTGATGCGCAACACGGTGCTGGAAGCCAAAAAGAACGGCGTCAGCATCGGCGCGCATCCGAGTTATCCGGATTTGCAAGGATTTGGCCGCCGCCCGATGGATATCACCGGCGTGGAAGCGGAAGCCTTGCTGGCCTATCAGGTCGGCGCCTTGCAGGGCATCGCCAATCTGGCGGGTTATCAGGTGACGCATGTGAAGCCGCATGGCGCCATCAACAACAAAGCCTGCGTGGATCGTGGCCTGGCCGATGCCCTGGCGCGCGGTTCGGCGGGGGCCGGGCGTGACCTGATCTTCCTGGCGCCCACCGGTTCGGCCCTGGTGGCGGCGGGCCAGGCCGCCGGCCTGAAAGTGGCCGAGGAAGTGTTTGCCGACCGTAATTACGATGATGACGGCAATCTGGTGAAACGCGGCCATCCGCAGGCCATGGTGCATGATCCGGAAGAATCGCTGCGTAATGTGCTGCGCATGGTGAAGGAGCAGGTGCTGGTTTCGATCAACGGCAAGCGCATTCCGGCCAAGGTGGACAGCATCTGCGTGCATGGCGATGGCCCAAGTGCTGTGGCGATGGCGCAGCATCTGCGCGCCGGGTTGAAGGCTGCCGGCGTGCAATTGGTGACGCTGCCTGAAATGCTGGCCTGAACCATGCCGGTGGCGAAAAAGCCGGCCGGCAAGTCGAAAAAGCCGGCATTGCCGGCCAAAAGGCCGCGCCAGCCGGCGGTGACGCAGCGCAACATCCTGGATGCGGCGCTGGTGGAATTCGCCGCACACGGACTGGCCGGCGCCCGGGTGGACGAGATCGCCGAACGCTCCGGCGCCAACAAGCGCATGATCTATGAGTATTTCGGCAACAAGGAAGCGCTCTGGCTGATTGTGCTGGAACATGCCTATGAGCGCATGCGGGCCGAGGAACGCACCATCGATGTGGCGCGCATGTCGCCCATGGAGGGCATGCGCTACCTGATGGAGTTCAATTTCCGCTTCTGCGCCCGCAATCCGGAATTCATTGCCCTGCTGACGGCGGAAAATCTCAACAAGGCCAGCTACCTGGGCGAGTCGGAAAAAATCCAGCAGCTTTACTCGCCGCTGCTGGCGGTGATCCGCGACCTTTTGGAGCGCGGCCAGCGCGAGGGTGTGTTCCGCAAGGGCATCGACCCGGTGCATGTCTATCTCACCATCGCCTCGCTGGGCACCTGCTTCTTCTCGAATATTCACACGCTTTCCACCATTTTCGGCCGCGACCTGCTATCGGCGGCGGAGCAGAAGGCGCGCATGGAGCATTGCGTGGCGGTGCTGCTGGGTGCGCTGAAGGTGTAGAAATCGCTGCGGCGATTTTCGTAACTGTTCAGTTACTTATCCGTTGACAAAGCCCCTGCCTTGGCGGAATGCTATGGCCAACCAAGAAGCGCGGCCAGAGCGGCCGATGCATAAGCGGAGGAAAAGGGCCATGCAGGGCAAATCATGGATTGCTGTGTCTGTTATGCTGGGGGCGGCGACGGTTGCTGTCACATTGCCGGCGCAGGCGCAGGACTGGAAGCCGACCAAGCCGATCACCGTGATCGTGCCCTGGGCTGCCGGTGGTTCCACCGACCAGGTGATCCGCGTCACCGCCGGTGAACTGGAGCAGGTTCTGGGCCAGAAGGTGGTGGTGGTGAACCAGCCCGGTGCCTCGGGTTCGATTGGCTCCAAGACCGCCTGGGAAGCGCCGAAGGATGGCTATACCTGGACTTCCGGCGCGGCCAAGGATATCGGCACCTATGCCGTGTCTGGCCTGCTTGACACCAAGATGGATGATTGGAGCTTCTACCTCACCGTTGCCAACCAGTCGGTGGTCAGTGTCAACGCCAATTCGCCCTACAAGACCCTGGCCGATCTGCTGGCGGCGATGAAGGCCAAGCCGGGGCAGATTTCGGTGGCTACGGCGGGCGTGAATTCCTCGGGCCATTTTGGCTCGGAAGCCTTGGCGCGCGGCGCCGGCGTCACCTACAAGCATGTCTCTTATGATGGCGGCAATCCGGCGGTGATCTCCACCGTGTCGGGCGAAACCGAAGTCACCACCCAGCTTGGTGTTGAGCAGGTGGAAATGATCCGCGCCAAGCGCCTGCGCCCGTTGGCGGTGCTGGCTTCCAAGCCGCTGGAAGTGGATGGCATACCGGCGATTGAGCCGGTGACCAAGACACTGCCGAATTTCCGCACCGAGACCAATTATTTCGGCATCTTTGTGCCGAAGGGTGTGCCGGCGGAAGTGACCAACACGCTGGACAAGGTGTGGAAGGAAAAGATCGCCAATTCGGCGGCGCTGAAGAAATACGCCACCGACAAGGGCGCGCTGTTTGATCCGTCCTATGGCGATGCGGCCAAGAAGGCGGCATTCCCGGCCATCCAGGGCGCTGCCTGGATTTTGCAGGAAGGCGGCAAGGCCAAGGTTTCGCCGGATACGCTCGGCATTCCGAAGCCCTGATACGGTAACCAGATGAGGCCGCCCGGCGCGCATGTGCCGGGCGGCCTTGTGCTTTGCGGGAGAGTAAAATGGACCAGAGCGCACAAAACAGCGAAACCGAAACCCAGGCCAATCTGAGCCGGGCGGATTTCTGGTCCAGTTTCCTGTGGATCGGCCTTGGCCTTGCCATCGTGGTGATAAGCTGGCGCATGGACCGGCTGGAGCATTTGCAGGCCAGCATCTACACCGCGCCGGGGCTGGTGCCGGCCTTTCTCGGCCTGGCCATTGCCTTCATGGGGGTGATCCTGCTGCTGCGTGCTTTGCGCCAGGGTGCGCTGCTGCCGCGCACAAGGCGGCCGCTGGTGCTGGCCGACCATTGGCGCCTGATCTTTTCGCTTGGCTGGTCGCTGTTCTATGCGCTGGTGATTGTGTCTCGCACATTGCCTTTCTGGCTGATCACCGCCTGTTACGTTTCGGTGTTTGTGCTGGTGTTCCAATATGCCGAACGCCGTGCTGCCGGTCAGGTGAAGCGCGGCCTGATCGTGGCGGTGGTGCATGGCCTGATCGCCGGTTTGCTGATCCAGTATGTGTTCGAGGAATTGTTCCTCGTCCGGTTGCCGTGAGGATTGTATCATGTTTGACGGCCTGACCGGTTTCGCCACCTCGATTGTCAATTTCTCCAACCCGACCACAATTCTCTATGCCCTCGGCGCCACGCTGGTGGGCTTGGTGATCGGCGCCTTGCCCGGCCTCACTGCCACCATGGGCGTGGCGCTGATGACAACGCTGACCCTGAAGCTGCCTTCGGCGGATGCGCTGCTGATCCTGATCTGCACTTATGTCGGCGCCATCTATGGCGGCAGCCGCAGCGCCATCCTGCTCAATATCCCCGGCACGCCGGCCTCGGCGGCGTCCTGCCTGGATGGCTACGCGCTGGCCAAGCAGGGCCTGGCCGGCCGCGCCATGGGCATCGCCACCTCCGGCTCGATCCTCGGCACCTGGATCGGCATGTTTTTCCTCGCCCTGTTCACGCCGATCCTGGGCGAGATGGCGCTGAAATTCGGCGCCTATGAATTTTTCTGGCTCGCCGTGTTCGGCGTGGTGATCTCGGGCAACCTCACCGGCACCGACCCACTGAAAGGCTGGATCGCCGGCTTTATCGGCCTGTTCATCGCCGCCATCGGCCAGGAAGGCATGTATGCCTATGACCGCTTTACCTTCGGTGTGCATGACCTGTCTGGCGGCATCGCCCTGATCCCGGCCCTGGTCGGGGTGTTCGGCTTTGCCGAAGTGCTCAGCGTGATGAAGGACAAGCCGCAGAAATTCATCATCAACACCTACGACACCGTGATCCCCAGGATTCGTGATGTGGTGCAATATTGGCGCACTATCATCCGTTCCGGCCTGATCGGCACATTTATCGGCATTGTGCCGGGAGTTGGCGAGGATGTGGCGGCTTGGTCGTCCTATGCGGCGGCGCGGCGCGCCAGTAAGGAAAAGGAAAAATTCGGCAAGGGTTCGGTGGAAGGTCTGATGGCGGCGGAAACCGGCGACAATGCCTGTGTTCCCGGCGCGGTGATTCCGGTGCTCACCCTGGCAGTGCCGGGTTCGGCACCGGCCGCCGTGCTGCTGGCCGCCATGCTGATCCACGGTGTGCGGCCCGGCCCGCTGATCATGGTGGAGAGTCCGCAATTTGTTTACGACGTGGTGGCGATGATGCTGTTCGCCTCCATCGGCATCCTGTTCTACGGCCTGACTTTGACCAAGCTCCTGGTCAAGGTGCTGCTGGTACCGCGCCCGCTGATCATGCCGGTGATCTTTGTGCTCTGCGCGGTTGGCTCCTATGCCATTGCGTCACGGCCCTTCGACATCCTGGTGATGCTATGCTTCGGCGTGCTGGGCTTGGTGCTGCGCGGGCTGAATTATCCGATGGCGCCGCTTGTGCTTGGCATTGTGCTGGGCGATCTGCTTGATAAGAGCCTGCGCCGTGGCCTCACACTCTCGGATGGTGACCTGACGCCGTTTTTCACCAGGCCGATCTCGGTGGTGCTGTTCCTGCTGGTGGCGCTTACCGTGCTGATGAATGTGCCGGTGGCGCGCCGTGCCATGGGCCAGGGCATGAGCCTGTTGCTCAAGCCGCTGCGGCGCGGCGCGTGAAGCCGTGAATCCGGGATTGACGCAGCCGGTTGTCTGCGGCTATAAGTAACCAATTGGTTACTTATACTCTGGAAGCGTGACAAACCGCATGCGCATCAGTCTCTGCAACGAAGTGCTCAATCCGCTGCCGCTGGCCGAGCAATGCGCGCTGGCGGCCGAGCTGGGTTATGACGGGCTGGAGATTGCGCCGTTCACGCTGGCGGAAAATCCGCTCGAATTGTCGCGCACAGCGCGGCGTGCCATCCGCCGTTTGGTGGAGGATGCCGGCCTCAAGGTCACCGGCCTGCATTGGCTGCTGGTGGCACCCAAGGGCCTGTCGCTCACCGATCCGGATGCAGCAGTGCGTGAGCGCACGATCGCGGCGATGCAGCAGCTTTGTGGCCTGTGCCATGATCTGGGCGGCGATTATCTGGTGCACGGTTCACCCGTGCAGCGCCGGTTGCCGGATGACGATCCGCAGCGCGCGCGCGATTGGGCCATGGCCGGTTTTGCCGCAGCGGCCGAGGCGGCGGCGGCGCAAGGTGTGGTTTATTGCCTGGAACCGCTATCGCGCCATGAAACCAATTTCATCAATACCGTGGCGGAAGCGGCCGACCTAGTGCGCCAGATCAACAATCCGGCTTTCCGCACCATGATCGATTGCAGCGCGGCCGGTCTGACAGAAGCGCAGGATGTGCCGGCGCTGATCGCGCAATGGCTGCCCAGCGGCCTGATCGGCCATGTGCAGGTGAATGATCCCAATCGCAAGGGGCCGGGCCAGGGCGAGATGGATTTTGCCCCGATCCTGGCTGCCTTGGCACAGCATGGCTATGCCGGCGATCTGGGCGTTGAGCCCTTTATCTATGAACCCGATGGCCCGGGCGCAGCGCGTTTTGCCATCCAGTATCTGCGGAAGCTGCTGCCATGACCATGCCGCTCTTCCGTATCCGCGAGATTGCCCTGTTTGAGCGCCCGGTGCGGCTGCGGCTGCCGTTCCGCTTTGGCGTGGTGACATTGCGTGAGGCACCGCAGGCTTTTGTGCGGTTGGTGATCGAGACGGCAGAAGGCCGCCTCGCCACCGGCATGGCAGCCGAACTGATGGTGCCGAAATGGTTCGACAAGAATCCGGCGCTCAGCAACGAACAGAATTTCGCCCAGTTGCGCCGCAGCCTCGGCAACGCTGTGGATGCTTACCAGGATGGCGGCTTGCGCAGCGCCTTCGGCCATTCCGCCGCGCATCATGCCACTCTGCTGGCAGCAGGTGCCGCCGCCGGGCTGAACCCGCTGGTGGCCTCTTATGGCCCGGCTTTGCTTGATCGTGCCGTGATCGATGCCTTGTGCCGCCTGCTCGGCACCAGCTTTGGCGCCGCATTACGCAGCAATCTCTATGGCATTGAGGCGGGTGTGCTCACCCCCGATCTGGCCGGCTTTGATATCGCCGGTTTCCTGGCGCAGCTTTCGCCCTGCCGCCGCATTGCTGCCCGGCATACCGTGGGTATGCTCGATCCGCTGGCGGAAGCCGATTTGCAGCCCGGCGAACGGCTGAATGATGGTTTGCCGGAAAGCCTTGAAGGTGTGATAACCGCCTATGGCTTGCGCTGGTTCAAGCTCAAGGTTGGCGGCGACATGGCGCAGGATCTGGCCCGGCTCAAGGCCATTGCGGCCGTGCTGGATCAGGGCGCCGCGCCCTACCGCGCCAGCCTGGATGGCAACGAACAATATGATGATGTGGCGG
>DLGP01000034.1:60721-74038 GCA_002482765.1 Alphaproteobacteria bacterium UBA7691
GGGCCGAGCCGGTTCTGCGCCGGCTCTGTGCCTCGATCCAGTATATCGAGCAGCCGATCAAGCGTGCCTCGGCGCTGGAGCGCCCGGTGACGGCGCTGGCTGCCGAGATTGCGCTGATTGTGGATGAATCGGATGCCGATTACGGCGTGTTCCCGCAGGCGCGCAGCCTGGGCTATGCCGGCATTTCGTCAAAAACCTGCAAGGGCGTGTATCGCGCTATCCTGAATGCCGCGCGGGCAAAACACTGGGGCGAAGGCTGCTTCATCACCGGCGAAGATCTGACCTGCCAGGCCGGCCTGGCGGTGCAACAGGATTTGGCGCTGGTGGCGATGCTTGGCCTCTACCATGTGGAGCGCAACGGGCATCATTACGTTGATGGCTTCGGCGCCGCGCCGGCTGCCGAGCAGGCTGGCTTTGCCGCCGCCCATGCCGATCTCTACGACAAAGGCAGCGGTCGCTCGCGCCTGCGCATCGCTGGCGGCGATATTGCGCTGGGCAGCCTGCTGGATGCCACCGGCTTCGCGTCTGCCGCTGCGCCCGATTGGGCCAGCCTGGCGCCGATGGATTTGAACGAACCCAACCAAGGAAACGTAGCATGAGCAAGGAAATCCGCCTCGGCATCATCATGAACGGCGTCACCGGGCGCATGGGCATGAACCAGCATCTGATCCGGTCGATCTGTGCCATCCGCAAGGATGGTGGCGTGGTGCTGAAGGATGGCCGCCGCGTGATGCCCGATCCGATCCTGGTCGGCCGCAATCTCGACAAGGTGGCGAAGCTGGCCAAGACCTATGGCATTGACCGCTATACCGATGACCTGGACGCAGCGCTGAAGAACAAGGATGACACGCTGTTTTTCGATGCCGCCACCACCCAGGCGCGTGCCGGCTTGCTGAAGCAGGCGATGGCGGCGGGCAAGGATGTGTATTGCGAAAAGCCGACCGCCGAAACGCTGGATGTGGCGCTTGATCTGGTGGCGGCGGCGAAGCAATACGGCATCAAGCATGGCGTGGTGCAGGACAAGCTGTTCCTGCCCGGCTTGCAGAAGATCAAGATGCTGATCGATAGCGGCTTCTTCGGCCAGATTCTCTCGGTGCGTGGTGAATTCGGCTATTGGGTGTTTGAAGGCGACTGGCAGCCGGCGCAGCGCCCGAGCTGGAATTACCGCTACAAGGATGGCGGCGGCATCATCCTGGATATGCTGTGCCACTGGCGCTATGTGCTGGATAACCTGTTCGGCGAGGTCAAGAGCGTGTCCTGCCTTGGCGCCACCCATATCCCGCAGCGTTGGGACGAAAACGGCCAGGCTTATGCCGCCGATGCCGATGATGCCGCCTATGCCACGTTCGAACTGGCCGGCGGTGTGATCGCGCAGATCAATTCTTCCTGGGTGACGCGTGTGCGGCGCGACGACCTGGTGACCTTCCATGTTGACGGCAAGCTCGGTTCGGCCGTGGCGGGCCTCAGCAAATGCTATATCCAGCCGCGCAGTGCCACGCCGAAGCCAGTATGGAATCCGGATGTGCCGCAGACCATCAATTTTTATGAGACCTGGCAGGAAGTGCCGGATAATCAGGTGCAGGTGAATGGCTTTCGCGCCCAGTGGGAAATGTTCATCCGCCATCTGGTGGATAACGAGCCGTTCAAATGGACCCTGCTTGAAGGCGCCAAGGGCGTGCAGCTTGCCGAAGCCGGCCTCAAGAGCTGGAAGGAACGGCGCTGGATCGACCTGCCGGAACTGAAGGCATAAGCATGACCACGCTCACCCTGCCGATCGCCGCCGGCAAGCTGGCGGCGTACACGCTGCAACAGCCAAAGGCCTTCCCGCTGGCGCAGCCGCCATTCAGCCGCATTGCCTTTGCCGCCGCCCATGTGGTGGCCGATCCGCTGGCCGATCACGATCCCTGGCTCACGCCGGCGGTGGATTGGGAACGCACCATCGCCTTCCGGCGCCATCTCTGGAGCCTCGGCTTCGGCGTGGCCGAGGCGATGGACACGGCGCAGCGCGGCATGGGCCTGGATTGGCGCGATGCGCTGGAACTGGTGCGCCGTTCGCTCGATGCGGCAAAGGACGTGCCGGGTGCCGTGGTGGCCTCGGGTGCCGGCACCGATCATCTGGCGCCCGGCCCGGATGTGGGCATCGATCAGGTGATCCGCGCTTATGAAGAGCAGATCGAGGCGATTGAAAAGCTGGGCGGCCGCATCATCCTGATGGCCAGCCGGGCGCTGGCGGCCTGCGCCAAGTCGCCGGACGATTACATCAAGGTGTATGGCCGCATTCTGAGCCAGGTGAAACAGCCGGTGGTGATGCATTGGCTCGGCGAGATGTTTGATCCGGCGCTGGCCGGCTATTGGGGCCATGCCGATCACATGCAGGCGATGGATACCTGCCTGGATGTAATTGCCGCCAATGCTGCCAAGGTGGATGGCATCAAGATTTCCCTGCTCGACAAGGACAAGGAAATCACCATGCGGCGCAAACTGCCGCAAGCTGTGCGCATGTATACCGGCGACGACTTCAATTACGCCGAACTGATCGCCGGCGATGCGCAAGGGTATTCCGATGCGCTGCTGGGGATTTTTGATGCCATTGCCCCGGCGGCATCCGCGGCGCTTGGCGCTCTGACGCGCGGCGACGAGCAAACCTTCCACGCCATCCTGGCGCCCACCGTGCCGCTGTCGCGCCATATCTTCAAGGCGCCGACGCGGTTTTATAAAACCGGCGTGGTGTTCATGGCCTATCTCAATGGCCACCAGGATCATTTTGTCATGGTTGGCGGCCAGCAGAGCACCCGCTCGGCGCTGCATCTGGCGGAACTGTTCCGCCTGGCCGATGCTGCCGGCCTGCTCAGCGATCCCGAACGTGCGGCACAGCGCATGCGCATGGTGCTGGCGGCACAGGGGATAGCGGCATGAACAAGCCCGGCCCGTTATCGCTCAACACCATCACGGTGCGTGAGCAATGGTCGTTGCAGCAATGTATCGAGGGCTGCGCCCGGCATGGCATCACCGGCATCTCGCCCTGGCGCGACAAGCTGGCGGAATATGGTGTGCAGAATGCCGCCAAACATATCCGCGAGGTTGGCCTGACGGTGACCGGCCTGTGCCGGGGCGGCATGTTTCCCGCTGCCGATGCCGCCGGACGGCAGCGCGCCATCGAGGATAACCAGCGCGCCATCGATGATGCGGCAGCACTTGGCGCACAATGCCTGGTGCTGGTGGTGGGCGGCTTGCCGCCTAGCTCGAAGGATTTGGCCGGCGCCCATGCCCAGGTGCAGGATGGCATCGCGGCGATCCTGCCTTATGCCCGTGCCGCCGGTGTGCCATTGGCCATCGAGCCGCTGCATCCGATGTTTGCCGCTGACCGCGCCTGCGTGAATACGCTGGGCCATGCGCTGGATATCTGCGATACGCTGGGCGATGGTGCGGCCGACCGTTCGCTCGGCGTTGCGCTGGATGTCTATCATGTCTGGTGGGACCCGCATCTTTCGGCGCAGATCAAACGCGCCGGCCGTCGCATCCTGGCCTTCCATATCTGCGATTGGCTGGTGCCGACCACCGATCTGCTGCTGGATCGCGGCATGATGGGCGATGGCGTGATCGATATTCCGGGTATCCGCGCCCAGGTCGAGGCGCAGGGCTATGACGGCTTCTGCGAAGTCGAGATCATGTCGGCCAACAATTGGTGGCGACGCGATGCGGATGACGTGCTGCGCACCTGCATCGAACGGCACAAAACCGTGGTCTGATTTTCAGATCACATAACGCCCGGCATGGCGCTGCACCACATTGGCAAGGTCGCCTTCATCGGTGATGCGGCCCTGTTCCAGCACAATGGCGCGATCACAGAACCGCGCCAGCAAGCCGGCGGCACGCTCCACCATCAGCACGGCGCCGTTGCTCGGCGGCCCCTGGCGCAGATGCTGCGCCAGGCGGTCGAGGAATTCCGGCCCTGCATGTTCCAGCACTTCATCAAACAACAGGGTTTCGGCTTCCAGCGCGGCAGCAATGCCGGTGCCGAGCCGCAGCCGCTGGCCAGGGCCGAGCAGCTTGAGCGGGGTGTCGGCGGCGAGGTCGTCCAGTTCACCGAATGCCATGGCGCTATCGGCGCGGCGGCGGCTTTCCTTGAAGTCATGGCCGGCCAGCAGGCCATGGCCCACGGCGGTGTTGTAGGCGGATAAATCCGGATCAAGGCCAAGGCCGACATTCAGCACGGCAAAGGCGCGGCCGGCGCGGCTAATGCGGCCCTGATTGGGTTGCAGCAGGCCGGCGGCGGCGCGCAGCAATGTGGTCTTGCCCGAGGCATTGCCGCCCAGCAAAGCGGTGCGTGAGCCGCGCCCCAGGGCTAGGCTGACATCATTCAGCGCGGTGACGCGGTGAATTCTGCCCTGCGGCCCGAGCAGGTTGCGTTTCAGCGAGCGTTCCGAGGCGAAGAAGATCGGAAAGTCGATGCTGACATGGTCAAAGCTGAGGGCGGCTACCGTCATGGTCAGGTCCAGTAGGGCAGGCGCCAGCGCAGGCGATGGTAGAGCAGGGTGGTGATACTGCCGCCCAGCACCAGCAGCAGCGCGCAGCATAGCCAGGTCAGCGGCGCCACTTCCTGGCCAAGCAGTGGCCGGCGCACCAGTTCAACAAACTGGAAAAGCGGATTGATCTCGGCCAGCCAGACAAAGCGGCTGAGAAAATAGGCCGGCCACAAAACCGGGGTGAGAAAAAACGCCAGATGCACGGTCCAGGCAACAAGCTGCGGCATGTCGCGGAAACGGGCGCAGAGCATGCCCAGCAGCAAGGAAATCCAGGCCGTGTTGGCGATCAGCAACAGGCTGCCGAGCAGCAGCGGCAGCGGCGCCAGACTGACGGTTTCAAGCAGGAATATCTGTGCCAGCACAGCCAGGGCGATATTCTGCGCCATGATCAGCATATGGCGCAGCAGCATACGCAGCATGATGGCAGGCAGCGGCAAAGCGGCATGGCGTAGCTGTGCCATATATTGCCAAGTTTGGCCGGCCGCCTGATGCAGCATGCCGGCCAGCAGCGCCCAGGGGATCATGCCGGCCACCAGATAGGGCACATACTGGTCGTAATCCGGCAGCAACTGGCGCAGCACGGTGCCGAACAGCGTGCCCATCGCAGCCGTCGCCAGCGCCAGGCCCAGGCTGGCCCAGAGCGTTCCCAGTCCGGTGCGGCGAAAACTGGCAGCAATATCCACGCCCGCCGTGAAGACGGCGAAGCGCAGGTTAGCCAGCAGGCCGGCAGTATAAGTGCTCTGGGCAAGGGTCATGTTCGGCGAGATATAGCCGGCATTTGCGCTCATTCCTAGTATTTCCCGAAATATGGTCTGGCGCTTCCGTATGGTCGGGAAACCGTCTAATCCTGCCATATGATGTCTGAATCAGCGCTTAAGGAGCTGCGGCCCCGGCTGCAACGTGGCGATGGCGGCGTGACGGCGCGCTTTGGCGCCGCGCTGCCGGGCATGAAAACCGGCGCCCGGCTGCTTGACCTCTACCAGAGCGATCCGGGCCGCGCCCTGCTGCCGCTGCCTGAGCCGGGCGAACCGGCCAGCCTGGTGCTGGTCACCACCTCAGGCGGCCTGACCGGCGGCGACCGGCTGAAACTGAGCCTGACGCTGGATGCTGGCGCCAAGCTGGCGGCCATGGCCCAGGCGGCCGAAAAGCTCTATCGCTCGGCTGCCGCCGATAGCGAAACCGAAGTTATCCAGGAATTATCGGCTGCTTCCGGCGCCTGGCTGGAATGGCTGCCGCAGGAAACCATCCTGTTCAACGGCGCCCGGCTGGCCCGCCGCACCAGCATCAATCTTGATCCGGAAGCCGAAGCCCTGATCGGCGACATGCTGGTTTATGGCCGCGTGGCGCGTGGCGAGCGCTTTGAGCAGGGCAGCCTGTTTGATCTGTGGGAATTGCGCCGCGCCGGCCGCCTGGCCTGGACCGAGCGCCAGGGTATCGACGGCGATATCGCCGCCCTGCTGGCCGCGCCGGCGGGTTTTGACGGCGCCGTGGCCCAGGCCAGCCTGATTTTTGCCCGTCCCGGCTTTGCGGCTGAAACCGGCTGCACCGAGATTTTGGCCGGGCTGCGCGCCATCCTGGAGCATCATCCCGGCCTGCGCGGCGGCGCCACCCGGCTGGATGGCTTTATCTTGCTGCGGCTGCTCGGGCGTGATCCGCTGTTGTTGCGCCGCGCCTTTGCCGAAGTCTGGCGCTATTGCCGGCATCAGGCCGGCTGGGCCGATGCCATGCCCAGGCTGTGGCTCAGATAACTATTGCCTTAATTCCATACAGTTACATTTGTCTGTTTAAAATTTAATCAAATTTAGGCTTTGTGCCTAATTCCGGAACAGAATGCCCCGGCCAATGCCCGGGCTTGTGGCGCGCTGACTCGGAAACAGGCGCCTGTTCCGCAGAGCGGAATCCCTGTTTGCAGTTGCGAAATCAAGACTCTAGGTGTGGTAGTGCGCGCCGGGGCGCGGCTTGGCACGCCTCTTGCCTTTGAATCCCACGCAGCCGGTCCCGGGGGGAGCGGCAAACCAAACGGAGAGGGATTAATGGGACGCATCCTTAATACGGCGGCAGCGCTGGGCCTGGTGGCCAGCATGGGCTTTGCCGCTACCGCGCAAGCCCAGGATACGATCAAGGTCGGCGTGCTGCATTCGCTGAGCGGCACCATGGCGATCTCTGAGACCACACTCAAGGACACCGTCCTGATGATGGTGGATGATATCAACAAGAAGGGCGGTCTGCTCGGCAAGAAGGTTGAGGCCGTGGTGGTCGACCCGGCTTCCAACTGGCCGCTTTTCGCCGAAAAGGCGCGCGAGCTGCTGGCCAAGGAGAAGGTCTCCGTGGTGTTCGGCTGCTGGACCTCGGTGTCGCGCAAGTCGGTGCTGCCGGTATTCGAAGAGCTGAACGGCCTGCTGTTCTACCCGGTGCAGTATGAGGGCGAGGAAAGCTCGAAGAACGTGTTCTACACCGGTGCGGCGCCGAACCAGCAGGCGATCCCGGCGGTGGAATACCTGATGAGCAAGGAAGGCGGCGAAGTGAAGCGCTGGGTGCTGGCTGGCACCGACTACGTCTATCCGCGCACCACCAACAAGATTCTGGAGTCGTTCCTGAAGGCGAAGGGCGTCAAGCAGGAAGACATCATGATCAACTACACGCCGTTCGGTCATTCCGATTGGCAGACGATCGTGGGCGATATCAAGAAGTTCGCCTCGGCCGGCAAGAAGACTGCGGTGGTTTCGACCATCAATGGCGATGCCAACGTGCCGTTCTACAAGGAATTGTCGAATGCCGGCATCAAGGCGTCGGACATTCCGGTGGTGGCCTTCTCGGTGGGTGAGGAAGAACTCGCCGGCATCGACACCAAGGACCTGGTCGGCCATCTGGCGGCCTGGAACTACTTCCAGTCGGTGAAGAGCCCGGTCAACGATGCCTTCATCAAGCAGTGGAAGACCTACATCAAGAGCGACAAGCGCGTCACCAACGATCCGATGGAAGCCACCTATATCGGCTTCAAGATGTGGAGCCAGGCCGTGCTGCAAGCTGGCACCACCGACGTGAATGCCGTGCGCCAGGCCATGTATGGCCAGAAGACCCAGGCGCCGGGTGGTTTCGTCTCGACGATGAACACCAATCATCATCTGTCGAAGCCGGTCTATATCGGTGAAATCCGCCCCGACGGCCAGTTCAACGTGGTGTGGAAGACCAAGGGTCCGGTGAAGGCCGATGCCTGGTCGAAGTACATCCCGGAAAGCGCCAAGCTGACCGCCGACTGGACCTATCCCTGGGTCTGCGGCAATTGCGAGAAGCCGAAGTACAAGTAAGCCTCCCGGGCGCCGGGCCGGCGGTTTGATCCGCCGGCCCGGTTTCCCAACCCGTCTCGATTTAGCCAAGCCATTCCATAAATAAAAAGCGAGTGCGCACCGTGGCTCTGCGTCGTTGCCTCTTCCTGCTTGCCTTGCTGTTGCTGCCGTTGCTTTCCAGCGCGCTTATTGTGCCGGCAGTGCGGGCGCAGGATATGACCGAGCTGCTTTCGGGCCTCACCGACAGCGATCCGAAACCCGCTATCGCCGCGCTGATGGCCAGCGATGCACCGCAGGCCAAGGCGGCATTGGCCGCGCTTGCCGCCGGCCGGCTGTATCGCCGCAATGCCGATGGCGCCATCGTGATCGGCGAACCGGATGGTGCCATGATCGTGGTGACCAATGCCGCCACCGGCGATGTTGAGGATATGGCCGATCCGGCCGAGCTTGAATTGCTTGAACTGTCTGACACGGCCAAGGCCGAACTCAGCGCTGCCGGTGTGGGCGCCGCCAGCGACGACACGCCAAAGGATTTTGCCTCCGCCGTCACAGCGTTGAATGCCGATGATTTTGCCGCCAAGGGCAAGGCCATCGAAGTGCTGACCCAATTGGGCGATGCCCGCGCCATGCCGGTGCTGCGGGCCTTGACCGATGGCCGCCTGTTCACCCGCAAGAGCGATGGCGCCGTGGTGATCGCCACGCGCAGCGGCAACCAGCAGAGCCTGGCGTTGGGCACCACGCTGGAAGATGCCGGCTTTGCCAGCAATGCCGAACTTGATCCCATCGTGGTCAACAACAATCTGCGCATCGCGCTGCGCGAGGCGGTTGGCCGGCTTGGCCTGCTCAGCCCCGAAGCCGCGCAGCGCCGTGCCGCTGCCAATGTGCTGCTGGAGGGCGCCACGCCGGATGCCGTGGCCCTGTTGCGCGAAGTGACGCCGAAGGAAACCAACGCCCAGGCCAAGCAGGCGATGGCGCTGGCTTTGGCCGCCGCCGATATCGCCGATCCCGCCGCTGACAAGCAGCGTAAACTGGCCGCCGTGGCGGTGCTTTCGGGTGCCACCGACCTGCGCATCCGCTCGATGCTGCAAGCGCGGCTCAGTGCAGAAACCGATGCCGATGTGAAGGCGGCCTTGCAGGTGGCTTTCACCTCGGTGCAGCGCAAGCTGACGGTGATTGGCTGGTTTGCCAATATCTTCCAGGGCATCAGCCTGGGTTCGGTGCTGCTGCTGGCCGCTGTTGGCCTCGCCATCACTTTCGGCGTGATGGGCGTGATCAACATGGCGCATGGCGAAATGATCATGATCGGCGCCTATGCCACTTTTGTGGTGCAGGAAATTTTCCGCGCCTATCTGCCGCCGGCCTGGTTCGGCGCTTATCTGGTGGCCGCTTTGCCGGTGGCTTTCCTCACTGCTGCCATTTTCGGCATTGCCATTGAACGAGGCGTGATCCGCTTCCTGTATGGCCGGCCGCTGGAAACCATGCTGGCGACCTGGGGTGTCAGCCTGATCTTGCAGCAAATGGTGCGCAGCATCTTCGGTGCGCCGAACAAGGAAGTGTCCAATCCAAGCTGGATGACCGGTTCGTTTGAGCTGATCGGCGGTTTTGATGTCACCTGGAACCGGGTCATCATCATCGTATTCTGCTTCCTGGTGCTGGGGCTGATCGCGCTGATCCTGCGCCGCACCAGTTTCGGCCTGCATATGCGGGCGGTGACGCAGAACAGAAGCATGGCCAGCGTGATGGGCATTCCCACCGCGCGGGTGGATGCCATGACATTTGCGCTCGGCTCCGGCATTGCCGGCATGGCCGGCGTGGCGCTGAGCCAGATCGGCAACGTGTCGCCCAATCTCGGCACCATCTACATCGTCGATAGTTTCCTGGTCGTGGTGTTCGGCGGTGTCGGCAACCTGATGGGTACGCTGGTCGGCGCCATGACGCTTGGTATCGTCAACAAGCTGCTGGAACCGGTGGCCGGTGCCGTGTTGGGCAAGGTTGTGGTGCTGGTGGCGATCATCCTGTTCATCCAGAAACGGCCGCGTGGCCTGTTCGCCGCCAAGGGACGTTCCGCCGATGCCTAAGGACGAATTGCTCGCTCTCGCCAAGCCCCGCCCGCTGCTTGATCGGCGCGGCTGGGCCATCTTCCTCGGCATCGGCTTCCTGCTGCTGGTGGTGGTGCCGCTGCTGAACACGCTGCCGGCCAATACTTCGCTGCTGCATCTGCCGGATTATCTGGTGCCGCTGCTCGGCAAATATGCCTGCTATGCCATCCTGGCGCTCAGCCTTGATCTGGTCTGGGGTTATGCCGGCATCCTCAGCCTGGGCCATGGCGCCTTCTTCGCGCTGGGCGGCTATTGCATGGGCATGTATCTGATGCGTCAGATCGGCACGCGCGGGGTTTATGGCAATGCCGAATTGCCGGATTTTATGGTGTTCCTGAACTGGAAGGAATTGCCGTGGTATTGGCAGGGCTTCGAGCATTTCCCGTTTGCCATGCTGATGGTGATCGTGGTGCCGGGCCTGCTCGCCCTGGTGCTGGGCTGGTTCGCCTTCCGCAGCCGGGTCACCGGCGTCTATATCTCCATCGTCACCCAGGCGATGACCTTTGCCCTGCTGCTGGCTTTCTTCCGCAACGATATGGGCTTTGGCGGCAATAACGGCCTGACCGATTTCAAGGAAATCCTCGGCTACAATGTGCAGGCGCCGAGCACCCGCATTGGCCTGTATATCGCTTCGGTGCTGGCGATGGGCATTTGTTTCCTGCTCTGCCGCTATGTCACCGGCTCGAAGCTCGGCCGCGTGCTGCTGGCGGTGCGTGATGCCGAAAGCCGGGTGCGTTTCTTCGGTTATTCGGTCACCAATGCCAAGCTGGTTGCCTTTGTACTCTCGGCAGTGCTGGCCGGCATCGCCGGCGCCCTCTATGTGCCGCAGGTCGGCATCATCAATCCGGGTGAATTCTCGCCGGCCAATTCGATTGAAGTTGCCATCTGGGTGGCGGTCGGCGGTCGCGGCACGCTCTATGGCGCCATGCTCGGCGGCGTGTTGATCAATCTGGTGAAAACCTGGCTCACCGGCGCGGCGCCCGATCTGTGGCTGTTTGTGCTGGGTGCGCTGTTCATCGCCTCAACTTTGCTGTTCCCGAAGGGCGTGGTCGGCATGGTGGGCCAGCTCAAGGCCTGGCGGGCGCAGCGTGCCGCCTATCTGGCGAACAACAAGGCGCCGGGGGAGTAGGGCGATGAATGCGTTGTTGAAAACCGAACATGAACCCAAAGCCGGCCTGCCGGATGATGTGGCCGACAAGCCGCGTGTCTCCGACAGCCAGCTTTATCTTGATGGCGTCTCGGTGTCGTTTGACGGTTTCCGCGCCATCAACAACCTGTCGCTGATCGTGGCGCCGGGCGAATTGCGCACCGTGATCGGCCCGAATGGTGCCGGCAAGACCACGATGATGGATATCATCACCGGCAAGACCAAGCCGGATGCCGGCGAAGTGCTGTTTGCCGGCCGTGTCGATCTGACCAAGCTGGATGAAACCGCGATTGCCAATCTTGGCATCGGCCGCAAATTCCAGAAACCCACCGTGTTCGAACATCTCAGTGTCTTTGAGAATTTTGAACTGGCGCTGAAGGCGCCGCGGGGTGCCTTGCGCACCATGATGTCGCGGCTGGATGGCGAAGCGGTGGACCGCATTGCCTGGGCGCTGGATACAGTGGGCCTGATGGGCCGGGTCACCGAATTGGCCGGCGCCTTGAGCCATGGCCAGAAGCAGTGGCTGGAAATCGGCATGTTGCTGGTGCAGGACACGCAGTTGATCCTGCTCGACGAGCCGGTGGCCGGTATGACCGATGCCGAAACCAAGGCCACAGCCGAACTGATCCTGACCCTGGTGGGCCAGCGCACCTTGATCGTGGTGGAGCATGACATGGAATTTGTCCGCGATCTCGGCGCCCGGGTCACTGTGCTGCATGAAGGCAGCGTGCTGGCCGAGGGCAGCCTCGACATGGTGCAGAATGACCAGCGGGTCATTGAAGTCTATCTGGGGCGCTGACAGATGTTGCAAGCCGAAGGATTGAACCTCTATTACGGCGCCAGCCATGCCTTGCGCGATGTCTCGATCAGCGCCGAGCCGGGCAAGATCACCTGCGTGCTGGGGCGCAACGGCGTTGGCAAGACCTCGCTGATGCGCGCCCTGATCGGTTTGCAGCCGGTGCGTTCAGGCAGCATCCTGTGGGAAGGCCAGGATATCAGCCGGCTCAAGCCCCATGAACGGGCGCGGCGCGGCATCGCCATGGTGCCGCAGGGCCGCGAGATTTTCCCGCGCCTCACCGTGCAGGAAAATCTGGAAACCGGCATGGCGCCGCTGCCGCGCAGCGAACGCCGCATTGATGAGGAAATCTACGCCCTGTTCCCGATTCTGCATGATATGCGGAACCGCCGGGGCGGCGATCTTTCGGGGGGTCAGCAGCAGCAGCTTGCGATCGGGCGGGCCTTGGTCACGCGGCCGCGGCTGCTGCTGCTGGACGAACCCACCGAAGGCATCCAGCCCTCGATCATCAAGGATATTGGCCGGGTGATCCAGCAACTGGCTGGGCGCGGCACCATGGCGATTGTGCTGGTGGAGCAGTATTTTGACTTCGCCCGCGCCCTGGCCGACCGCTTTGTGCTGTTGCAGCGGGGCGAAGTGATGGTGTCGGGTGGCCCTGAGGCTATGGATGGCGACGACGTTCGCGGCTATCTTACGGTTTAGTTTCTGGCTAGTTTCAGGCAATAGCGGCAGGGGAGGCCGGGCGGCATGAATCTCACGCCCCGCGAAAAGGACAAACTGCTGGTGGCGATGGCTGCCATCGTGGCACGGCGACGGCTGGAGCGCGGCCTGAAGCTGAACCATCCCGAGGCGGTGGCCTTGATCACCGATTATGTGGTGGAAGGCGCCCGTGATGGCCGCTCTGTTGCAGAATTGATGCGCGATGGCGCCACCGTGCTGAGCCGCGATCAGGTGATGCCCGGCATCGCCGAGATGATCCACGATATCCAGGTGGAGGCCACCTTCCCGGACGGCACCAAGCTGGTGACCGTGCACCAGCCGATCCGGTGATGTCCGCCAAATTGCAATGAAAGCGTCACCCCCGGGCTTGACCCGGGGGTCTGGATGCCCGGGTCAAGCCCGGGCATGACGATGGAATGGGGGAGAATACGATATGATCCCAGGTGAACTTTTTCCCGCCCCAGGCGAGATCGAATTGAATGCCGGGCGCGCCACGGTGACGCTGGATATCGCCAATACCGGCGACCGGCCGATCCAGGTTGGCAGCCACTATCATTTCTTCGAGACCAACGACGCGCTGAAGTTCGACCGTAAGCGCACCAAGGGCATGCGGCTCGATATTGCCGCCGGCACGGCCGTGCGCTTCGAGCCCGGGCAGGAGCGCACCGTGGAGCTGGTGGACTATGCGGGCGACCGCACGGTGTACGGCTTTCGCGGGCTGGTGCAGGGGCCGCTGTGATGC